>JAGBTV010000127.1 GCA_017631155.1 Oscillospiraceae bacterium | reverse complement strand
TGGTTGCTGGACTTATTACACTCTCTTTGGTTGCCGAATTGCTTTTATTGCAGTTTTCCATTAAAAAGCCAATCGAGTAAATCCCAATTTGACAAAGGGGGTGATTATATGAAAAAGGCAATATTAGCAGCGGTTGTAACGCTTGTTATTGGGCTGTTAGTAATGAGCATATTTACAGAAGCAATAGAATTTGGTATTCTTGCCGCTATTGCCGTTATGGGTGCATTCATTATCTACTTCAACGAGAAAAAGAAGTAAGCCAAATTCCAATTTGTCGAACAGATAAAGACGGCACCCGTGATGGGTGCCGTCTTCTCGTATAAGTCCGTAATATTGAAATGTTTCCCGAATGGCGGGGTCAAATTTGTATGCCGCTTTCCGGTTGTGCTTTCGAAATAAATAATGACACGAAATATTAAAAGATAATGACACAAAAGCAAAGCGGAAGCAAAGGTGCATTCTCGTTTTAATAAATAACGACACAATTAAGTGATATATCTTAACAAAAGAATAGATCGTGTTTGGTTACACAATCGGATAACGATATCTCTATCGTAATGCAAGAATTTATTGACGGGCATTTCGTAAACACATTCGGCAATATGATAGCTATGCAATTTTGACTCTGTGAGACAGTCTAACATAAGATGCGGATTAGTTCAACGTTTTTTGTTTGCAAAACGACTTTGCTGCTATAGCCCGCATCTGCTGAAGGATACTGCTGCGATAAGTACAGGCGTAATGGCGAAGTATGATATAAGCAATCATGTTGTAATTATTGGTAGAAAGTAAATCTTCAAAATCGAGTAGGAGGGGCTTTTAGCCCCGACCTCTCACACCTCCGTGCGTACGGTTCCGTACACGGCGGTTCAATCGCATAACGGGCTTGTTATATAATAATCAGCCCTGACTGGCAGTGCATATGCCGTTGGGAGTCTCTTTGATAAATTGAATCAGATTCTCCATGCTCTCCGATACATGACGGTCCTTCTTCCAGACCAGGCTCACCAATGTGGACATGGGCGGATCCAGAGGAATGCCCACAAGTGACGGGGTGGATTTCAGCAGGAATTCAAACATAAATCCGACAACCGCATTGCTGGCGACCACATTCTGGACAGTAGAAAGCTGGGCGGTGTCCAACAGTACATTGGGGGTGCAGGATATGTGGGAGAAGCCCTCCAGAATCCGCTGGGTCTGGAAAAAACTGTTCTTGAACAGAACCAGCGGCTCGTCTTTCAAATCCGCCAGGCAAATCTTGCTTCTACCGGCCAGACGGTGGGTTTTGCTGACACAGCAAACATTTTGCAGTTCTGTGACCGGCACAGAGCACCACTCACTTCCGAAAGAATGGATGTGGGGCAGGAAGGCCATATCGATCTGATTGTCTGCAAGGAGCCGCTTCAGACCACTGTTGCTGTCTTCCGCTATATGTACCTGCAGTTGGGGATAGCGGTTGAAATGCTGAGTAAACAAAACCGGCAACGCCAGCGAACCGATCATTGGGGGAACGCCCAACCGCAATATTTGCTTTTTGCTGCCCATTTCCCGCATGATCCGGTTGATATTGTCCGCCTGAGAAAGAAGCTGCTCTGTCATTTCAAGCAGAAGCGTACCTTCCTTTGTCAGCACAAGGCGCTTGCGCTGCCTCGTGAACAGCGCTGAACCAAATTCTTTTTCCAGATTCGCGATGGCATTGGATACGGAAGGTTGAGAGATATTCAGCGCTTCCGCGGCGAGGCTGACATTGTCGTGCTGACAAACAGCTTTAAAGTAACGAAGTTGATCCAGAGTCATAGTGCCTCCTATAATAGTTTAAAACTATGAAAATAAAGAATAAAAGTATTTTACAAATATATTATAGGGCTATATACTAAAAAAGTAAAATAGTTTTTAGAGATACTCCGATGAAAGTATATAAAATAGCGGTCATTGCCGGTGACGGCATCGGTCCTGAGGTCATTGCGGAAGGCGTCAAAGTGCTGAAAGCGGTTGCCGAATTGGACGGAAGCTTTTCTTTTGAATTTACCCATTATCCCTGGGGCTGCGAATACTATCTGAAAAACGGCAGAATGATGCCGGAGGATGGTATGGAACAGTTGGCAAAAGCGGATGCTATTTTCCTTGGGGCGGTTGGTGCGCCCGGTGTCCCGGACCATGTTTCTTTGTGGGATCTGCTGCTTCGGATCCGTAAGGGTTTTGACCAGTATGTGAATCTGCGGCCGGTGAAGCTGATGAAGGGCGCGCCCTGCCCGCTGAAGGATACGGCGCCTGAGGATATCAATATGCTCTTCATCCGGGAAAACAGCGAGGGCGAGTATGCCGGCAGCGGAAGCTGGCTTTATAAGGGTAAGCCAAACGAGGTGGTCATTCAGGACGGTGTTTTCTCCCGCCATGGATGTGAGCGCATTATCCGGTATGCTTTTGAAGTGGCCCGGGAGCAGAAGCGCAGCGTAACCAGCATCAGCAAAGCCAATGCGCTGAACTATTCCATGGTATTTTGGGATCAGATCTTTGCAGAAGTGGCCAAGGAGTACCCCGATGTGCCTACCCATAGCTATTTGGTTGACGCAGCCAGTATGTTCATGGTGAAAGATCCCAAACGCTTTGAAGTTGTTGTTACATCCAATCTGTTCGGTGATATCCTGACCGATCTGGGTGCAGCCATTGCCGGCGGTATGGGACTGGCA
>JAGBTV010000126.1 GCA_017631155.1 Oscillospiraceae bacterium | reverse complement strand
TTCAGCGAAAAGATCCCTCGATTCCGCTTCGCGAAATTATGGTATGCTTGCCACCGGCAAGCATCCTATCCAAAATCGCTTCGCTATACTCGGGATGACAAGGTTTTTAAAATTTGCAACTCACCGAGAAATGGCAATTTGTTTAGCTGTATGTTACCATCTTTTTTACGGAAACACAAGCTTAAAATTGACACCTGTTCCCAAGTGGAGTATAATGAAACAAAAAATTGCGAGGTGGTGTGCATATGAGAATCATTCAGGACCGACGGGCGCTGCATCAGATCCCGGAGCTGGGACTGGAGCTGCCCAAGACACAGGAATATGTGCTGAAAAGTCTTTCCGGGCTAAACTGTCAGGTGCTGACCCCGGTGGGCTGTGCTGTATGCGCATTTTTTGACTTTGGGGCAGACAGCGCCATCGCGTTCCGGGCGGATATGGATGCTTTGCCTATTCAGGAAAACTCCGATAAGCCTTACGCATCTACCCACCCGGGACAAATGCATGCCTGCGGCCATGACGGACATACCGCCATTTTGCTGGAGCTTGCCCGTCGTCTGTCTGCCAAAAAGAAACTATCCAACAATGTACTGCTGATCTTCCAACCTGGAGAGGAGCCTGTGGATGGCGCCCGGCAGATCTGCGAAGCCGGGGTGCTGGAGCAGTACCGGGTGAAAGCGATTTTCGGTCTGCACCTGTGGCCTATGCTGGAAAAGGGCAAGGTTTTTACCCGGGAAAAGGAACTGATGGCTCGGGCCTGTGAGGTGGATATCGAGATCACCGGCTGTTCTGCCCATATCGGCAAAGCCTGCCAGGGGCTGGATGCTTTGGATGCGGGTATGCAGATCTATACCCGGGCTCGGGAATTGGAAAAAGCATTGCCTGCAGAGGAATATCGAATTTTGAATTTCGGTTTCTTCCAAAGCGGTACCGTTCGTAACGCAATTTCCGCGAAAACGGTGCTGCAGGGCAGCCTGCGATCCTATCGCCCGGAAATTCATGATTATTTACAGACAGGACTGGAGCAGATCGTCCGGGAGGTCTGTGAGAAGACCGGATGCACCGCCAAGGTGCATATCACCAAGGGTTCTCCTGCGGTGATGAATCCTCCGGAGCTGGTGGATACGGTTTCCCGGCTGCTGCCAGTGGAGCTGCTACCGGAACCTTCCCTGACGGCAGAGGACTTCTCGGAATACCAGCAGCGTGTTCCAGGTGTGTTTTTCTTCCTGGGTTTGGGAGAAGGGCCTGCTCTGCACAGTGTAAACTTTGATTTTGAGGAAGCTATTTTGGTGAAAGGCGCGGATTTTTTCGAGAAATTGGCGGAAAAGTATGTATGATCCCTTTGAATGATCGGCTGCAAAGCTTGCAGCGCAGCGGCATCCGTAGGTATACCAATTTGGCGAAGACGGTTCCGGATTGTGTTATGTTAACTATCGGAGAACCGGATTTTGATACACCTCATCAGATCAAGGCGGCAGCTGTCGAGGCTTTGAACCAGGGGAGAACCCACTATGCTCCAAATCAAGGTGAGGAAAGTCTGCGCAGAGCCATCGCGGAATTTGAAACCAAACGGGGTATGCAGTGCAAGCCGGAGCAGGTTCTGATTACTGCCGGCGCCACCGGCGCGTTGTATACCGCCCTTACCGGCATCTTAAATCCCGGAGAAGAGGTCGTGATTCCCACCCCGGCTTTTCCTCTGTATGAATCTATCACCCTGGCTGCCGGGGCAGTTCCAGTGTTTTTGGACATCCGGGCAACAGGCTTTCAGTTGACTGCGGAAGCTTTGACATCGTGTATCACGGAAAAGACCAAGGCTATCGTTCTCAATTCCCCTAACAACCCTTCCGGCGCGGTACTGTCCCAGGCTTCTTTAGAGGCTGTGAAAGCCGCGGTGGCGGGAAAGGATATTTATATTATCTGCGACAATGTTTATCAGGGACTGTCCGAAAGGCCTTGTCCCGATTTGTGCTTGGATGGGTCTTTGGCTGAAAAGATTCTGCTGTGCCAAAGCTTTTCCAAACCCTATGCCATGACCGGCTGGCGGATCGGCTATTTGGTATGCCCGGAAACGGTGATGGATCGGCTGTTGCTGCTCCATGCGGCGGAGCTGGCTTCTATGCCCACCTTTTTGCAGGATGCCTGCGTGGCTGCTCTGACAGTCAACACCAAGCCTATGGCTGAGGTTTATGCCCGTCGCCGGGAACTGGTGTGCCGCCGCTTAAAGGAAATGGGCCTCTCTTTCCCGGAGCCGGAGGGCGCATTTTATGTGTTCCCGGATATTTCCCGATTCGGCCTTACCGATGAAGCGTTCTGTACCCGGCTGATCGCTGAAGGCGGTGTTGCCACCGTACCTGGAAGCTGCTTCGGTTGCCCGGGGCATATCCGGATCTCCTGCTGCTGTGCAGAAAAACAGCTTGTTTTGGGCTTGGATCGCCTGGCGGCTTTTTTAAAAAGCCTTTGATAGAAACAAAAAGAGCAACGGATTTTCCGCTGCTCTTTTTTACTGATAAAATCAGGAGATCCGCTTGGCCACCACAACAAGACGGCCGTTGTTCATGGAGTACTCACAGGTGGACAGGCATACCAGCTTGTCTCCGTATTGGGGCGTGATGCCGGTATCATAGCGGGACAATGTCTTGACGGTATCTACGAAAAGATCAAACTCTTTTTCGGTGGCGGCATTCTCAAACTGATGGTACGAGAAGCCTTCGCCAATGTTGGCGCTGGTTCTGAATACCGCGAATACCTGATAGGTATGGTGTTCAAAAATGGTATCAAAGGTAAAGGTTTGATGGGTCTCCCACCAGGATTTTTCCCAATAGTAGTCCAAACCGGCGAACATGGTCATATCCTTCATATGATGGCCGTAAATGGTTACATTGTCTGACGGCATGAACACATCGCAGCTTTCCCGGACATAGATCGCACCGGCGCCTCTGGGGCGACCCATGAAGTCATGGTCGATATAGAAGTCTTTGTTGTCCGGCATAGATTGCACCACAGGATAATTGATCTTGGTACCCGGTACCTCGATCCAGCCCACAAGATCCGGGTTCTGCTCAAAGAAAGGCAGATATTCCGGCAGAATGGTCTGCGCCGTAGGCTCGGTAGGCGGGTTGATGGGAAGCCCTCCGGGGTAGGTAGGGATGGGATCTGGCGTTGTGGGCTTTTCAGAGGGGTTGGTCGCTTGTACGGCTGCCTGAATGCTTTCTTTGATATTGACCCGATCCTCATCCTCGTTTTGACGCCGGTTAGAATCGACCTTATATTTGATGTAGACGGTAGCACTGATAATAAAGACAGCACTGAAGATCAGCACCAAAAGGATCCAGAGGATATTGAGGGTTCTCCGGGACATTTTCTTAGATTTTTTGCTTTTCTTTTTAGGGGGCTTCCGCTGCCCGGAACGGGGAACAGAGGCTTTGGCCGGTTTTTTCTCGGTGGCTTCTTCAACTTGATGGGAAACATCTTGTAAGAACAGATCCAGTTCTTTGTCGGTCATGGGATTGTTCTGTTTTTCGTTTTGGTTTTCCATGGCCATACGCTCCTTTTTTATAGGATTTTCTATATCATATCATTTTTTTGGAGAAAGTAAAGAATAAGATTGCAAACAATTTTCTGTCGGGGGATTTTTTAGGGGAACTTTGTTGCATTTAAAAAGAAAGGATGATACTATAAATAAACCAATCTGTCAAATTGACAAATTTCCGTTTATCGGGGAGATTCCCTCCACATCTTGCCCCCCGCATTTATGAGGGGGGTGTCAGCCGAACAGGCTGACGGGGGGAGTAAAATACAGCGAAAAACAACTCCCCCAGTCAAAAATGCCGCAAAACGGCATTT
>JAGBTV010000125.1 GCA_017631155.1 Oscillospiraceae bacterium | reverse complement strand
TGGTCAGACAGGTTCCAGCACTGTTTTTAGAAAAAGTACAAATTTTATAAAAATTTGGGAGAAATATTCCACTTTTACCAAAAACAGTATGTACAAAAATCAATTTGAAAATGGATATATTGAAAAAACACCTTGCAAAAGGCAAGGTGTTTTCCTTAATCTTCAATTCTATACAGCCGTTTTCCGTTTTCAAAGGTGGCAGACTGTGCTTCTTCTACGGAGATGCCCCGGATCTGCGCCAGGGCTTCCGCCATGCGGTAAACCTTAGTGGGATCGTTGCGCTTGCCCCGGAAGGGTTCCGGAGACATGAAGGGGCAGTCGGTCTCAATGACAATCCGTTCCAGGGGGATTTCCTGGGCTGTTTCCACAGCTTTTCGGGCGTTTTTAAAGGTCAGCACCCCAGTGAAGCCGATGTACCAGCCAAGCTTTACCAACTGCTGCGCCATTTCTGCAGAGCCGGAGTAGCAGTGGAAGACACCTTTGACCGTGGGGAACTGCTTAATCATGGCCAAACCGTCATCGTGGGCATCCCGTTCGTGAACCACCACCGGCAAATCCAGTTCCCGAGCCAGCTCCAGCTGCAGGGCGAAGGCTTTCTTCTGAATATCCCGTGGGATATCCTCATAATAGTAGTCCAAACCGATCTCACCAATGGCCTTGACCTTGGGGTGGAGTTTACATAACTTTCTGTAGGTTTCTAAGACCTCTTCGTTTACCTCATCCGCTGCATCGGGATGGGTACCGACTGCGGCATAAATGTGGGGGAATTTTTCTGCTAAAGCAATAGCTTCGTAAGAAGTAGCGAGAGAACAGCCCACATTCATGGCCAAAGCCACACCCTTATCCGGGAAGGAGGCGATGAGTTCGTCCCGATCGGCATCGAAGGCGGTATCATTCATATGGATATGGGTATCGAATAGCATAAAACTGTCCTTTCTAAGAGGGCTTACCGACCCAGCAGACGATCCAAAGGAAGCCGCTTTTGGAGGGAATCCAAAGCATTTACGGTGTCCCGCAGCAGGCGATTCCACTCCCGGGCGGTCAAGTGTCCGTCCATACCGGTGGTCAGATAGCTGCATTCGGGCAAGCGCTTGGCACCCCAATGGCGGGTAAAGGCCCGGTCTACACCCAAAGCCAGGGCATAGGGGGCTATCTGATAATAGTAGTTGGGGTTGTGCAGGATGATCTGCTGCATTTGGGCATCGCTGATGTTACGAAGGTAGTGTCTGAGCCCCAAAATTTCGCTAAGATGCTGTTTGCCCAGTTGGGTGCGTTTGCCGCTGTATCCGGCAGCCAGACCGGTAAACAGTTGCAGCATCAGGGTAAACAGGGCCATGCCCGTCCGTCCGCCCATCACGCAAAGGATAAACCAAACAGCGGTGAGGAAGCCGCCGAGCCACAGGCTCAGCTTGTGCCGCAGATGAAGATTTTGCAAACCGGCCTGCAGCAGCCAGCTGCCGCCGGCGCTCAGGGGAATAAACAGTACACACAGAAGCACCAGAGAAACGGTGCTTGTGGTGAAGGTTTTCGCCAAAGAGATAGCAGCCAAAAGGTTCACCAACACACTCAACAGCCGCAGAAGCTTGGGATTGCCGGAAACTTCGGAAAAACGGCTGCGCCGGTTCGGACGAGAGGCTTTGGCGCGGATGCACAGCTGCGCATAGCGGAAGCCGGTGCCGTCTGCAACCTTGCGATTACCAAAGAGGGCTTTGAAATAGCGAACCTCAAATTCGCTTCGTTCGTTACCCATTTCCATTCGTTTATGGAGAAGAACCCGTCCGTTATCGTCAGGCTGCAGCAGAATATACCCCATTTGGGCCCAGGAGATCACCATCAAGGTGAAATCTACACCCCGGTCCGTCAGACATAACCCCATTTCACCGGCAGTGAGACCGGCAGGGGGGTGGGTTCTGCGGGCATGACGGACAGGTCCGCAACGCATGGTCAAAAACCAATAAAGCAGAAGGGCCAAAGAGCAAAGCCCCATGCCCACTACCGCATAATCCAGGGACAACCGTTTGGCAAAGGACTGGGGGAACATGTTTTCCTTTACCGGCAAATTCATAGTCAGGGCCTCCCGATCCTGAAGACGGTCCTGAACGGTACCGGTGATGACACCGTTCTCCATAGACCAGGTCATGATTCCGGAAACGGACTGCTGTAAATAACTGCTGGAGAACCGCGGCTCCTGAGAAACCGCACCGGGGAGCATGACAGAGAAATTCATCTTCTCTACCGGATAGGCAAAACCGGACAAAAGGTCCACAGAAAGGATCAGCTCCTCCCCGACCTGGGAAACGGAGTCAGGCAAGTGGTATTGAATGGTGAAGGTATACAAACCGGGTCCGTGAACCAAGCTGGATAAATTCACATGCCGCCGTCCGTCGGAACGGCTGGTGCGGGTGATGGTTCCGTTCAGCGTCACATCCTTAGCTTGCTCCGGCAAGGGGAAAGTAAGCTTTTCGGGAGCATCCTCCAGCTGCAACACCACAGCCACCGTGACCCGGCAGGTGCCGTCAGTGGATACGGTGGTGGTGGATTGTATATCGGTGATATGACTGGTGGCAGATGCCGCCATGGTCAGCAGCATACAAAGAACCAACGCAATCAAAATGCGGCGCATCGCGGCACCTCCTTTCTTATTTTGTAATATTATCATGGATGTCCGGGAAAGTCAAATTGCCATTTATCGGGCAGTTTCCAATTACCACCCAAGCTGTCATCCCGAGCATAGCGAAGCGATTTTGGATAGGATGCTTGCCGGTGGCAAGCATACCATAATTTCGCGAAGCGGAATCGAGGGATCTTTTCGCTGA
>JAGBTV010000124.1 GCA_017631155.1 Oscillospiraceae bacterium | reverse complement strand
TGCCATCATCGGTACCAATGGCACCGTCGCACCAGACATAATAAGTACCGGGTGCATCAAAGGTGATCTCGGCGCAGCCAGAGTCGTCGGTCATAACGCTTCCTTCTGCCTCACCAAAGGTAGCACCGTAATAGACTTCGTAATCCGTAGCATCCTTCACCCAAGACTGACCGAACATCAGATCGCAGAAAGAGTGCATCAACTTTACAGACAGCGCCTCGCCTGCGGCTACAGAATAGTCATGGACATAATTACCCTCTGGGTCAGCAAACAGATGGAAGCCGCCAAGCTGATCCCAAAGGAAACTGTAGCAGCTAAAGCTGGCCACATCCAAAAAGTCGCCGGCTTCCAGCACGATCCGGTCGGAGGTTGCGCCAACGGTCATAAAGTCGCTTTCCTGGGATTCGTCCACAGGGAAATCGCCATTGTGGAAATAAACCAGGTTCTCGGTAAAGCCAAAGATACCGCCTGCGAAGTATGAACTTCCGGGAAGGGCATCAAAGTTTACATCGCTCCAGTTTCCACCGTAAAGTTCCTCATGGGCGTAGATCAGTAGCTGCAGGGCGGTGATCTCATATGCACCATCACCATCTGCATCAAACTGCATATTCTCCAAACCGTATTCCGTCAGGTCAACGGCAGCGATTTTCTCCAGCGGGATGGGAAGATACACGATGGGATCTCCATTTTTGTCGTCAATGTACTTTCCGTCAAAACTGATGGAAAGATACACACATTCTTCTGCCTCCGTTGCGCTTGCAACTGTGGCAGGAATCAGGCCCAGTACCATAACCAGGGCCAAAAGCAAACTCAAAACTTTTTTGCTGATTCTCATAACAGATACATCCTTTCTTATGCTATGGGGTGGTTTTCTTCTCTTTGGGTGGTTTCAACCCTGCAGACTCCAACGCTCGTGGCCAAGGACCAAGATAGGCCTTGATCTGGGAGCAGGCAACATCGTCAAAGTCTTTTTTTGTTGGCAATCGTCCAAGTTCTGCGTATTTCTTTCGCAAAAGGTCCTCCGCCCAGGCCCTTTTCTCTTCAGGTGTCACGTGCATCCCTCCTTTACATAGTTGTGGTCTTCTCGCAAATAAAAAGAGTGTAACCTGGTCTGGCCGCAAGTACGGTCAAACAAGGCTACACTCTCCTGTCAAAGCGTGAAAAACCCAATCGACACGGCAGGCTCTCTGACTTATGGCAAAGGGGGAGATGCCAAACACAGCAATGGACGGTTGTTCCGGTTTCTCACCGGATCACCTGGCCGCATCGATAAGCAATATTCAGTTGGTCTGCGGAAAATACAAAAAGCTGCAGCATCCCTACAAAAGGGAAGCTGCAGCCGATTTTCTGCAACAAAAATCACACCGGTCCGTACTTGCAGACCCATGTGTTTTCCCTCATTTAAGCAGTTCTCCTGACTTGCGCATCATAAGTTCCCCATAGCCTTCTCAGCTTTCGCCAATGACCGGCTTTCGCCAAATAGAGAACCTCCACGCATACAGTGGCGGTACCGTCCGGGATTTGCACCCGGTTTCCTATTCTCCTGTGGGGCTGTTACCGCGTCCACAGGCACTTAAACGGAATATTTACTTGCGAGGACAGTATACACCTATATTTTGAAAAAGTCAATCCAAAAAGCAACAGTTGCGTAAAATTATATCCCCCCACCCGGCTTGTGCGATGCATAAGGCGTTGCTACAATAGGGACAAAGGTGCCCCGGCTGGCTGCAACCAAACCGGGGCTTGCCGACCCAAATCGTCCAATAAAGGCAGGCACCGCTATCATAACACAGCCTGCCGGAAAAAGAAAGAGGTAGACTATGAAAAAGTTATTTGCTCTGATCCTGACAGCCATTTTGTGCCTGAGCCTGTTTGCTGGTTGTACCGCCCCTGATAATACGGAAGGTAACACCCGCATCGTCACTGATACCTGGGGCCGTCGAGTAGAAATTCCCGAAACAGTAAAAAGCATCGTATGCCTGGGTTCCGGAGCACCCCGCATTGCCGCTTACCTGGGCGTCACAGATATGATGGTAGGCGCGGAGGACCATGACATCAAGAGTGAAAGCGTGCTGCGTGACTATTCCATGGTCTGCCATGAGGATCTCAAGAATCTGCCCGCTGTAGGCGCAGGCGGTGGCAGCGGTGCCAACAACGGCTATGCCGAGCAGATCATCATGGCCAAGCCTGACGTGATCCTGGCAGGCTTCTCCCAGGAGGCAGCAGAGGAACTGGAAAATCAGACTGGCATTCCCGTGGTGTGCGTCCGATACCTCAGCATCAATTTCGTGGACGAAAGCTTCTACACCGCCATGCGGGTATTTGCCGAAGTAGTGGGCGTACAGGAGCGCTGTGAAGCGGTGCTGAAGTTCATTGATGATTGCAAGAAAGATTTGAACGACCGCACTAAGGACATTGACGACAGTGAGAAAAAGACCGCCTACACCGGCGCTGTCACTTTCTCCGGCCGTCACGGTTTTGCCGGTACCTATGCCAACTTTGGCCCCTTTATCGGTGTCAATGCCCTGAATGTTGCCGACGAAGTGAAAGATGCCAACTATTTCGAAACGGATCTGGAAAAGATCGTGGAGTGGGACCCGGATGTGATCTTCCTGGATCCCGGCAACATGGATCTGGTGAACGACGAATATAAGACCAACCCTGGCTATTTTGACTCCCTGCGGGCGGTGCAGGAAGGCAATGTCTACACCATGCCTGCCTTCAACAACTGCGGCACCAATATCACCTACGCCATCATGGATGCCTACTATGCCGGCATCGTATTGTACCCCGAGCAGTTTGCCGATGTGGATATGGCCACCATCGGCGGTCAGATATTGGAATTCATGCTGGGCGAAAACTTCTTTGAAGAAATGGAAGCTGGCGGCTTGTACTACGGCAAGCTGACCCTTGGGCAATGATATGGAGAAAAAACAGCTTACTTCCTACAATCAATACATCAAAAGAAAATGGGCCATTCTGATCGGTATGCTCGTACTGCTACTTGCGGCCTGCGTGCTGTCCCTGTCTGCCGGTTCTGCGAATTTGCGTATTGCAGACATTCTGCGGACCCTCTTTGGCGGCGGCAACCGGCAGGAAAACGCTATTATCTGGAATGTACGCATGCCCAGAGTCGCCACTGCAATGGTGGTGGGCATGGCCCTAGCACTTTCCGGTTGCGTGATGCAGAATGTGTTGCGTAATCCCTTGGCTTCGGCTTCCACATTGGGAGTGTCCCAGGGCGCATCCTTTGGCGCAGCGATAGCCATCGTCTATTTCGGTGCCGGTATCCAGGTCAACGCCGGCGGCGCAGCTTCCGCTTTGACGGTAACGAGTCCCACCATTGTGACCCTGTTTGCCTTCCTGGGCGGTATTGCCACCACGGCAGTGATCCTGGCTCTGGCTCGTTTCCGGGGAACTTCCCCGGCTACTATGGTGCTGGCCGGCGTGGCCATCAGCTCCATGTTTACCGGTGGCACAGCGCTGATCCAGTATTTTGCCGATGATGTCATGGTCGCTACCGTGGTCTACTGGACCTTTGGCAGCTTGGGCAGAGCTGGGTGGAGCGAGATTGCTATCATTGCAGTCTTGAGCACCGCTGCCTTCGGCTTCTTTTTCTGCAACCGATGGAACTATAATGCCATGGAAAGCGGCACCCATACAGCAAAAAGTCTGGGCGTGCCGGTGGAACGGCTGATCGTGGTGAGCATGCTGCTGTGCGCACTGATCTCCTCTGTGGCAGTGGCCTTTGTTGGCTGCATCAGCTTCATTGGTCTGATCGCTTCTCACATCATGCGTCGGTTTGTAGGCAACGATTACCGCTTCCTGATCCCTTGCAGCGCCCTGTGCGGCAGTATCCTTCTTTTGCTATCGGATGTAGTATCCCGGGTGCTGGTCGCTCCCACTGTGCTGCCTATTGGCGCACTGACCTCGTTCCTGGGCGCTCCGCTGTTCTTGTATCTGATCGTTAAGGGAGGAAAGCGGAAATGATTGAAATTAAGGATATTTCTTTTTCCTATCCCGACGCAGACATCCTCAAAGGCGTAGGCTTTACTGCCGAAAGCGGCGAAGTAGTGGGACTTCTCGGCAACAACGGTGCTGGCAAAAGCACCCTGGTAACCTGCCTAAATCGGATCCGCAAGCCCAAAACAGGCACACTGACCATCGATGGCAAAAATGCTTTCCAACTGGGCCGCAATGAACTAGCGAAAACCGTAGCCTATGTTGCCCAAAAGAACGAGTTGACCCATACTACTGTTTTCGATTGTGTTCTGCTGGGCCGCAAGCCCTATATCAAATGGTCCGTCAGCCAGGAAGACCTGGATATTTGTAGCCGGATAATGGATCGGGTAGGTCTGCTGGATTATCAGATGCGCTATGTAGATGAATTGTCCGGTGGTGAGCTGCAAAAAGTGATGCTGGCCAGAGCCTTAGTGGCAGAGCCCAAGCTGCTGCTTTTGGACGAGCCTACCAGTAATTTAGATCCCAAAAATCAATATGAAATGATGGCGCTGGTGCAGGAAGTGGCCAAAGAGAAGGGTATCACGGTAATCACAGTGATACACGATCTAAATTTGGCTCTGAGATTTTGCGATCAGTTTTATTTCTTAAAAGCCGGCGAAGGCTACAGCTACGGCGGCATCGAAACCGTCACGCCCGAAACCCTGCAAGCTGTCTACGGCATCCGGGCAGAGGTGCTGGATGTGAAGGGCAGAAAAACAGTAATCATCGAATGAGGAGAATGAATATGAAAACCTGGAATGATTGTGTAGCATTTCACGGCCACGAATGCGGCGGACTAACTATCGGCTATAAGGCCAGCCTCTATGCTATTGAGCTACTGAAGCTGGAGTTCTCCGACGACGAGCAGGTGGTCTGCATTGCGGAAAATGATGCCTGTGGCATCGATGCCATTCAGGTAATGCTGGGCTGCAGCATCGGCAAGGGCAATCTGCTGTTCCATATGCGTGGCAAGTCCGCCTATTCTTTCTACAACCGCAAAACAGGGGAGAGCGTTCGCCTGGTGCTGAAGCCGAAGCCGGAGGGAATCACGAGAGAGGAAAGCTTTTCCTACTATCAGAGTCTGCAGCCGAAGGAAATGTTCGATGTGAAAGAAGCAATCATTTCTCTGCCGGAAAAGGCAAGACTGTTTGACTCCTACACCTGCGAATGCTGCGGCGAAACCGCCGGTGCCAACTGGATTCGTCTGGCTGGCGGCAAAAAGCTGTGCCTGGATTGCTATGAAACCTATGACCGATTTGATGTTTGATGGGCTTGCTTAGCATGTATGTGTTTGATATAGAAATGGTTCAAAGAAAGTTTTGAAAGTATTCTTCACTATTTTCCTCGTCCATTTCGAGAACCTTGCAGCGTCTTTTTCCCGATCCGATACAATTTTAACAGAGGATTCTTCATTTCAACCGTTGTTTCCGGCAATGATTTGAGTTGTTCGTCTGCTTTTGCCGTTTTCTTGCATCTTGACTCGGCAGAAAACAGTGGTGCCTCGGCTCCACAATTCCAAGCCACCACTCGATGCAAACCAAGCATCACAGAATAACTCCTGCTTTACCAAACAGGAGCAGACCGCCATAAACAATATACTGGACAGAGTATGAGAAAGAGACAGGTTCGTGCGAACCTGTCTCATTGTATGTGTTGTATGTGCCAACTGTTCGACATATTGGAATTTGTCGTTATTTCCATCCATCGACATTGCTTCCTGTTTCATAGCTTTTTGCTGTCAAATACGGATAGTAGCTAGAATCTTCTCCGTGTTTTTGCTCCCACGCACACATGGGAACGCTTAAAATGGCTTCAAATTCCATTTGCCACAGGTCGCTAACTCTGCCTGCTTTTGCCTTTTCATAGTAATCCTCGCCGTTAATCAATGCACAGCATCGAGAATACAAAAAGCTATCATCCGTGTGGGTATAGTACCTACGAGCTTTCTTGAAGTTCTTCTTTGTGTCCAATTCAAAAAGCAACTCTGCCATAGTTTCGTCAAAAGAGAATATAGTTTCGTCTGGCTGTTGCGCCAAATACTCCACCAGGGGACGTAATACCTTTTCGTCATCACCCGATGCATCCCAATCGCAAATAGTCATAATGATTTCAAAAAACTGTTTTCTGTCCATATAGCTAACCCTTTCGTCAAATTCAAGTTTATCGAATAGAATTATATCAAGAAAATGCGAAAAATTCAATAGTATAACACCGTAGAGGACTTTTTTCCTTTTTCTCTTTATTCCCTCATACTTATTTTGAACTCGTAAGAGGAATATAAAATGAACAAAGGAGAATAAATTCAATGGCGAAAATAAAGAAACCTGAGCAGGCAATTTTTTATCAAAACTTCAAGGGGGCAATCTATGGTGGAACCCCTGAACAGGTCAAGAACCTGATGACTGCATTTTGTCAGTATGCATTTGATAACATTGACAAACCATCTGTAACACCTGATATAGCGATGACTTTTGAAATGATGAAAGCATCCGTGGATGCTGACCGAAAGCATTATCAAGAAGTATGCGAGCAAAACCGTATCAATGCTTTGAAGAAAACAGGACTTACAATAGCAGGGTATGTACAACATGTATTGGATTCAGATGAATACATCACATTCACAGTCGATGATGAAGAATATCGTTTTGCTCTCGCTGATGCAAGTGAAGCAACAAGAAAAACGCTCCAGGATACATACCCAGGCGATTTTGTTGAAATCGAAATCAAAGGTGGTAGACCTATCAGCATAAGACAGGCAACTGAATGTAATTAAGCGATAGCGGTCGCATCCGACCGCTACCGCTCTTATATTGGACTGCATTAAGGTATACTGTCTTTGGTTATCTTTTCTTGTCCAAAAAGGAATTGGGGTGTATGGGGTTTTCTTAAAAGGGGTTGTTATGGGTTATTATTCTACTGCCCTGAGTTGTTCTCTTTTCTTTTGGACTATACTGAACTGCAAATAACTATAAATACTAAGAGAAAGATAGTTAATAATATAGAAGCACATACACAATAAAACACATCATCCAAGCAAGGAAGAATCTCCACGGAATGAGTAAATGTAGTCCTTGGACAATTTGGTGGTCAGAACTGGTTGACCTTCGGCTCCACCAATAAGAAAACCACCCGATAGGGTGGTTCTTCTTTTATCACACTGCAACTGTATTCAGTTCGACATATTGGAATTTGTTAGTCTTCTTGGAATACAATATGGACAGCCCCAACGCCACCTTCAATATGAATATGACTTTGGCCGTTTCCGCCGCTGCCGAAATCGGATACATTCTTTCCATCAATGGAAATGCTTCCAAGACCTTTTTCAACATCTACTTTGTAGTCATCTTTGCTGCCAATCAGCGTTAAATTAGATTCTCCAACGCCAAACTTCAAATCACTATTTCCAAGCAAAGCACCGCTGAAATTCAGTTCACCTACTCCCATGTCAAGCGTCAGGTCATTGAGCGTACCGCTCGCAATGGTAATTTGTCCCGTGCCGCCTTTAATATCGGCAGCTGAAGAAACATGAAGGCTCTCAAATCGCACATCACCTGCACCGAGTTTCAATTCCAACGATTTTGCAGACAAGGTATCCACCGTCAATTTCGCCGCCCCGGTCGTGATGTACACATCATCGAACACGATACCGTTGGGTACATAACGTGTTAAAATCGCATTTGAATAGTTACTACTGCTTTTGGCTTCATCGGTGATTGTCAAAACACCGTCTTTTTCG
>JAGBTV010000123.1 GCA_017631155.1 Oscillospiraceae bacterium | reverse complement strand
TCCATTCCAACATAGGTTATACTTGTCATAGTGACTCCTCCTTGTATGTGGTAATTCCAGTATACTTTTTGTGTGGTAACTTAAGTATGACAGGTAAATCCGCGTTTTACAAGTCAGGAGTCACTTCATATTGTCTAAAAATCATTCTCTACAAAATGCGGTTTCCAAATGACCATAGATATAATAACGATATCATCGATTATTTGAATGACAGAGAAGATATCTCACATGATGATATGGTATTTATTCTTGAAGAATTAGGATTTGTTGTTTTTGAAGACGGAAGAATTAAATGGTAAACAATTAAATATCAAAGCGGCCTTGTTCTATTTATTTGCAAAACCATATCTCTATCTATATGCAGATCATGATGATGGCATGGTTGCAGATAAGTGGTATGGTGTCACCTATGCGGCAGACAAGCCCATGGTGGTGGCGGCCCTGAAGGAGAAGACCCAGGAGGGTCTGTACCCTGTGGGTCTGTGGAAGTAAAGAATATGCCCCCGGAACGAAAAGTTCCGGGGGATTCTGTTTGGCGGAATTTGCCAATTCCCGTTTGTCGGGCAGTTGGTTAGAACAGCAAAAAGGCTCCCTCTGACGAGGGAGCTGTCAAATTGCCGAAATTAGGCAATTTGACTGAGGGAGAGAAATACGAAAACAGCCTAAAAGACAGTATTTTCTCTCCCCCAGTCAAAAATCGGTTCCGAAGAGCCGATTTTTGCCACCTTCCCCTCAAGGGGAAGGCTTGGCGGCTGCGCCGCAAGTTCTAACAAACAGCCCGGGAAATGGCACTTTGTTGGCTTGTTTCTCCCACTTCTTACCTATTACCTCTTACTTATTACCTAAAAAAATCGCCCCGGGTGATCCCGGGACGATGGTATTCTCTTTTACGCAATAAAACGGGCGGCTTGCTTCTGAAAGCTTTGGAAATCCGCATCGCAGCACTCGCAGTAAACGCAGATGGGCTTGCTGTAATCCAAACACATCATGCCGATGAAGCTTTTGGCATTGACCTGCTGATCTTCATGCCGGACGGTGATTTGGAAAGGCTGGACAGTAGCCAGGGCAATGAAAGCTTTCACATCCCCGAAGGAACGTATATGAATGGGAAACTGATGCATAGGAACGCTCCTTACTCTGTACAAACTCAAAAATTCGTGTATAATGGATACAGAATCTTTTGTATTTTTTATTATATCGGCTTTTTCCTCGAATTGCAATTGTGGCTTTGGCCGATTATCACAAAAACAAACGCTTAAATTTGGTGAATTTATATGAAAATCGGTTTTTATACCTTAGGGTGCAAGACAAATCAATATGAGACCCAGGCCATGGAGCGGCTTACCTTGGCTTTGGGGCACTGCGTAGGCAGCTTCCAGGAAGACTGCGATGCCTACATCATCAATACCTGCTCTGTCACCGCCGTTGCCGACAAGAAAAACCGGGCGGTGATCCGTCGCTGCCGTCGGGAGCACAAGGACGCGGTGGTGGCTGTCTGCGGCTGCTACAGCCAGCACGATGCCGACGCTGTAAAAGCTTTGGGTGTCAATGTCCTGGGTGGCAGCGGTCAGCGGGAGGCCTTCTTACATGCGGTGATCGAAGCCGTGGAGTCCAGAAAATCCGCAGAGGTTTTGGATGCCGCCCTCCGCCGCCGGGAATTTGAAGTGCTCCCTGCCGGGGGACTGACGGAAAGAACCCGGGCCATGCTGAAGGTTCAGGATGGCTGCGTAAATTTCTGCACCTACTGCATCATCCCCTACACCCGGGGGCCTGTCCGTTCCGCGCCGCTGGAACTGGCGGTGGAACAAGCCAGGGAATTGGCCGCGGGTGGCTACCGGGAGATCGTAGTCACCGGCATTGAGATTGCCTCCTGGGGTGTGGATCTGCCGGAAAAACCGAAATTAGCTGCCCTGATTGCTGCCCTTTGCGAAGCTGTGCCCACGGTGCGCATCCGGTTGGGAAGCTTAGAGCCCCGGATCATCACAGAAGAATTCTGCCGGGTCATGGCTGGCTATCCCAACCTCTGTCCCCAGTTCCATCTGTCCTTACAGTCCGGCAGTGATACGGTGCTTGCCAGGATGAAGCGAAAATATGACACCGCACGATACTACGAAAGCGTAAGTCTTTTGCGGAAGTTTTTCCCCGGCTGTGCGGTGACTACCGATATGATCGTAGCCTTCCCCGGAGAGACGGAGGAAGAATTCCAAGAAAGCCTTGCTTTCATCCAAAAATGCGTCTTCGGGGATATGCACATTTTCCCCTACTCCCGCAGACCCGGCACACCGGCAGACAAAATGCCCGGACATCATAGCAATGCCGTGAAAGAAAGCCGCAGCCGGGCAGCCATTGCCGTAGCGGAAGAAATGAGCAAGGCTTACCGGAAGGCTATGGTGGGTTCTTCCCAGGAAGTGCTTTTTGAAGAGCCGGAGGATGGCTATTTCACCGGCCATGCCCCCAACTATGTCAAGGTCTACATCCGGGGGGAGAATCTCCACAACCAGATCCGGAATGTCCGCATCACGGAAGTTTTCCGGGACGGCGTGCTGGGTGACTTGACCGAGCGATAAATTGTCATTTCTCGGGCAGTTGGTTAGAACTTGGCGGCGTAGCCGCCCTTGGCTCCCTCGTTTTGAGGGAGCTGTCAAATTGCCGATATTAGGCAATTTGACTGAGGGAGTTCGTCATTTATTTTACTCCCCCAGTCAAAAATCGGCTTTTTGCATC
>JAGBTV010000122.1 GCA_017631155.1 Oscillospiraceae bacterium | reverse complement strand
GATATCGGATTCCTGACCGAGGGATTCTGCCTGTCCCTGCAGCTGGCCAAGTCTTTGGCGGTTTTGCTGCAATTCTTCGGAAGCCCGGGACAGGAGGGATAGGGTATCTTCCCAAGGTGCGTTGAGGGTATCCGGTTCCGTAGGCTGGGGAACGGTTTTCACCATAGATTGGAGTGCCTCGGCATGGTTTTCTGCCAAAGCAAGATTTCTTTTTGCGGCTTCCAGGGCTTCCTGGGCACCGGCAGCTTGCTGCCAAAAGTCCAGCACTTCCTGCAAGGGCTTTCCTTGGGTAAAGGCCTCAATTTGGGAAGCTAAAGCAGATTCTCTTTTTGCCAGGTCTGCTTTTTGCGCCTGACAGGCGGCACAGGACTGGCTGTAGGCAGCTTGAACGGAGGCGTAATTGGCGGCAAGGGAAACCCAGGTGTTGGGATCCAGATTGCCGTATCGGGTAAGCACACAGCTTAACTCCCGATTGATGCCCTTTTCCCGGATAACACCGGCAATGGTCAAACCGGCACAGAGCAGCAAGAGTCCCAGACCGGCGATCAGAAAAGGTGTGGCGAGACTCAGCAGAATCGAACCTGCGGACAAACCGGCAGAAAGTACACAGCCGATGCTTCCGCACACTTTCCAAAGACGGGCGGACTTTTTACGCTGACTGCCATTTTGGATTGTGGCAAAGTCAGTCTGTGCATCGGCAATGGCTTCCTCAGGGGTGCGGTCCTGGAAGACACCCGGTGCCTGGGGCGGTTGCGGCATGGCGGGGAGTGCCAGCAGCTGTCCCTGCAGCTGCTGCGCTTGTTGCTGCAGGTTTCTGCCAAGCTGTAAGGCACACGCAGTTTCTTCCGGGGAGGGAAGATGCTCACACCGGGACAGTTGGGCTTGGTAGGCGGTTTCCGCTTCCTTATGGGACTGAATTGCCTGGGCAACCCGTTGGTTATCTTCTTGCGCGGCTTCGTATTCCAAGGTGGCTTTATGGTTTTCCAGCTGCCGAATCATATCCGCAAGCTGTGCCTGACGGTCGAGACACCGTTCCTGCTGGTTGTTCAGCTCTTGGAGCTGGTTCAGTTTTCTTTGAAGCAGATCCTGTTCGGCTTCCGCCTGAGGCAGAAGGCCGGTGCGGTTAAAGCGGCACTTATTTTTCAAGTCCTTTAGAGTTTGCGCCAGCTTGTCGCCGGTGCCGCTTTCGTCACCGGTGGTGACAAGGTTATTCAGTCTGCGGCGCAGAGCATCATCCTGGGTGACAGGCAAGTCGGTCAGCCGCAGGAAGCCTGCCCGCAGGAATACACTCCGTTCGACACCTAAGAGCATTTGGCCGCAGTTGGAGGCGGTAAGCTCCGGAATATCCAGACCGGAATCGGTTTCATAGGCGCGAAATTCTCCGAAGATCAGACGCCCCTTGGTATGGCGCTCAATGGTGATGTTTTTGCCGTTCCATTGAAGCTCCATTCTGCCGGACATGGGGCTGCCGGACCAGGGGGCATAACGCTCCTTATCGGCCAGGGCGGTTTTGGTGGTGCGGGCACCGGTGTCGATTCCGTAAAGCATGGAAATCAGGAATGCACACCAGGTACTCTTGCCCCATTCATTGGGGGCTCCAATAATGTTCAGTCCGGGCTTGAGGGTGAGAGTTTGGTGTTCCAGTTTGCCGAAGGTGGCAGTCATGGAAAGGATCTTCACGGCAGTGTCACCTCCTGTCCGTCCAAAATCTGACGGGAAATCCGGGCGGCCAACTTGATTTGGCGCTGTAAAGTTTGACTTTCGGTGCTTAAGTTGTCCTGGAGGATCCGGAAGAAAACGCCTTCCAGGGTGTCTTCTCCCACACTGTTCCAAAGATCCGGCTCAGGGAGTGTCTGATCCCGCAGCTCCAAATTGGGAATATGGGGGAACGCGGCTTGCAAGGCTTCTGTATCGATAGGATTGCTGTAACCGGTCAGGGTAATACGGTAAAAGTCCTGAGAGGGGGCGGCAGGCAGCAATGTAGCAATGGTATCCTGAGGGTCGTCGCCTGCATCGGTTTTCAGGTCAAAGAACCGCGGTGTGTCCAGGGGGATTTCCTGGATTTGCACAGCATCCTCCAGGGATACCAAAAGTACACCTTTGATACCGGATTCTCCAAAATCCTTGCCCATAGGACAACCAGGCCAGGCGCAGAGGGTATCCCCGGCTTTGGACTGGCCACCTTTGTGGATATGTCCCAGTGCCAAGTAATCAAGACCTGAATCCCGAACCTGCCGGGAGGTGACCGGGCAGTAGGGAGAACCGGCAACGGTAGGATCTCCGTGAAGAATGCCGATTTTCCACCGGGTGTTTGCTTCGGCGTGGAAATCTTTCAACAGGGCAGGGCAGTCCATGCTTTCGTAGCCTGCTCCGTAAACCGTGCAGTCAAGTTCTGCTATGGTAATGGGCTCCATGGAGGGATGGGTGAAAATGTGCACATTTTCCGGCCAGGGTTCTGCCAAATAGGGAGAAGCAGGGGCGCAGAAATCGTGGTTGCCCGGTGCAATAAAGACGGGGATACCAACGCTTTCCAAGGCTCTGAATACTGCCTGGTAGCTTTCTTTGGTATAGGTACCGTCAAACAGGTCGCCGGACAGCAGCAGGATATCACAATTCTGTTCCCGGCAGAGTTTTGCAATCTTGTCCGGGACAGACAGCAATTCCTGCCGCAAAAACTGATTTTGTTTCGGGGACTTTCCGGACATAGGGGCATCTAAATGCCAGTCAGCGCTGTGCAGCAGCTTCATCGTAAAGATCCACCCTTTCTGTATTCCGGCACAGGCCGGTTTCTGTATCTATGGTGAAGAGAACGGCTTCTATTTTGGTGGGGCCGTCTGCCCAGCGGTAGCGCTCCGTCAAATCGCCCCGGAACTTTGCGATGGAAAGGTCGGGACGGATGCCTAAAACGGAGTTTACGGGACCGGTCATACCCAGGTCGGTGACATAGCCGGTGCCTTTGGGGAGAATCCGGGTGTCTGCGGTGGGAACATGGGTATGAGTACCCCAAACAGCGCTGACCCGTCCGTCCAGCATATAGCCCATGGCCAGTTTTTCCGAGGTGGCTTCCGCGTGCAGCTCCACCAAAATGATTTTTGTGTCGATTTGCTTGAGAATCTTTTCCACCTGTAAAAAAGGATTGTCCGGGGTGTAATCCATATTACAGCGGCCGATCAGATCGATGACAGCAACATTACCAATTTTTGTGTCGTATAAACCCCATCCCTGACCGGGTGCCTGGGGGGCGTAGTTGGCAGGGCGGAGAATACGGGAAGAATCGTCCATATAGGAAACCAGTTCCCGTTTTCCAAAGGTATGATTGCCCATGGTAATTACATCTGCACCGGCATCCAAAATATCCTCTGCCTGCTCCGGGGTCATGCCCACAACACTGGCATTTTCTCCGTTGACGATGACAAAGTCTGCATTTGTTTGCTTTTTCAAATACCGAAGGGAGCGACGGATACGGTCCATACCCGGACCGCCCACAACATCGCCTACGGCCAAAACTTTAAAATCCATAGTGTTCCTCGATTCTGCAAAAGTGGAGTTTATCTTACAGATTTCGCGTATTCTGAAGGGGTTATCCCAAATTTGTCCTTAAATTGACGGGAAAAATGGTGTACAGTGGAGTATTGCAGTGCCGTAGCGATTTCGGTGAAATTCATGGAATTTTCCCGGATCATCTGCTTGCTTTCCTGTAGCTTGATGCGACGGATGTATTCGCCGGGAGAGATCTGCAGATTTTTTTGGAACAGCGCCGTCATGTAACTGGGGCTGACATCCACCATCCGGGCCACCAGCGGTACAGAAAGTTTTTCCCGGATATGGTTACTGATATACTGCTGTGCTCTGCGGATGATCTCATTTTCCGCATGGAGAGAATTGGAGGCTTTCAACTTTTGCGGCGAGTCATCACTTTGGCGCAGAAGACGCAAAAGCAGCTGAGTCAGTTGGGAGATAATCAAGTCAGCAGAGTAAGGATCCATGCGCTCCTGCTCCTTGAGCATGGCCTGCAGCAGGGAGATGGTGCTTTGACTGGGATGCAGCTTGCGGCCGTAAAGAGGTGTCAAGTCTCCACCGCCAAGATCAAAGGAAATGGTAACATACCGGGGAGCAACATCTATATCGGCATATTGCATATGCCACTGATTGGGAGCGTAGATCACCATGTCGCCCTGTTCCAGCAGTAAATCCGTGCCGTCTGCTACGGAGTGAAGACTGCCCTGATCCACATAGGTTAGTTCCAGTACGCTATGGGCTTCACCGGGAAATACAAACCCTAACTCTTTTTCGTGATAAAAGAAGGTATAAAGACCGTTTACCCAAAGTTCCTGGGGCAAATGGTAGTTATCTACCTGCCGAAACTCTCCGGTTTCGCAGATGGGAGTATCCGTAAACAGCTGCACGGATGCCGAATCCTGCTGAAAAGGGGAGAGACAGTAATAAATACCCGGGTTAATGCAAACCAGCTTGTCCAAATAGTAATGCTGAAAATTGGTGCCATCCTTGGATACGGATAAGGCTACCATGCCACCCCGGCTTTGCAGCCAAATTTCTGCTTCCGCCCGGTAGACCGGAGCCTGGATTCGACCAACAACAAGTTCCCGGACTTTTGGGAG
The DNA here is from genome assembly GCA_017631155.1 of Oscillospiraceae bacterium. GTDB lineage: Bacteria > Bacillota > Clostridia > Oscillospirales > Oscillospiraceae > Faecousia. The sequence goes on along the minus strand of JAGBTV010000122.1, from coordinate 5,764 downwards.
GTTTGCCAAAAGGGCATCGGCAGTCCGCTCGGGGGAGACGGTACCAAAGCCTTTGAAACTCAATGGGTTGAGGTTACAGATCATAAAAATCAGTCCCAAAAAAGAATGGTGGTGTCACCAAAAGTGACACCACCATTATATATAAAAAAGTTGAAAATGGCAAATACTTTATCGCTGATATTCAAACTCTAAGTCGTAAATATCCACAGTATCTCCGTCCTGGATGCCCATTTCCTCCAAACGGGTGAAAAGTCCGCACTTTCTCAGCTGCAGATCGAAATAGTTCCGGGACTCATAATCGTCAAAATTGATATTTTCTACCAGCCGTTCCAGGAATCTTCCGGTGATAAGCCAGGTGCTGCCGTAGTGCTCAATCTCGAAAGCGGAGGGGTCGGCAGGAGCTTCAATGACTTCTACGTATTCCGGTTCGTAAATGGTGACAGGGGGCAGAGTCTGCAGCTTCTGAGCAACTACACGCATCAAATTCTTAGTGCCCTGAGTAGTACCGGCACTGATTTCATAGAGCTCACAGCCGGCTTTTTCTACATGCTCTCTCAGTCGCTGCAGGTTGTCGCTGTCCGGGGGGAGCAGGTCACATTTGTTGGCAGCCACGATCATGGGACGGTCGCCCAGATCCACACTGTAGTTGCCCAGCTCTGCGCAGATGGCGTCAAAATCCTCCACAGGATCCCGACCTTCGCTGCCGGAAACATCGATCACATGAACCAGCAGACGGCAGCGGTCAATGTGGCGCAGGAAATCGTGACCCAAACCGGCACCTTCCGCGGCACCTTCAATGATGCCGGGGATATCAGCCATGACGAAGGATACGCCTTCTTCCACATAGATGACACCCAGGTTGGGGAACAGGGTGGTGAAATGGTAGTTGGCGATCTTGGGACGGGCGTTGGAGGTGACGGAAAGCAGGGTGGACTTGCCGACATTGGGGAAGCCAACCAGACCTACGTCTGCCAGCAGCTTCAGCTCCAGGACGATATCCCGTTCCTCACCTTTCAGACCGGCTTTGGCAAAACGGGGGACTTGCCGGGTGGGAGTGGCATAGTGGGCGTTGCCCCAGCCGCCACGGCCGCCTTTGGCGATGATATAATCTTCACCGGTGGACATATCCACGATGATCTGTCCGGTTTCAGCATCCCGAACAACGGTGCCACGGGGAACCTGAATAATCAGCGGCTCACCCCGTTTGCCTGCCATTTTCCGACCCATACCGTTGACACCGGCCTGGGCGGCATATTTACGCTTATAGCGGAAATCCAGCAGGGTGGACATATTATCATTGACACGGAGAATGACACTGCCGCCATGACCGCCGTCGCCACCGTCGGGGCCGCCGGAGGCTACATATTTTTCCCGGTGGAAAGCCACCGCACCGTCACCACCTCTGCCGCCGCAGACGGTGATGCGGACTTTATCTACAAACATCTCCATAAGAATACCTCCTTAGAGAATCCTATTATCCTGCAATAAATAATCATTTTATACAAATGGGCATTTATTACAGGACAAGGTTAAGCTGTGGGGAGCCGAACCCCGATAGGTTTTGCCAGGCTGTTTTCCGCCAATGCTGCGAAAAATCCCTTGACAATACCAAAGGGTATTCCCTTCATGATTTTTCTTGCCTTGACAAAAAACAGCTCTGTCAAAACTGCGCCGCACCCCACAGCACGGAGTTTTGCTTTGGATTTTGGTGCAGATGACGCAGCCTTGCTGATGCAAGGCAAGAAAGATAAGCAAAAATTCAAACAAAAGAACTGCTGTGGGGCTGTCGTGGTTCGACTCCCCTCAGCTTAAGAAAAAGGGCTGTTGCAAGCATGAGTTTGCAACAGCCCTTCGCTTCTATAGGCGATTACTGCTCAGCGTACACGGAGCACTGCCGGCGGTCCTTGCCCTTGCGCTCAAACTTGACGGTGCCGTCAACCAGAGCAAACAGGGTATCGTCCTTACCAATGCCAACATTGACACCGGGATGGATATGAGTGCCTCTCTGGCGAACCAGAATGTTGCCGGCCAGAACAAACTGACCGTCAGCGCGCTTAGCACCCAGACGCTTGGACTCGGAATCACGGCCGTTCTTGGTGGAACCGCCGCCCTTGTGGTGAGCGAAGAACTGAATACCAATCTTCAGCATGGTGTTACACCTCCAAAACTTCGATATAATCAGGATAATCGTCCCGCATACTGCAAAGCGTGAGGAGCATGCCGGCAAGCACAGCTTGGACACTTTCTTCTTCATCGCAGGATGTGGGGAGGGTCAGGGTTATGCGTGCATCTTCTTCCTTGACCCGAACTTTGGCCTTTGCGCCACAGACATCATTGATGGTGGCTTCAGCCATGGTGACAACGGCGGTGATAGCTGCGCAGACAATATCTTGTCCATTCTCATCATAGCCGCTGTGGCCCGAGATACTAAAACCGGTGATCCGGTCTTCCTCGGTATAAAATTCGCATCTTGTCATAGTCAATTACAGAGCGATCTTGGTGATTTCCACCTTGGTGTAAGGCTGACGATGGCCGATCTTCTTCTTCTCGCCCTTCTTTGCCTTGTAACGCAGAATGTGGATTTTCTTGCCCTTGCCGTTCTTAACGACCTTAGCCTCCACAGAAGCGCCTTCCACAACGGGAGCGCCGATCTTGGAGTTTTCGCCGTCCAGCACAGCCAGAACCTGGTCAAACTTGACGGTTTCTTCTGCTTCAGCGTTCAGCTTCTCAATGAAGAGAACATCACCCTCAGCAACGGTGTACTGCTTGCCACCGGTAACGATAACTGCTTTCATGTTTTCACCTACTTTTATTGTGTAGTCTCGCTCTAAAGGCGTGGTGAACGCGCACCAACTTAAGCCCATTCAATGCGGCTCGCCTATTTTATCATGTGCGAAAACAAAAGTCAAGGAGTTTTTGCAACTTTTTCTTGCTATTTTCACGGAATTTTGCTATACTCTCGGATATAATAAGAAAGAACACAGAAATTGATTTTTGCCGGGAAAGCAGGGGTGGTGCAGGATGAAAAGTAAATATTGGATCTTGCTTTTTGTTGCTGTGATCGTCGCCTGCGGCGCGTTGAGTCTTTGGCTGTTTTGGCCCGGGGAGACAGCCCAGTATGCGGAAATTTGGTCGGATGGAGCTTTGGTGAAGCAGGTTTCCTTGCAGATAGATCAGACCTTTACCGTAGAAGGGGAGTTCGGCACCAATGTCATTACCGTTTCTGATGGCAAGATCGGTGTGACGGAGGCAGACTGCCCGGACCACTACTGTATGCATAGGGGAATGTGTAACAGCGGCGCGCAGATCGTGTGTCTGCCTAACCGTTTGGTGATCAAATTTGTGGGCGACGATCCGGTAGATGGCGTTGTGGGATAAATTTTGGAAAAAACACGAAAAACCTCTTGACAAATGGGAATCCTGAGGGTATAATGCATCTTGCGCTTGGACGATTAGCTCAGCTGGCTAGAGCATCCGCTTGACGTGCGGAAGGTCATAGGTTCGAGTCCTATATCGTCCACCAAAAGAAAAAGTCATCCCAATCGGGATGGCTTTTTTCTTTTGGTATGGCATTCAGATATAGGACTCGAACAGGCCGGCGGTCGCAGACCGCAACCAAGTGTCCGGTGGACACTTGGTTAGGCCGCGGAAGAGTCCTATGGGTCGCAGAATGCAGGTGTAGCCTGTGGACTGTGACCCATTTTTGTTGATTAGAGTAGCAAGGGTGTTAAACCGTAAAATCACGGCGAGCTAAATTGCTTCTATGAAGTAATTTTGCTAATGACAAGCTTTCTGATTTGTGATATGCTTATCAAAATGGTACAATGTAAAGCCTCCCTTGTGTAAAGGGAGGTGGCAAAAATCTTTGATTTTTGGCGGAGGGATTGTTAAATGGACTACAAACACAATAAATCTCTTATTTCCAACGCAAGAAGTCTCCGTAAGAATATGACAAAAGAAGAGCGGCGTTTGTGGTATGACTTTCTCCGCTCCTATCCAGTCAAATTCCTGCGGCAAAAGATACTCGGAAGGTATATTGTTGATTTTTACTGTGCTGAAGCCAAACTGATCGTGGAACTAGACGGGTCTCAGCACTTCGAAGAAGATGGCATGAGAAAGGATGCAGATCGAACAGCCTATCTGGAACAATATAACTTGCGTATTCTTCGGATACCGAACAATAAGGTTAATCAAAACTTTTCCGGTGTCTGTGAATATATAGATATTGCGGTGCAGCAATCCCTCAGTCAGCTTCGCTGACAGCTCCCTTTGCACAAGGGAGCCTTTACCGAATGCTGATTGCCTCTATCAATACCACAAAAGCAAAACAATAATATAAACGCAAAAAGTGCCGGGATAATGGAACATCCCGGCATTTTTTTGTTTACAAACGCAGAAAAAGGTGTTATAATGGTTATGCCAAACTAACTTAATAGATGTGAAAATGGGTGTATTTTCTGTTTAGGGATAATATGCTTATTTCTGCATATATAAATTAAGACGAATTTGATAAAAATGCAAATTCCGCTCTTGGTTTGTGTATGCAGATGCATTCATTTTCACATTGAGTTAGTTTGGCGACTATCGGAGTTTGCGTTTTTCGTGCGACTGCTTCGGTAGTCGCACTTTTTATTTACAGAAAGGAAGTAAATTGATGAAAAAGACGATAACTATACTACTAATTGCAACCATCTATATTGGTACGCTAATTATGGCAATGATTGTTAGTCTTGTAGATTGCAAAAAGATGGAAGATTTGCATGAAGATTCCTATGCGGGTTACTACAAAGAAAAGAAGCAGTGCCAAATGCCGGGTTGCAATAACTTTGAGTCTTATTTGATAGTGAAACGAGTTCAGACACAATATCGAAGACATGCAAATCTAAATTTACCGAACAAGGCAAATTTTGTAATTGAAACTGGTAAAACTGAACATGTTACTACAAAGGAAATTACACACAAAGATAAGTATTTTTCAATTCAACCGCAAGCAGATGGTAGCTTTCGTGCGTCTATTGAGGAAGATCGGTACTCATACGATGTAGAGGACAAGAAATTTACTCATTTTTTCACTGAAGCATACGGCTATTATTGCGCCCAACACGAAAATGAGGCTGAGGAAATTATAATTGGGGAGTTTGAGACGGCTATAAAATCTAAGTGGGTTTACGTATGGGGAAAGACGCTGTTCCCTGTAAATTTAATCATAGTTACATGGGTGATTGCTTTTGTTTTAGCATTATGTTCTGATGGTACATTTAAAATGGATTCACCGTGGGGACCAATCATTGTTACAGCGGTTTTTTGTGCACTGGCAACACTTTGCCATAGAATAAAGGATGATGTAATTGGCCCTACACTCTTTTTTACATGCTTGTTTGGTGTGGCGGGTTTTGGTGCGATTCCTTTTGCTATGTTAGGTTCGAAAATAGCGCGGATTAGAAGCGAATAGTACAGGATGGTTTCTTGTGTGTTTGTAGAGTAGAAAATTATATATTGCTACGCGTTAGTTTCAACCCTCCCCGTTACGGGGAGGGTTTTTCTATGCGAACGAGTTACAGGCGAGAGTGTGAAAAAACTGCGGAATAAACAATATATTAGCTTGACAAATCGGCATCTTTTTTAGATAATGTGGATGTTTTTTGTAAAGGAAGTGAAGACTACGAATCACGTACATTTATACCGGGGTATCACCAGTTTTCTTAAGAAAAATGTGGTGATGGTTGTTGCCATGATCGCGGCTGCGGTTACTTGCTTTTTCGTG
>JAGBTV010000121.1 GCA_017631155.1 Oscillospiraceae bacterium | reverse complement strand
GCCGATATTAGGCAATTTGACTGAGGGAGTTCGTCATTTATTTTACTCCCCCAGTCAAAAATCGGCTTTTTACAGCCGATTTTTGACAGCCCCCTCAAAACGAGGGGGCCAAGAGTTCTAACGAAACTCACCGACAAACGGGAATTTGTTTCTGTCCTTCTATAATACCAGCAACACCGCAAATAAGCAAGCAAATTTTGGCTGTTCACAAATTGGGGTAGAAGTCTTTAAAAATTGTTCATGACAAACGGCCAAAATCGGCTATAATGATAGAAAAAGGAAAGAATCGAAATTTGGAGGTAGCATCATGGCGATTTCTGTTTTGATCGTAGAAGATGACCGCAACATTGCGGAGCTGCTGCAAATGTATTTGGAAAAGGAAGGCTACGCCGTCACCGTTGCCCAAGACGGTGGCCAGGGTCTGAGCAAATTCCGGGCCATTCAGCCGGATCTTGTGCTGCTGGATGTGATGATGCCTGTGATGGATGGCTGGACTGTCTGCCGCACCATTCGGGGCGAGTCCAAAACCCCGGTAATCATGCTCACCGCCAAAAGTGAAACCGATGACAAAGTCCACGGTCTGAAAGCCGGTGCTGACGACTATATCACCAAGCCCTTTGAAATGAAAGAAGTGCTGGCCCGGATCGAAGCCGTGCTGCGCAGAACCGCCGGTACCGGCGTGGAAACCAAAGCCAGACGCCTGGTCTTTGATAACCTGATTATCGATATGGACGCCTTTGAGCTGACGGTTCAGGGCAAAAAGATGGAAGCACCTCCCAAGGAAATGGAGCTTTTATATTACCTGGCCGCCTCTCCCAACCGGGTCTATACCCGCAATCAGCTGCTGGACGAGGTTTGGGGCTTTGATTATTTTGGCGATTCCCGTACTGTGGATGTCCATGTGAAGCGCCTTCGGGAAAAATTAGAGGGCGTATCAGACTGTTGGGGTCTGAAAACGGTTTGGGGCGTGGGCTATAAATTTGAAGTTTTATAAACTTCAAATTTAACTAAGTTTGCCTATCGGCAAGTGAAGTTGCTTTCGCAGTGAAGTTACTGCGTAGTGAAGTTTCGCCTGACAGCGAAGTGATTTCAGCAAACTTAACTTCACTTGGCGTAGCCAAACTTCACTGGCTTTTGCCAACTTCACTTTTGCGAAGCAAAAAACTTCACCTTGTTGAAAACTACCGCACTCCTGACATCCCTTTATTCCTCTGATGGTAATTACGGTTAAATGAGGTTAAATTATGCTAATGATGTATGTTAATGTCCGCAGATTTCGTTATCAATTTGAGGTAATCGACAGATGAAAAGTTCTTTCAGCCGCACCTTCTGCGCGCTGGCTGTGGTGCTGCTGGCAGCTCTGATTACCATCGGCGTTGCCTTCCAGTATCTTGTCCGGGATTATCTGACAGACCGCACCCTGGATAAGCTGAAAAACACCTCCGATACCGTTGTCAATCTGGTGGAAACCGGTTTTTCCGACCGCCATTTCAGCGGCCGGGATTTTCAGATCGCCCTGACCGTGGCCGCCTCGGTTTCCGATGCCGATGCTGTCATCTGCAGCAGCGGCGGCGTTCTGCTGATGTGTGCCGATGCCCCTTTGGGCTGTGAACATACCGGTCTTGTTTTGGACGAAGGGTATCTGAAAAAGGTTCTGAAAGAAAACGGCCGCACCCACACCGGCATCGTCGAGGGTCTTTATCCCGAGGAGCGCTATGTGATCTCCACCCCGGTGCGCAGTCCGGAAAACGGCATGCTTTTGGGCGTCGTTATCGTTTCCTCCCCCATCGACATTTCCGCCGCCATGCTGGAACGAATCTCTGACATATTCTTGTTTGTTTCCATTTTGGTGGTACTGGTTTCCATTGTATTTATGATTATTTTCGTCCGGCGGCAGTCTGCACCTCTGCGAACCATGGCGCAAACCGCCCGGGCCTTCGGCCACGGAGATCTGACCGCCCGGGTAGAAGTAGGCAACAACCACACGGAAGAGATCAACGATCTGGCCCTGGCCTTTAACAATATGGCATCGTCCCTGCAGAAAAGCGAATATCAGCGGCAGGAATTTGTGGCCAACATCTCCCACGAGCTGAAAACACCCATGACCTCCATTGCCGGATATGTGGACGGCATTTTGGATGGCACCATTCCCCCGGAAAAGCAAGCCCATTACCTGTCTTTGGTCAGTACCGAAACCAAACGACTGAACCGGCTGGTGCGCAGTATGCTGGATATCTCCCGGCTTCAAAACCAGCAGACTGTTCCTGAGGAACAGAAGCTTCGTTTTGACCTGTGTGAAAGCTTGGGACAGGTGCTGATCTCCTTTGAGCAGAAGATCAACGAAAAGCAACTGGATATCCAAGTGGATATGCCGGATTACCCTGTGTTTACCCTGGCCAGCCAGGATGCCATCCATCAGGTGATCTACAATTTGGTGGATAATGCGGTGAAGTTCTGTCCGCAAGGCAAACAGCTTGCCCTTTCCATCCGGGAAGGCGGCAGTAAGGCCTATATCTCCATCCGTAATCAGGGACAGACCATCCCAAAGGATGAGCTGCCTTTGGTCTTCGACCGATTCCACAAAATTGACAAATCCCGGGCCTTGAACCGGGACAGCTGGGGCTTGGGTCTTTATATTGTCAAGACCATTATCGACAGCCACGGAGAAAACATCTCCGTCACCAGCCGGGATGATACCACCACCTTCACCTTCACCCTGCCTTTGGTAAACTAACCGGTAAATTGCCATTTCTCGCGCAGTTGCGGCAGGGCCAAAGCCCTCCCCTTTGGGGAGGGGGGACCGCTTGCGGTGGGAGAGGTTCTAACCTCTTCCGTCAAAAACCGGCTAAAAGCGCCGGTTTTTGCCACCTTCCCCAAAGGGGAAGGCCTTGCGCCCTGCGGGCGCTGTCGCCCCAATGGGGCGACAAGTTCTTACGCAACTGCCCGATAAACGGGAATTGGCAAATGGCACAGGAAAAGCGCAGGCCGGGAAGCGGTCTGCGCTTTTGTGAGCAAGGGTATCCTGTTAGCGATTGTTTTGGGGTTATTCTTGAGAAATGACTCTTGCACCCTGGAACTCTACATGCAGGGGCAGCATCTGCCAGTTGGCTTCGGTAATATCGTGGATCTTCTTGGCAAGTTTCTCTTCCAGACCGGGGTTTCGGGTGATGCACAGCAAGGTGGGGCCTGCACCACTGAGGCAGAAGGCTGCACCGGTGGTACGGATCAGGCTTTCGATCTTATCGTAATCCGAGATCATCTTCTTCCGGTAAGGCTGATGGATCCGGTCCTGCATGGCATTTCGCAGCAGCTTTTCATCGCCCAGCTCCAGGGCTTTCAGTACCAGAGCGCCATGGGCAATGTTATAGACCGCATCCGCCCGGTCATACTCGGTAGGCAGTGCCTGACGGGCAACGGTCGTGGGCAGGGTGAAGTCTGGCACCAGGGCCAAAAACTCCCAATCGGGATGCAGGGGGAAATTCACGCACACCGGCAGACCGTTATCCACCATAGAGGCGGTGAGACCACCGTAAAATGCCGGTGCCAGGTTATCCGGGTGTCCTTCCATAGCATTGGTGATGTTCAAAAGGCCCTGGGTGGACAGCTTATTGCCACGAAGCACATTGGCGCCCATAGCGCCGGCCACCAGCAGCGCAGCAGAAGAACCTAAACCGCGGCAAACGGGAATTTGGGAATCGATATGGATCTTAATGCCCCGGAGTTCTTCACTCATGGTAGCCAAAGCGGCGCAATAAGACACATAGGCCAGGTTATCCGGGCCGGTAAATTCCTCATCGCAGCCGGTAATTTCCAAACCTTCCTGGGTTTCCTCAAAGGTCACATCGGTATAAAGACTCAGGGCGCAGCCGAAAGCATCAAAGCCGGGCCCCAGGTTTGCTGTGGTAGCAGGTACACGGATGGTAACGCGTTTCATACGGTTCTCTCCTTTTGTATTTTTTACAATCCCTCAGTCAAATTGCCTAATGTCGGCAATTTGCCAGCTCCCTTTACACAAGGGAGCCTTTGGAAGATAATCTCTTACAGGGCCAGAACGAAGTCCAGCATTTCTTCTTTGGCAATCACCTTGGTATGGCGCTCCGGTTTTTCCCGGAGACCGGAAAGGTTGCCGGGGATCTTGACACCGGTAATCTTCTCCAGTCGCTCCATTTGCGCGAATTCATCACCGGCCGTATCTCCACCGATGGCGCTCAGCACCGCCGCCGGGAATTTATAAGGCGACGCGGTAGAAAGCACCACCATGGGTGTTTTATCTCCGGTTTGGTTTACATAATCTTCTGCCACTGCCCAACCTGCGGCGGTATGGGTATCGCAAAGGTAATGGTGATTCTCCCACACCCGGGAGATGGCGGCAGCCGCCCCGGCATCGTCACAGCAGCCGGCCCAGAACTGGTTTTGGATTTCCTCCAGTAAAGTCTTGGGTACGGTATACGCTCCCTCCCGGTTCAGCTGTGCCATCAGGGAAGCAACCAAAGCGGTGTCTCCGCTCATCAGGTACAGAAGCCGTTCCAAATTGCTGGAAACCAGGATGTCCATAGACGGAGAAGTGGTCTTATACAGGGGGCGCTGACGGTCATAGGTGCCGGTACGGATAAAGTCTGTCAGTACATTATTGGCATTGGAGGCACAGATCAGCTTCCCTACCGGCAAGCCCAACAGCTTTGCCAGGTATCCTGCCAAAATATCACCAAAATTCCCGGTGGGCACCGAGAAGTTCACCGGGTCACCCAACTGGATTCTCTTTCTGCTGAGAAGATCCTGATAGGCCTTGAAATAGTAAGTAATCTGCGGCACCAAACGGCCGATGTTAATGGAGTTGGCAGAAGAAAGCTCAAAAGGCAGCGCTTTATCCTGACAGGCGGCAAAGATATTCTTTACTCCGGTTTGGGCATCGTCGAAATTACCCCGGACAGCGCAGACCGTTACATTTTCGCCTTCCTGGCTCACCATCTGACGGCGCTGCACTTGGGATACGCCGCCATCGGGATAAAACACGCAGATGCGGATACCGGGAACATCCTGGAAGCCCACCAAAGCCGCCTTGCCGGTATCGCCGGAGGTGGCGGTGAGAATGAGAATATCCTCCTGCATTCCCTTTTGGGTTTTGGCTGCAGTCATCAGCTGGGGCAGCATGGAAAGTGCCACATCCTTGAAAGCGGAAGTAGGACCACGGAACAGCTCCAAAACTGTAAAATCTCCCACCGGTACGGTAGGGGTCAGCTCCTCGGTTTCAAACTTGCCGGTATAGGCTTTATCCACCAAAACATCCATTTGGGGTATATCCGGCAGGAAGACAGACAGGATCATTTCTGCCATTTTTTTCGTATCATGCTTCAGGCAGGTTTTCCAGTCAAAGGCCGGAATTTCCACCGGCAAAAACAGGCCGCCGTCTTGAGCAAGACCCTGCAAGACCGCCGCGGCACTGTCCAGCTGGCCGCTGCCGCCACGGGTAGAATGATATTGCATAAGAAAACCCTCCTAAAAAAAACTGTTTCTTCGCTACCTGCACAAAAGAGAAAACTTTTTGCAGAAAATGCTTGGTTTTTGATTGGGTATATGATATACTGTATCAATAAAAAAAGCAAGTGTTTTTCTGCGGAAAACATTTGCCCCTGTAAGACAGAAGAAAGAGGTAATCATTATGAACATTGGTTTGCTTGGCTTTGGTGTTGTTGGCAGAGGCGTTTATGAGATCACACAGCAGCGAGACGATATGCAGGTCACACATGTTCTGTGCCTGGAAAACATTCAGCTGCCGGATGCTAAGGTAGTCAATGACTTCCGGGAGATTCTGGAAGACAGCACTGTGGATACTGTTGTGGAAGCCATGGGCGGTTTACATCCTGCCTACGAGTTTGTGAAGGCTGCCATTGAGGCAGGCAAGAATGTTGTCACCTCCAACAAAGCCTTGGTATGCACCTTCTACGATGAGCTGATCCCCCTGGCAAAGGAAAAGGGTGTCAGCTTCCGTTCCACCGCAGCGGTGGGCGGCGGCATTGGCTGGCTCTCTGAGCTGGAGCGGGCCCGTCGGGTACAGAAACTGCAGCAGGTGGGCGGCATTATGAACGGCACCTGCAACTATATTTTGGACAATATGACCCGTTTGGGTCTGGATTACAGTGTGGTGCTGAAGCAGGCTCAGGAACTGGGCTACGCCGAGGCTAACCCCTCCACCGATGTAGACGGCATCGATACCTGGCACAAGGTAATTTTGTCCTCCAACATCGCCTTTGGTGTTACCCTGGACAAAGAAACGGTTCCTGTGGCGGGCATCAGCCGCATCACCGCAGACGATGTGGAGAATTTCAAGGCGCACGGCCGGGTCTGCAAGCTGATCTCCACCGGCAAGTGCATCGACGGCACCTACAGTGTCTATGTCCAGCCTACCCTGGTTAAGGATGGCGAACCGGAAGCCGCAGTTCCCATGAACTACAACCTTATCACCTTTATCGGCGAGACCTCCGGCCGTATGAGCTTCTTCGGTCAGGGCGCAGGCCGGTATCCCACGGCTTACAATGTGGTTCAGGACTTGGTGGATGTGCTGGAAGGCAAGAGCTTCTATGCCCCCTACGGTGAAAAGGTTTCCGCTGACAACAGTGAAAAGCTTTGCTACTACATCCGGGGCGGCAAGGGTCTGCCTGCTCCTGCTACAGAGATTTGGGGCAATGCTGCCATCACCGATCGGGTCAGCGTTTCCACCGTTCATGCTTGGCTGAAGCAGAACCCCGACGCCTTTATCGCAGCCCTTCAAGCGTAAGCTGAGGGGAGTCGAACCACGACAGCCCCACAGCAGTTCTTTTGTTTGAATTTTTGTTTATCTTCCTTGCCTTGCACCAGCAAGGCTGCGTCATCTGCACCAAAATCCAAAGCAAAACTCCGTGCTGTGGGGTGCGATGCAGTTTTGACGAAGCTGTTTTTTGTCAAGGCAAGAAAAATCATGAAGGGAATACCCTTTGGTATTGTCAAGAGATTTTTCGCAGCATTGGCAGAAAACAGCCCGACAAAACCTATCGGGGTTCAACTCCCCTCAGCTTAAGAGAAAGGAAAGATACCTATGCTGAAAGTTGTAAAATTCGGCGGCTCCTCCATGGCGGATGCCGGCCAATACCGGAAGATCCGGGATATTCTTCAGGCAGATCCCTCCCGCAGTGTGGTGGTGGTCAGCGCAGCCGGCAAGCGGTTCAGTGGTGACCACAAGCTGACAGATCTTCTGTATCTGTGCCACGCTCATGTACAGTACGGTGTGGATTGCAGCCGCATTTTCAAGATGATTACCTCCCGGTATCTGGATATCCAAAGCGATTTGGATCTGGACCTGGATATTGGCCCTGAGCTGGAAGCACTGAAGGCCAGCATCGACGCCAAGAAGGTTACCCAGGAAGAGCTGGTCAGCCGGGGTGAATATTTCTCCGCCAAGCTGATGGCTTCTTACTTGGGCTTCCAGTTCATTGATGCCGCAGACTGGGTAAAATTCAACATGGACGGCACTGTGAATCAGGAAGCCTCCTATGAAGCTCTGCGCAACCGGGTCACTCCCGGCTATGGCTGTGTAATCCCCGGCTTCTACGGTGTGATGCCCGACGGCGCCATCCACACCTTTTCCCGTGGCGGCAGTGACATCACCGGCTCTTTGGCCGCTGCTGCGCTGGATGCCGATGTATATGAAAACTGGACGGACGTTTCCGGTATTTTGATGGCTGATCCCCGGATCGTAGAAGATCCCCAGGCTATCCCGGAAGTTACTTATGATGAATTGCGGGAACTGAGCTACTCCGGCGCTCAGGTGCTCCACGAAGACTGCATCTTCCCTGTCCGGGAAAAGAACATCCCCGTTAACATCCGCAACACCAACGACCCTGAAGCCCCCGGCACCATGATCCGCGGACAGTTCCAGGGCGAAAACGATCCGGATCGGTTCATCACCGGTATCACCGGCAAAAAGGACTTCTCCATCATTTCCCTGAGTAAACGGGGCATGAGTAATCAGGTTGGTGTGCTGCGGAAGGTTCTGACTGTGCTGGAGCGGCATAATATTTCTGTAGACTATGTACCCAACGGCATTGATAATGTTTCCGTGGTGCTGCCCACCGCTTCTGTGGAAAAGGATCTGTACACCATCATGGCGCAGATCAAGCAGGAAGTTCAGCCTGACACCCTGGATGTCCACCATCAGATCGCGGTGGTTGCCGCTGTCGGTCGGCAGATGGCTTTCCGCCCCGGTATTTCCGGTAAGATCTTTGCTGCACTGGGTGAGTCCGGTATCAACATCCGTATGATTAACCAGGGTCCTGACGAATTGAACATCATCTTCGGTGTGGATAACAAGGACTTTGCCGATGCTATCCGGGTGCTGTACAACAGCTTTGTAAAGTAATCTCAATTGGGAGGAATGATTATGAAAAAGTATACTGTTGCCGTTCTGGGCGCCACCGGTGCCGTAGGACAGGAAATGATTAACGGTCTGCAGGAGCGCAAGTTCCCTGTAGGTAAGCTGATTCCCCTGGCTTCTGCCAGAAGCGCCGGTAAAACTTTGAAGTTCAACGGTGAGGATGTGACCATCCAGCTGGCCTGTGAAGAGGCTTTTGAGGGTGTAGACATTGTTTTGGGCGCTGCTGAAAACGACATCGCTGAAAAGTTTGCCCCTGCTATTGTGAAGGCCGGCGCGATTTTCGTGGATAACTCTTCCGCCTTCCGTCTGGATCCCAAGGTCCCCCTCATCGTTCCCGAGGTTAACCCCGAGGATGTGAAGTGGCATAACGGCATCATCTCCAATCCCAACTGCTCCACCATCATCACCATGACCGCTGTCAATGCGCTGAACAGCCTCTCCCCCATCCGCACCATGACCACCTCTACCTATCAGGCAGTTTCCGGTGCAGGCGCGGAAGGTCCTGTGGAGCTGATGAACGAAGTGGAAGCTCTCCGGGAGGGCAAGACCTACCAACCCAAGGTCTTCTCCCATCAGATTGCCTACAACCTGATTCCCCAAATCGGCGGTGAGCAGTTCGAAGGCTACACCAGCGAAGAAATGAAGATGCAGAACGAAGGCCGCAAGATCATGCACCTGCCTGAGCTGAAGGTCAGCTGCACCTGCGTCCGTGTTCCTGTTGTTCGCAGCCACTCCATTTCCGTCTCCTGCCACTTTGACATTCCTGTCACCGTAGAGCAGGTTCGGGAAGTCCTGGCCAAGGCTCCCGGTGTAAAGCTGGTAGACGATTTGGCCAACAAGCAGTATCCCATGCCTTTGGACACCTCTAACCAGGATCTGGTGTTCGTTGGCCGTATCCGTCCTGACCTGACCGACGATTGCGGCATCTGCCTGTGGTGCTGCGGCGACCAGGTTCGCAAGGGCGCTGCCATCAACGCCATCCAGATCGCAGAGCTGCTGATCGAAAAATAATCTTTAATAGCATTTCGGGCGAGCTGCCAAAAGCAGCTCGCCCGTTTTTTTATCCGTAAATAAAGGACTTGAGGTACTGGTTGCACTGATACAGATTCGGTACCATCACCTGCATGCCCATAATATTAGCTCCGTAATAATGGCCGCTTTGGGGTACCTTACTGCTGCGAATCCCGTTGCCGGAAAGCAAAGCCTGAACACCGGCTGTGGTTACGCTCACCAGTTCTTTTTCAGACATATCTGTTCGCACATAAGGAAGTACCTTATCGATCATTTCCCACACCTGACTGATAGACATATCCTGGGCTCTGTCCGCGATTATCAGTAGGAGCTTACGCTGCCGTTCCGTCCGTTGGTGATCAGAATCGATCATTCGGATCCGGCAATACTGTAACGCAGCTTCTCCGCCCAACAAGTTTTTGCCTGCCACTATTTTGGAAAATCCTAATCTTTGCATGTAGCTGGCTTCCGCCTGTGTCAATTCAATTTCTACACCACCCAGAATATTGATAATCGTCGCAAACTGCTGGAAGTCCACTTCGATATTGCCGTCGATCACAATTCCGAAATTCTTTTCAATGGTAGCATTCAGAAGATCTATGCCTCCGAAGCGGTAGGCCGCATTGATCCGGTTATCGCTGTAGCCACCGGGAATCTGCACATACAGATCTCGCATAAGGGAAACCATGGAAAGGCTGTTGGTTCTCTTGTTAATGCTCAGCAGGATCATGGAGTCCGTTCTGGGGCGTCCGTCTGCAGAACTGGCATCCTTACCCACCAGTAAAATGTTAATCACATCGTCACTTTGCAGCTTCTCCACCTCAGGCCAGTCAAAATCAGGCCGTGTGGGGGGTGGTGGCGGCTCTGTGGCCGGCGGCTGTGTAGTAGGCTGTGTAGGATCATTTCCCTCAGATGGCTGCGTTTCATCTGCGGGCACCGTGGTCGGTTCCTGTGTGGTTATGGGAGGATCTGTTTCAAAGTCTTCCATATGGGGCGGGATGACAGAGATGGTTTCATTTTGCACAGCGGAACCCAACCGATTAAAGAGGTATCCTGTTATCAATGTAAAAGCTAATGCAGCGGTCAAAATCAGTGCCAGCAGCACGATCAGAAGAATCAATATAATTTTCTTTAGTTTTCTGTTTTTTGCGTTTTCTTTCATTTTTTACTCCCTAGGTGTTTTTCACACAATACCACAGCAGCTGACTGACCAGTTGGGGGGCATAATATCTTTCTGCGTTTACGGTTTGGGCATCCACTTGAGGATAGCCGCCTTTTTCATAAAATCGAACTGCCCGGCGGTTTTCCGGAGAAACGCACCAAAAAATTCGGTGCAAGCCTAAATTTGTAAGTCCTGTTTGCAGGATCTGCTCCATCGCCGCCTGCGCACATCCGGTTCCCATGGCATCGGGATGGATGGCAATGGCAAATTCCGCATCACCTTGCTGACGGTCTATATGCTTAAGGCTCGCCGTACCTAAATAAATATCGTCCTCGTCGGCTATCGCCAAATGCAGTTGTTGGTCATCATCCCGACTACGGGCGATAAAATCCAGGCAATCCTGGAGGGTTTTCTCCAAAAAATGCCCTTGCAGATAGGCTACCGCATCCGGATCATGCATCCACTGAAGCATCCGGGGTGCGTCTTTCGGTTCTAATTTTCTTAGCTTCACGATTTTTCACGGTCCTTTGCCAATTCTTCCACTATACCAAGGCTGGGCGTACTGTTTAAGCCGCCATAAAGCCGGTCAGCAATTTTCTGCCGGATTTCAGCCAGGGGATCCTCCCCTGCTGCCAGCTGTTCCAGGCAGGCAAACAACTCCGCCTTGTTATACACCGTATAGCACCCTTCCAGCATGGTTTCGGTATGTGGCGAGGGTGTCAGCGGCATATTGGTGGCACAATAGATCATAGGTTTCCCGGTGGCAAAATATTCCGGCATGATACCGGAAATATCCGTAACCAGCACCGATGCTCCCCACATAGTGGAAAAGTATTCTTTTTGACTGTCCAGACTTACATTGGGAAGCGACTGGATCTGATCCAGAAAATCCTGCACCTGCTGGGCAGTCATTTCCCCAGTCTTTTGGAAATTCTCCAAGGCCAAGGGATGGGGACGGAATAGAAAATCCATATTTTCATGGGTACGGGCATAATCCAGCAGTGCCTGGTAATATTCAAAAAAGTTTGTACCGCCCAAAGCCGGGTCTGTAGTCCACCGGGGTGTCCAGATCACCCGGAAGCTGTTTTGGGAAAAGTCCCAAGCTGGGCTTGCTGCATCCCGCTTGGCTGCGATCTCTTCCATGCCGGGTAATCCCTTATATACGCTCTTTTGCAGTCCCAATCCATGGAGAAATCTGCCCATTTTTCGGTTGCGCTCTCCCACATAAGGAGATTCGGCAAAATAGCAGTACACATAGCGGAAAAAGCTTCGTTCCATCACCGTATCGATGATCTGCTCCGTCATGCTCATGCCGTACATCACCAAACAGATCCGACAATAGCGACTTACCACCGCGCTGTCATAGCATGGGGGCAAAAAATCATTATAGGGTCTGGGATAGAATATATAATCCAGATTCAGGGAAGTTAAGTCCAACCAAGCTTCCCCGTCCCAGGCGCTGACCGCCTGAGAATAGCCCTGATTGCGGAAATAATCATAGGTATCGTTAGATTTGGTGTCGCCCACCAGTTCCCGGTTTTCTATGTTGGAGGGAACGCAAATCAGCACCGGCTGGAATCGGCTATCCTCCAGCATTTGCCGGTACACCGGCATAAGCTTACTCCAGGCCGGGATAAACTGGCACAAAAAACCTACCCGGATAGGCCCGGTGGAATTGGCTTTTCTTCGCTGGGCCAGGAAGCCCTTTGCCGCTTTGATATCCAAAATACCATTCTTGGCTTTCCGGCCAAGCTTGTGTATCCAAGGGATTGCTTTTAAGTTGTCTTTCAGTGATCGTTTCAAAACAATCCCTCTCTTTCTTCAGGTATCTGTATTCCCGCGGAAGGTTCGCAGAAGCTTCCCGATGTCCCGGACGCGGAAGGCCAAAACTGCTGCAAAAACCGCAGCCACTGCCAACCGGATCACAAGATAATCATACAGCGCCATGGCCGCAGCGGACAGCGCCACAAAGGCTATCAGGATCAGGATCAAACCTCGCATATCGAAAAGCTTCTCCTGGCTCCCCTGCTTTTTCAGGGTTCGCCGCATAGTCACATAGTTGGCTCCGGCAAACACCAGGTAGCTGGCCAAAGTCGTATAGGCTGCCGCCAAAAAGCCAAACCGCGGAATCATCAGGGCATTGAGTACAATGTTGAGAATAGCTGCGCCCAAAGAGGCAAAAACCAACATTCCCTTTTTCTCATAGTAAAATTGAATGTTGATAAACAGCTGAGAATAAAACAGCAGCAGCACGCTTACGGCAACCGGGCCTACCGCCCAAACCGCCTGGGCATATTCCTTGCCTGCCAAAAGGGCAATCAGCTCCGGTGCCAAACCGATGACACCCAGCAGCAAAACTGCCATCAGTACACCGATGATATTGGCGACCTTGGGACTGTCTGCAGTATTTTTTGCTTTCAGGTTGCGGTAGAGCCAGGGCACATAGGCATCGTTAATGGCATTGAGCACAAAATTCAGCACCAACGCCAGGGTACAGGCTACGCCATAGATACCCGCCTTATCCTGACCGGAGAAGTGGCTAATCATGATTCGGTCACTTTGGTTAAACACTACCTGGGACAGGTAGTATGGGATCAGAGGTACATTGAAAGAAAGGGCATAGCGCCAGTATTTCTTATGGAAAAAGCTCTTTCCCCGAAGAAGATTTCCGATATAAATGGCCCCGCCAAAGGCAACCACCACCAAACCGTAGCCAAAGATCCGGGCATAGCCCTTCTCGGGACTGGCTGTGACCAAAAAGTAGGCAAGCAGCGGAGACAGCACCGCAATCAGCAGTGTCACAGCGGCTACCGGCTTATAGCGGAAGGAAAAACGGAGTTTACCGTACCAGCAGGACAGAGAGAAGGTCATGACGATCTCCGCCACCATCAGCAGCACCAAGGCTGTGGGCAGCTCAAACAATCCGTTAAAGAAATTCCGGAACGGCAGATAGATGGCCAAAAACACACCTGCCAAAACCGTACAGATCCCCTGGATGGCGGCAATATAGCGGTCAGAATCCTCTTCAAACCGAACCATGGCAGTGTTAAAACAACCAAAGGCCAAATACAAAGTAATAAAAATGGTAAAAATGGAACTCCAGGAGGTATAGACCATATACTGACCATACTGCGCTGTGGTCATCAGCCGGGTAAACAGGGGCATCGTCAAAAAAGACAGGCATTTTTGCAGAATACTGCAAACGGCATAAACAGCCGAAGCCTTTACCGCCACCGGCACGGCATTCCATTTTTTCAGCATAAAAACGGTCCTCTCTCAGCAAAAGCTGTTGACAGCCTCGATAACCCAGCTTACCTGGTCAGGTGTCATTCCGTAGTACATGGGAATACTCAATTCCTCTGCGCTGATTCTCTCCGCAATGGGCAGACTGCCCCGGGAAAGACCCAGATCTTGATAACAGAGCTGTAAGTGCATAGGGATGGGATAGTGCTTTACCGTCCCGATCTCACGCTCCGCCAAATGGGCTTCCAATTCGTCCCGACGCTGGCAACGCAGGGCGAACACATGCCATACGCAAGCTGTATCCGGCAGACACCGGGGCAAAATCACCTGGGGATTGTTGATCTCCTGCAGATACCGCTGTGCCACCTGACGGCGAAAATCATTCATCCGGTCCAAATGGGGCAGCTTGACAGAAAGCAACGCTGCCTGTAGCTCATCCAGTCGGGAATTATGACCTTTATACACATGGTGGTATTTATAATCGGAGCCGTAGTTACCCAAGGCCCGGACCTTGTCCGCCAAAGCCCGGTTATTGGTGACCACCGCGCCGGCATCTCCCAACGCACCCAAATTCTTGCCGGGATAGAAGCTGAAAGCTGCAGCATCTCCGAAAGTACCCACCAGCTTGCCATGATAGCGAGCGCCATGGGCCTGGGCGCAGTCCTCCACCACATAGAGGTTATGCTTTTTTGCCAGTTCCATAATAGGATCCATATCACAGGGCTGTCCGTACAGATGCACCGGCATGATAGCCCGGGTCTTGGATGTGATTTTTTCTTCGATGCGTTTGGGGTCTATGTTATAGGTACTAAGATCCGGCTCTACAAATACCGGGGTCGCACCGGTATAGGTTACTGCCAATGCGCTGGCGATATAGGTGTTGGAGGGAACCAAAACCTCATCCCCGGAGCCGATGTCCAGGGCCTTCAAAATCAGCATCAAGCCGTCCAGTCCGTTACCCACACCGACACAGTACTCTGTGCCGCAGTAGGCTGCAAAGGCCGCCTCAAAAGCTTCATCCTCTTTGCCGCCGATATACCAGCTATTCGTCAGAACCCGGTCAAAAGCCGCCCGTAGGTCAGCCCCCAATTCCTGCTCCATAGGCCGAAAGGTCGCAAACGGAATTTTCATAGGTGATGATCCTCCCCTTTGCTTTGCACCATTTCCAAAAACTTGGTGTAATCCCGGATATAATCTGCCTCATCATAATGTTCCGATGCCAGCACCAGCAGCACCGTACCCTCAGAAAAATCATACATTTCCCGCCAGGTATCGTTGCTGATGTAAAGACCTAAGGTAGGATCATCCAAAAGGATCTCCTGCCGATCCTTTCCGTCCTCCAGTGCAACCTTGCAGCTGCCGTGGACGCACACCAAAATCTGCTCCAAACACCGATGGGCATGCTTGCCCCGGACAACACCGGGCAGAGTGTCGTAAATATAATAGACTCGCTTCACCGCAAAAGGAATATCCTCCAAGGCTTCCAGCGCCACCAACTGTCCCCGATCGTCTCCATGGGGTGGGAAGTGGTATGTTTTGATCTCCATGGCAAACCTCCCAAAATTTATGGCTTCCATTTTCTTCGCAGCTTCCTGGCAAGGCCCAAGGTATAGTCCACAGGAAAACGGGCAAGCAAATACCCATTACCCTTGCGCACCAAGTCCTGCCGAAGCTGCTTTCTGGTATAATTTTTCGCATACATATTCTGCAGTTTTTGGACATCCGGCAGGGTGTAATCCAAGATCAGCCCCGTATCTCCTGTTTCCAAAAGTAGTTGCAAACGCTGGGCGAAGGTGTCCGGATCCAGCACCGACCGGGAAAGCTTTTCTTCCTTTTCCCGGCGATAGTCCGGCTGCTCCACCAGCTTCCCAATTTCCTGCAAAGTCTTCTCTATCGTAGCAAACTCAATCTCCAAATTCTTCTGATCCAGCAAGAAGCCATCGGAAATATCGTCATGGCGCAATGTTACCGGCACTTTCCCCGCCGCGGCTGCATACTGGAACATCAGACCGCCGCAAACAGGATAAGTACTGAGATAAAACAGGCAATGCTCCAAAATGCCAAACAGATCCTGCCGTTCCGGAGTATGCCAGACCCGTCCCGGGAATTCCTTAATCAGCAGATCCAACTGGGTACTGTCACCGCTGCCGGCATACCAAAACACCACATTGGGGTGGCTGCGGAGCATTTGTGCCACCAGGCGGTAGTAGGCATTGTCTGCGCTTTGGGTCTTATAAAGAGCGCCGCCGGAGAATACCAGTTGCTGCTTCTCCGGATCAAATACACCGGGATACCCGGCAAAAGGTTTATACTGATCCAGCCGGGGATAAAAGGGCAGCTTTACCAGCTTCTCCTTGGGAATGCCGCGGTAGGCAGCAGAAATTGCGCCACCGTAATCCCGAAATTCGATATATTTATCCGCACATCGGCTACCCAGCCAAAATGCGTGGTCTGTCAAATTGATCTGATAGCGCACCCGGTCTTTGGGCGCACCCAAAAATGCGGTGGTTACCACCACATCGTCTGCATTGGCATACATAAACAGATGCCGGGCGCCGCTTCTGCAAATAATTTCCTGCAAACTGCGGATATCCTCTGTTTTTTTCTTGCCCTCCAACAGGCAAACTTGTCCACCTTTGGATTCCACCAGGGCCATGGCATCTTTTAGTCCCGGTGTCCAGTCCCGACGGGTGACCAAGGTCACTTTGCGGAAACTGCACAGCGCCTGAAGGTAGATAGTCAGCAGTCCCCGGCTGCCCAAACCGAAACCATCGTAAAACAGCACCCGGTCTTCATCAGCCGGGACGGTTGCTGGCGGAAAGGGCAGTTTTTCTGCCACCCGAGAAAGAATCTTCTCCAAGGCATCGCTTTGATAGCACTGATTGGCAGAATACAGTGTCAGAGCGCAAGTGGCCACCGTACTGAGTGCCTGTTCCAATTTCCCACGGCGCAGTTGTGTTTGGGCGATGGCAATCAGCTTGTTGGCCCGCTTTTCTACATTTGCCTTTGCGGTTTTTTCGTCCATTTCGCCCACACTCCTTTCCGGGATTACTTCTGCCAAATTTCTAAGATTTGATCCACATTTTCTTCTGTTAACGGGGTATAAATCGCATCCAGGTTTTCCAAAATCTGCTTTCTTGTCAGCTTGCTCATATCCACTTGCAGCAGCTTTTTAATCACCGGTTCCGGGAACCGATACCGCAGAACCTTGGCAGGCACGCCACCTACCACTGCGTAAGGCGGAACATCCTGAGAAACCACCGCACCGGCCGCCACACAAGCACCCTTGCCCACGGTAACACCGGACAGCACCGTTACCCCCTGTCCCAGCCACACATCGTCTTCCAAAACGATCTTTCCCTTTGTCCAGGCCTCGAAATCTGCCAGGTGGAACATGGTACGGAAAGGATAGGTAGACATAGTGTTTCCGTGATGATTGCCCCCAAGCAGGAACACACAGTCCGGGCCAACGGAACAATAATTACCAATCTCCAAATGTTCCTCAGGATTGCCAAAATAGCGCACATCCAAATCTCCGTAGGTTTCTTTACCTACCGTCACGCGATCCGCAGGAAACACACTCTTGGCAATGGTAAAATTATGCTTATTTCGATTCCGCCACCGGATACGCATCGCCAGCAACCGCATTTGCCGCAAGGGAGTCCGCCGTTTCAGCGCAGCCATAATATGCTTCAAATCCAAGATGTCTCCTCCTATTTTCAATCCTTGGGCCAATGCAAATGTCTTTGCAAAAAGCCCTTTAGCTTCATTTTATACAAATAGAATACCCGGTAAGCTGCGGCTTTCCCGCCTTGGGTAGCCCATTGCTTCACCGTGGTATTGAAATAAGGCGTATCCTCGCCATATTCCGCAATCAACTCTTTCAAGGTCTTCAGATAGCTTTGCTCCAAAGAGCCGCCCTTGGAAAGATGCCAAATCCTGGCGCTGAGTACATAGTTTTGATAGCCTGCCCGTCGCAGCTTAAGGCACTGCTCTACAGCATACATATGCCATCCGCCCCGCTGGGAGAAGGGATATTTCCGGGCAAGGTCTGTTTTCATCAGGAACAAGCATTCATCCACCGTCTGTACCGGCATACTGCCGTTTACCCGTTTTCCTGCCGGCAATGCTTCTTTGCCATGGACGATATCGGAGCAAAGGATCCATTCCTTTCCCTCCGGGCAGCCGGCTACACCGGCAATTCCCAGGTTTTCCAGGGTTTCGGCAGAGGCCATCAGGTCACGCAGCGCCCTTTCATCCTGAAAACGGATATCCTGGTGCATAAACACCACAAAATCCGTCTGTACCTGATCCAATTGAGAAAGAAAAGCTTCCCGGGCACCGGGATAGCGGTTTTGAGAATTGTCTACCGCCAGCAGAGTATACGCCACCCCTTGTTGCCGCTCCAGTTCCTGCTGAAACTCTAAAAACAGCTCCGGTTTGTTCCATACCGTAATAATGGTGAAGGTTGACATAACATCTCTCCTGTTGGTTGATCGTTAGGTATCAGCAGAAATAGGCGAAGGCTTTCCAAAACAGAATATCCGGGTATTTCAGAAGGGATTTCAGGTTCGGACGGTTGCGGTAACCGTTTGCCGCCAGAAATGCGCACATCCGCTCCCGTTTCCGGATGGCTTTCTCCGGTAGTAAGCCCTTTTCCCGCAGAATGCCGCACATCTCTTCGTCAGAACGGCACATCGCTTCCAGGCTGTTGGAAAGGTTATCTCCCACCTGCTTGTGGGTGTAAAGCTTTTGGGGATTTATCACAAATTTCGTTCCCCGGGTCAAGTACAGCAGCCAAAGGTATAGATCGTCTGCACCATTGCTGACCATAGGATAGTCCAGCCAAGCCTGGGGAATGGCACTTTTTCGCAGCAGCGCCTGTCCCGGAGATACGATCTGATTGGCCGCCTTGAGATAGATGCCCATGCGGTTAATCAGACTCATTTTTAAGCGATCACGATAGATGCTCTTGGTATACTCCGGCATCTCTTTATAACCGTTGCAGATCACCACATCCCGGTCGCCCAAGGCCCGGTACTGGGAGATCAGAAAATCTTCTGCGATCTCATCATCCTGGTCAAGGATCGCCAGCAGCTCACCTTTGGCTTCCCGGATGCCCCGGATGCGGCTTTTATGAATCCCCTGGTTCTCGGCATTGTCCAAAATACGGATTGTCAGATTTTCCACACCATTTTCGGGAAGCCGGATGGGATCCCAAGGGCTATCGTTAATCAAAAGATACTCTACCCTTTCATCCTCAGCCTCCTGGAATTTCTTCGCATTGGCTTCCAGCATTTGGATGAGTCGGGGCATATAAGCATTGCCCTGGTAAAAGGTAGTGATTACGGTAATCATTATGATTGCCCCTTTATCTCATTGGTTTTTGATTCATCCCACTTGGGGTTTCGCAGGAAGGCCAGCAGCAGATAGAACAGGCAGATGCTCCAGTTGGAACCGTCAATATCCTCCAGTGCCATCATCAGCGCTGTTCCCAAAACGCAGATCTTCAGCATCAGCAAGTGGTTATCCTTGTCCCGGCTTTTCAAAATCGGTATAAACACCGCTATCAGCGACAGCAAGTATAAAGTGCCGCCCAAAAGGCCGATCTTATAGAACATTCCCAGGTAGGTAGAATGGGAACCCAAAGCATAATACTGCATGGCATAACCATCTGCCTGGAAGGCCAAAAGATCTTTGATACCAATTCCGATCACCGGGGACTCGCTAAGCATTTGGGTCATGCTTTCCGTATAAATGAAGATCCGCATGTTGTTGCTGCCTGCCCGGAGACTGATAAACTTCTGCAGAATTCCCACTGCCATATTAAAGGCTGCAATTCCTACCACAAGCGCCAAGATGCCGCACAAAATAATGGTGTGTGGCCGGTACTTTCGGTAGATTCGAAAGAAAGTCTTTTGCAGGACAAACAGGACATAGGCCAAAAACAGCACAGCCATCAGCGCCAGTCCCGTCCGGGAGTTGGTGGCAGATACCACAGGGAACAAAATCATGGTCAATCCCAGGGAAAGCAGGGGCTTTTGCGCCAAATACCGCAAAGCCAAAGGATAGAAAAACAAAATACTGAGAATCACCAGATTGCTGTAGTCCAAAAAGCCCATGAAGCGCATATCCAGCAGGCCGTTGATCCAGTCATCGTCGGAAATCTTCCGCCCCCAAAACATGATCTTGGTGCCGTCTGTAACTTCAAACACCAGCCAAAGGCCGATGAGAATCAGCAGGTTGATGAGGCTGTATTTGCCGATGCGGCGGTAATCCAGCTCCATGTTCCTGTAAAAGGCGTACAGAACCAAGGCTACCAAATTGATGGCCCAAGTGTTCACGGCTGCAAAAACCCGGGACGTGGGATGGTTTCCTAAAATGGCATTGACAGCAATGGACAAGGCATAGATCATCAAGCACAGTCCCTGCAGCAATACAAACCGGTCCGGGCGAAGCTTACGGTCAGACCGAAGCACCGCCAGGAGCATCAATCCGCCCAGGGCAACCAGCTGCAGCGCTTTGGGAAGCACTGCTATGACCCAAAAATATTGAAATATGGCATAGCGCTCCCAATGTCCGCGCAAACGCAAGGTAATCCCCATATCATCTCTCCAAAACAGAGGCATTATCGGAACAGCTTTTCCACCTGTTCCTGAAATTTTTGGCAGAAAGCCGCATTATTGCTGGCTTCTGACCGATTCAGCTTTGCCACTGCAGCATCATAATTCACAATCAGATCTTTCAGATCCTCAACATCTTCCACCACCAAAATATTGTTCTTCCGCTGTGCAACCTCCCGGGAGAACTCCACCTGATGGTCATTCACATGTTCATTCAGTTCGCTTTTTCTAGGCACCACGATGGGAATCTTCCCCACCTGGAGCGCCGAAATGAAGCTGGCCGGGCCGCCATGGGTAATGATGATCCGGGCCTGCTGAATATACTGCTCCATTTCCGGATACGGCAGCAGCTTTTGGAAGCTGCAATGCTTCGGTTCATAGGTGCTGTAGCCGGTTTGGATCATCACAGGTTCCTGGATCACACCTTCAGCTATCAGGTCATCCATTTTCTTTACCAGCCGGTCGAAGGGCTGTTCGTGGGTTCCCACAGTTACAAAAATCATACCGCGTCCCCCTTAAAAAATACTGCCCAGGTTGATGGCCTTGGAATAGACATCCAGCATCTCTTCCCACTGCACCACAAACAGATCTGTTACGGGATGCACCAGCTTGCCGGTGAGGGTGGATTTATCAATTCGGTCAAAAACTTCAATATAGGCAGTTTTTTTCCGAAACAGCTTACCCAGGTAAAAGAAGGGTACCGCCGCCGCTGCGCCGGAAGAGATAATCAGATCCGGCTTCTCTTTCCGCAGCACCTTCCAGGCAACTACAGTGTTGCGCAGAAGATTCTTAATATTGCGGTTGGTGGGGAAATAGCAGGGATACATTTTTTCATCCTTTAACAGGCTTTGGGCATCCGCCTTGTCAAAGGTGACCCAAACTCTTTCGTGTTCCTGCCAAAAGGGTTTGAGCATATAAAGATGGGTCAAATGCCCACCGGAGGAGCCTACCAAACAGATCTTCATATAAATCGCGCCCTTTCTTCACTAATCTTTTTATCAGCGGTTTGCGTACATTTTCTCGTAGTAATCCTGGTATTCACCGGAAATAATGGTCTGCCACCAGGTCTTATTGTCCAAATACCACTGAATGGTCTTTTGAATACCGTCGACAAACATGGTCTCCGGCAGCCAGCCCAATTCCGTGTGGATCTTGGTAGGATCAATGGCGTAGCGCATATCGTGACCCTTGCGGTCAGTCACATAGGTGATGAGGCTTTCCGGCTTGTCCAGTGCCTTGCAGATCAGCTTCACGATATCGATGTTACGCATCTCGTTGTGACCGCCGATGTTATACACCTCGCCTACCCGCCCCTTGTGGATAATCAGATCAATGGCTTTGCAGTGATCCTCCACATACAGCCAGTCCCGGACATTCAAACCCTCGCCGTAAACAGGCAGCGGCTTATCCGCCAGTGCATTAGCAATCATTAGCGGAATCAGCTTCTCCGGGAAATGGTAGGGACCATAGTTGTTGGAACACCGGGAAATGGTCACCGGCAGTCCGTAGGTACGGTGATAGGCCATAACCAGCAGATCCGCTGCCGCCTTGGAGGCAGAATAGGGGGAGCTGGTATGGATGGGTGTTTCTTCCGTAAACAGCAGATCCGGGCGATCCAACGGCAAGTCACCATAGACTTCATCAGTGGAAACCTGATGGTAACGGGTAATACCGAATTTCCGGCAGGCATCCATCAGCACCTGGGTGCCCAAAATATTGGTTTGCAGGAATACCTCGGGATTTTCGATGGAACGGTCCACATGGCTTTCTGCTGCAAAGTTCACCACCATATCCGGGTGCTCTTCCCCGAACAGCTGATATACGCCTTCCCGGTCACAAATATCCAGCTTCACAAAACGGAAGTTAGGATTCTCCATCACCGGGGCCAGTGTGCTTAAATTGCCTGCGTAGGTCAGCTTATCCAGGCAGATGATCCGATACTGGGGGTATTTACCCAGCATATGGAATATAAAATTGGAACCGATAAAGCCGGCACCGCCGGTAACAAGGATCGTCATGCTGTTATCCTCCGTTTTCAATCGTTTGTTATTTTTCTAAAACCACACAGCCCAGCAGCTTCTTATTGATGCCATCCACAGCTTCCAGCTGTGCACCGATCTGACTGTACCGGGACAGGCTGCAACGCTCTACCAGAAGGACAGCATCGCACTTAGACAAACCTTCGATAGCAGGCAGGGATTCCAACAAACTGCCGCCGGAAATCACAGATGCACCAGGCAGTGCCCGGGTCAGGGCTTCCACAATCTTTTCCATGCCGGCTTCCCCGGCAGTACCTGCCACCAACAGCGTAGCATTCTCCGGACAATGATTGGCTACATTGGCACCCATAACGGCCAAAGCGCCTTGTTTTTCGGTCTTTCCCCGATCCTCCAAGCGATCCAGCAAGCGGTCAATGCAGCAGCGCTTTTTATTATTCAAAGAAACTTTGCCCAGCACTGTCACACCAAACCGGCTCTTCAGTTCCTCTGCAGAATATACCTTATCTCCAATAGCAAAGGACACACAGGCAACCGCGGCCACCAGGAATGCACCACCCAGGAAGCCTACCACAGCGTACTTAACTGCACTCTTGACAGCACCGCCTGTGGACAGAACCGGCATACTGGGAGCAGACAGCAGGCCCAAGGCATAACGATATTCTTCCAAATAATTCGTATACACCAACAGACGGTCTGCAGCAGCCTCCTGCAGGTCTGCCAACTCTTCATCTACCATAGCCGTAACGCCGGTATTCACTGTACTCAGGGTGTGCTTGCCCATTGTGTCGGTGATTTCTGTTTGGATAGTATCCAGGCAGTCCAGCAGAGCATCCAGGATCTTTTGTGCAGATTCCGCATCGCCGCTGCGGATCAGGACAGTAACCAAAGGGCCCTCCTGATATTCATGGTACACAGGCAGGGGGATGGAAATCAGCTCACTCAGATATTGGGGTGCAATGTCCACCGATTCTCCTGCCTTCTCCAGCACCCGGTTGCTCACCATCATATTCCGGTAGGCATCGGCAATCACATCAGCTTTGGTATACCCCTCTCCGGCACCGCTGACGGAAGTGTTCTCCTGTGTCTCGATATACAGGTCTACAGAAACAGTCCAGGTATTCCGATAGTCGATCCCCATCAAAACAGACTCTTCCATATATACGCCATGGTTGCGGATATCTTCCTGCACCTGACTGATCTTCGTATTCAGAGCCGTAACCTGAGCCTGATACTTGGCATAATTCTCCTCATAGACTGCTTGCTGCTGCGCCAAAACCTGGGGATCCGTCACTGCAGACATACCCTTCCAGCCCCGGTATCCACCCAAGGCCAGCGCCAGCGCCACGGCTACCACCAACATCCGTTTCCACTTTCGCGCTACGCAAAAGCACAGTGCCTTAAGATTCAGCTCTCTGTCTTTATTTTCGTAATTCATAGCTCCTCCTGCTGCCCGGAACCTCAAAAAGTTCCTGAAAACGGGCATACATATTTCTTTTTATTATAGTGCAAATTTCGGGAAAAGTCAATGTAACACCAGGGCTTCCCGTTCGTCAAAAAGCCACTGTTTTCCCTCAATTGTGATTTGCCCCGTGGCTAATCGACCGTCGTAAAGCAAATAGCTTATTCCCCGTTCTGTTTCCACCCATCCGGTATCTGCTGCGCCGGATCCCGAGAAGTGATACCACTGTCCCTGGATCATCCGCCAGCCATCGGGCACATGGCCCAGATTGTCCTGCCAAAAGTGCAGGCCGTTATAACGGAACCAGCCATAGACCGGTTCTCCGTTTCGGTAGTATGTCCAATCTCCATCCACCTGAAGCCAGCCGGCATAGCCGGGATCTATCTCCCAGTGGGCATAAAGGATAGTATTAAGGGTAAATGTTGTCTCCGATGTGATCGGTTCTCCACCTTCCGGCTGGGTATACCACCCCAGGAAGGTATAACCGGTTCGATAAGCCTCCGGAAGCTCCGTCAAATTTCCGCCCCGATCTGTTACCGTTCGTTCCAAAAAAGCATCCCCGCCGCAGGCATCAAAGGATATCTCCGGTAACCAAACATTGTTACGAACCACACGGAATTCCGAGCACCAAAGTTCTCGCTCTTGCAGTTGGGGACAAAGGTTTCCGTTTTCTACAGTATAACTCTCTACCGCCACCCGGATGGTCAGCCTGTACTTCCCTTCCGGCAGGTTTCTCCAGAGAATCACATCATGGGTCAATTCGCTGAGCCGAAGTGTCTTGCTACTTACTTCCGTTTCAGCAGTATAGATGGGGGCCGCCTTGTCTGTGGCTGTACTTTGATGGACCGTCACCTCCACTTTCCGGAAACGGCTGCCCTGCGCGTGAAGTTCACCGCCCAACACAAAGTGGTTTTCCTGCTTCAAATAGGCCGGCATATGTACATTCTCCCAGTCCACAGGGATCTGATCCGCTGTTACCTGCATGGTCTTGCAGGCGGAAGCTTCCACATACCCGTAAAAGTCATCATGGGTCACTTCATACCAGTAGACCCCCTCGGGAGTCTTCAAAATGCCTGTAACCTTCAGAATTTCTCCAGCTTGCACAGTGTCCAACAACTTTGGCTGTTCGCAAAGCTCCGGATTGGGAATCTCGGCGAGCAAGGATATATCCGTCATGGCCATCGCATCCAAATTGGCATTGAAGCCCTCACATTTTTCGCTATAGCCTTTATCGCCAAACCAAATGAGTCCGTCCAACGTTGTCCAGGAATCATAATAATCGCTGAAGGTTTCGATTGAGCAATAAATCGCTTTGCGTTCCGGCCAGTATTTTCCGTCCACATAAGCTGCGTTGCTTTCCGCAAAATATACGATACCGTCAAAAATCGCGTAGATCAGAACTGTATGGCCAAATTTCTGACCAGTCTCACTTCTGGTGGATTCAAAACCCACTAAAATATTATATACATCCCGGGTACCGTTGGCGCTGATCTCATTGAGCGCACTCTCCAAGGTGTACTTTGAGGCAGGATAGGCCCGGCAGGGATAACCGCCACTGGTGGTTTCCATTTTCTTATATTTATCAAACTCATCTTTACCATCGCAGCCGATCACCTTCGTGTCGATCCCCAAATAGTAGAGCTGATTGTTCACCGCACGGCCACAGTAACCTGAGAAACTGGATGCACCCATTCTTCGCAAGGCTTTGCCGTAAACCGTTGTTATTTTGTTTTTGATTCTTTCTTCTTTGCTCTCCACAGCATTTGTTTGCACTGGCAGCATGGAACAAATCAGCGCCAGCAGTAACGCCATGGCGATCCATCGCCTTTTCATGGTAACTCTCTCCCCACAGCGCCCGAGCCAACGGCAGAACGCAAAATATCGCCTACGATATCTAATTTAATATATCATAAAACCCCTTCAAAAGCAAGAAAAACTGTCACTTTTTGTAACAAAAATGACAGTTTTGGAGGCCTCTGAAAATATTTTCCTGTCCGTTGGTTTAACTCGGAAAAATGTGGCAATAATCAGCTTCGGAGGTGCTTAATTATGAGCAACAAAAAACGCGCCGGCGGCAGCTTTGGCACAAAGGGCTACTACATAGCCCTGATCCTGTGCGTAGTTGCTATCGGGATTTCCGGCTATTTGTACTATCGAAATGCAAACCAGGAGGAGCCGCAAGTGCAGACTCCCACACAAGACCAGTATGTGGATGTTGTTAGCCCCACAGAAGATGACATTCATGCTGTGGCAACCCAGCCTACACTCCCCCCTGCCGGGGATGGAACGCTGCCCACAACCCCACAGACTCCGGTTCAAAAGCCCCTGCAAACTGGGCAGCCTTTGACCGGTGAAACACTGATGGTGTATGCTATGGACAGCCTGTGCTACAACCCCACCACCCGTGACTGGCGTGTCCACGACGGCATCGACATTGCCGCAGAGGCCGGCACACCTGTGTGCGCCGCTGCAGCCGGTACTGTCAGTGCCACTTACGAGGATGACACCATGGGTACCACCGTTGTCATTACCCACGAGGGTGGCTATATCACCGTATATTCCAGCCTGGATTCGGAGCTTGCCGTCAGCGTTGGCGACCATGTTGACTTGGGTCAGACCATTGGTCAGGTAGGCAACACCGCACTGCTGGAGTCCGCTTTGGGCGACCATCTGCATTTCAGCGTCAGCTGCAACGATTTGCCTATGGACCCCAATCTGTTCTTCGGTCTGAATTAAAGCGCTTACTTTCCTTTCTTTCCTCTTTGTTTGGGCAGGGCTACTCCCTGCCCGGTACATAAACAAGTATTCTTTATCAAATTGCCATTTTTCGAGCAGTTTCCAGTTATCACCCAAGCTGTCATCCCGAGCATAGCGAAGCGATTTTGGATAGGATGCTTGCCGGTGGCAAGCATACCATAATTTCGCGAAGCGGAATCGAGGGATCTTTTCGCTGAAATTACGGAAAATAGTATCGAAAGTGTGT
>JAGBTV010000120.1 GCA_017631155.1 Oscillospiraceae bacterium | reverse complement strand
TTGTAAACATCACAAGCCGCCCGGGCCGGGCGGCTTGTTTTCTTAGAAAAACCGTGGTATAATAAATAAAATTGCCATTTTGCGTGCTGACGCACGAATGGATAATTGATAATGGATAATTGACAATTGTGGTATTTCCTTCGGAAATGATTTTAATAATGTCGCCAAAGGCGACACCTTAATTGTCCATTGTCAATTTTCAATTGTCAATTTGCAGCCATCAGCTGCCCTACAAACTGAAATTTGAATGATACAAGGAAGGAGAACCGGCAGATGAAGCTTTTTAAGCAGCTATTACCCTTTGGTTTGGTGCTGTTGGGATTTCTCTTCCGCAGCTTTGTTCACGGGCACAGCTTTTTAGGACTTATCTGCTTTCTTTTGGCTGGGGTGTGCATCTGCAACCACCTGCTCAGGCGGCTTCAGCGGTCTTTCCCTATAGCCAAGCTTCTGCGCCTGATCTTTAACGGTATTCTCCTGGTAGGAATTTTGGTAAGCTTTTGCACCCTGGGGGTCATCCTACGGGCAAGCCTGGGGGCAGATAATCCACAGGAAACCTATATCGTAGTGCTGGGCGCCAAAGTCAACGGCACAACCCCTTCCCTTTCTTTAAGTGACCGCATCGATGCCGCGGAAGCTTATCTGAACAGTCATCCCGATGCCATTGCCATTCTCTCCGGCGGACAAGGATCCGACGAAGACATCAGCGAAGCCGAATGTATGTATCAGCAGCTGACGGGTCGGGGCATTTCTCCGGAACGGCTGTGGATCGAGGATAAAGCCACCTCCACCTGGGAAAATCTGAAATTCTCTTTGGATCTTATTGAAGAAAAAACCGGAAGCCGCCCCGAAAACATCGGTTTGGTTTCCAGCGAATATCATCTTTTCCGCGCCGGTCTGTTTGCCGAGGACTGCGGTGTTACGGCTGTGGGCATCCCCGCCAGAACCCAATGGGTCTCCCTGCGGATCAACTACTTTCTCCGGGAAGTAGCCGGTGTGTGGCACTATTTGATTTTAGGAGGACAATACCATGATTGAGCGTATGTATGCAGAATATGCCTGGGAGAAAACCGCGGCACTACTGGCCATTGATTCCCCCTCCGGCTACACCGCCAAAGCGGCCCAATGGGTCAAGGAAGCCTTTGAAAAGCTGGGTTTTCCCGCGGAAATCACCGCAAAAGGCGGTGTTTTGGCTGACTTGGGCGGCACCGATGCCGAAAACGGCCTGTTGCTGGAAGCCCATGCCGACACTTTGGGCGCTATGGTTGCCGAGATCAAAGGTAACGGCCGTCTGCGTTTGACCCCCTTGGGCGGCATGAATCCCAATAACGCCGAAGCCGAAAATGTGTGGGTCTACACCCGTTCCGGCAAGGTCTTGGACGGCACTGCCCAGCTTTGCAACGCCTCTGTCCATGTAAACCCCGACTATTCCACCGCCAAGCGGGACTGGAACACCCTGGAGATCGTGCTGGATGAGGATGTGAACTCTGCCGCAGATGCCCGGGCTTTGGGCATTGAAGTGGGGGATATCGTATGCTTTGATCCCCGTACCCGCCGCACCGCCAGCGGCTATCTCAAGAGCCGTTTCTTAGACGATAAGCTGAGCGTGGGCATTTTGCTGGGCTTTGCCAAGTATTTAAGCGACAACGGCATTACACCGTCCCGGCGCACCTGGGTTCATGTGACGGTATATGAAGAAGTGGGTCACGGTGGAAGCGCCTCTGTGCCGGCCGGAATCGCCGAAGCCATTTCTGTAGATATGGGCTGTGTGGGAAGCGGTCTGCAATGTACCGAAAAGCAGGTTTCCATCTGCGCCAAGGACTCCGGCGGTCCTTATAGCTACGAAGTTGTGGGCAAATTGATAGACGCCGCCAAGAAGACCGGGGCCGACTACGCAGTGGATATTTACCCCTTCTACGGCTCTGATGTGGAAGCCACGCTTCGCTCCGGTGTGGACATCCGCCACGGTCTCATCGGTGCCGGTGTCTACGCCAGCCACGGCTACGAGCGCAGCCATATGGACGGTGTTTACAACACCCTGAAAGTTTTGGCCGGATACTTGGAAGTTTAATGGGCAAAAGGGTTGATAAACCGAACAAAGAGTATGGTGCATATAACGCACCATACTCTTTCATTTTGAGGAGACGATATTATGGATGCTCCAAGCCACCCTTATTTAGGACAGCGCTTTGGTCAGAGAAATAATTATATAAATTTTGCTTGCATTTTCCGCTAAGTTGTATTATACTATTGAAGCACACAAGCCGGTGTGATGGAATTGGTAGACGTAGTGGACTCAAAATCCACCGCTGGCGACAGCGTACCGGTTCGAGTCCGGTCACCGGCACCAGAAAAAAGCACTTGCAAAAGCAAGTGCTTTTTTCAATTGAATCCACCCCTGTGGGTGGATGAAATCATCTTCGATGATGAAATCCCCTGTGGGGATGAAATCCGCCTCGACGGCGGATCAATGTCATTAAGTTAGTACCATTACGAAGGCAGTGCTCACACCGGCTGCGGCAATCTCCATCGTACGAGGGGGATTCCCACATCGCCTCGGTTTTCGGTTTTCTTTTAATTGTACTTGTTTATTGGCCATATCACATGATATGATAAAAACAGCAAAGCCGAATGCAGACATTCTGGAATTCTCCGAAAAGGGCATACAAAAGGTCGGCCATTGGGAAACGGAGCACTATAAAATCACCAAGCAATTTATTGATAATCCAGAGCAGATGGTTAAGTATGTGCTGAGTGACTGATACTCGAATCAGTCGTTTAACAAATACAACACATACCTCTCATGTTTCGTTTTGGACATTGTATCAGTATGGGTAGTATTTTATGCCTGACTTTCCCTACCATCAACACAAAGTGGACACTTGATTGTTTTATGCAGGATATGCTATCATACAAACAAAGAGGTGATCTTATGAAAATCACAGTTCTTGGCATAGGCTTTGACGCAACCCTTGTGATACAACTGCTTAAAAAAAGCATTCCGGCTCACTATGTAGCAATTTCTGCAAATTCCTCGGATTTAAAGCAATACGAAGGGGAAAAGATCCGGTATATTGGCCGTCCATCTGTCGATGCGGCTGCTTCGCGGATCCTGTCAAAAGTCAAAGCGCACACTTTGGATTCTGACATTGTGTTTCTGTTTTCTGAAATCACCGGAAAAAGCCAAGAAAACATAGTTTGCAATATCGCGGAAGGTATCGAGGATAAAACTGTTATCAGCATCGTCTGGTATTCTAAGCAAAAGCATGGCCAACAAGGTCTTTCGGATACTTTGGATCGATTGGGCGCATGCTCAGCTGTTGTTGCGATCCCAATCTCGAAGCAAAACACCTTGCTTTCTCTTGCTCCGGAATATGCCGAACAAATATTGCGCATGTACAAATTGCCTTATGCCCATGCAGAGCCGGGAACCGGAAAAAGGGTCATAGAGAATGGCGGTCTTTTGCATTTGGCGCAAGAAGAGGTTGACATTGCGTATCTGGATCATGCAGGCGCAACACTTCCTTGGGGACTTTCCTGCATCAATTACAGTTGCAAGCTTGATACATTGTTGGAATACAGCCAATCCGCACTTCTGCATTTAACCATCCCCCCGGCTACCCCACCGAAAAAGCTCCAATACGTGTGTGAATATATCTTTTCGCTGATGGGTGATGAAAGTGAACTTAACTTCCATCTGTCAGTAGATCATGAGCTTAAGAACTCCATGATGATCGAACTTCTAGCAACCTGTTCCATAACGGCAAAAGAAGCAGAATCGTGGATATATTAGCATCGGCTCAAAGGGACGGTTCTGTGTATCCGGGTTTTACCTAAAAATCAGTCGTTTAATACACGCAATACGCATCCATCTTGCGCTGCCCTTGACAGTATCATTCACTGCATGCAAAAACCCCGGTA
This sequence comes from Oscillospiraceae bacterium, assembly GCA_017631155.1. Lineage (GTDB taxonomy): Bacteria > Bacillota > Clostridia > Oscillospirales > Oscillospiraceae > Faecousia. The sequence goes on along the minus strand of JAGBTV010000120.1, from coordinate 17,528 downwards.
AAACCGCAATATCATTAAGTTAGTGTCATTGCGAAGCCAGTGTTCACACTGGCTTCGCAATCTCCATCGTACGAGGGGGATTCCCACGGCTGCTAACGCAGCCTCGGAATGACAGAAATTTCTTAACTTAATGACATCGCGGTTTTACCGGGGGTCCTTTTTCTGCTTACTTTTCTTCAGCCGGTGTTTCAGACTTCTTCTCTTGCTCCTGCTCTTCCTCTTCCCGGTTTGCCCACTCATCCACTTTTTTCACGGCTTTGGTGCCAGTTTTAATCAGGGTTTTTCCCAAATCGCGGAAGGCGTGGCCCAAGCCAACACCGGTTTCCTTCCAGGAATCTTTCAAATCTTTTGCCATCTGTATTCCCTTCCTTTCAAATACTTATAAGATATTATATTTCCATTCTCTTTTCTTGTCAAGCCAAGCGGCCATTCATATATCTGTTATCAGCAGCAAAACAAGGGTTCTGTCGCTATCGCGGGGCACAGATATTTTTTCCGACACCAATCGACTTTTGCACACAAAAATACTTGCGCAACCAAAATCGCTATGTTATAATCTAAGAAAAAAGGAGGCGTTTCTATGTCATTTTGTTCTAATTGCGGCAACCATCTCGATGAAAATGCAAAGTTCTGCAGCAAGTGCGGCAGCCCCATTGCAGCCCCCGCAGAGTCCACCCCTGCTGAACCTGTGTACAGTGCGCCTGTTTACACCCCCACCTACAACACTCCTGCCGTGATCCCCGAAGTAACCGGCAAAACAAAAGCCCTTGGCTTTATCGGCATGGGCTTGGGTATCGGAGGTTTTGTCTTTGCCATTATCGGCATTATCTGCGTATTGTCTTTTATGTGGGATTCCTTTTTCGTAGAAATGGCCTTCTTTTGGTCTCTTTACCTCAGTTTCTTCAGCATGCCTATGAGCATTATCGGCCGCATTCTTGCGGGCAAGAGCATCGAAGGCGGCAACACTTCCGGTGTTTGCCGGGCCGGCACCGGTTTGGGTCTTGCCGGTGTTATCATTTCCTGTGTGATGCTGTTCCTGGGCTTTATCAGCCTGACTATGGCCTAAAAGCGAATACGCAGGCGTGATCAGCCGATGAAAACATTTCCGCTGGCACATTGCCAGCGGAAATTTTTATGTAGGAAGGAACGATTATGAACAAAGAAATCAAAGCGTATTTGCGCACCAACCAAGAGCTGCTGGAGGCTTCTGAAAAGAACCTGAAAGCGATCTTTCGAATCATGTTCCGTGCTCAGGACAGGATCCTGTGCGAAACCAACGACGGTTTCCGTATCCAAACCTACACCTACGGTCAGATCTATCAGCGCAGCTGCCGCGCAGCTGCCGCTTTATATGCCAAGGTAGGCGCCACCCACAAATATATTGCCCTGGAAATGGAAAACTCTCCCGATTGGATTGCAGCCTTTTGGGCGATCTTAATGAGTGGAAACAAGCCCTACCTGGTGAATATGCGTTATCCCGAAAGTCTTACCGGCGGCATTCTGAAAACCCTGGAAGCGGCGTACATTCTCTGCGCAGAGTCCACCCGTCTTCCCGGAGAAGTCATCACCATGGCAGAGCTGACCGGGGATTTCCCTGTCCCTCCGGAGGATGTATTTGAAGACGAGTTGGCATTTTCCTCTTCCGCAACCTCTATGAATGAAGTGATCTGCTTTTATTCCGGCTTCCAAATTGCCGAGCAGATCTTGAATTTTAAGCAAATCGTCAAGGAATGCCCCCGGATCACCAAGCACTACAAAGGACAGTTAAAGCAGCTGGCCTTCCTGCCCTTTTACCATGTATTTGGCTTGTTTGCGGTGTATTTTTGGTTCACCTTTTTCGGCAGATCCTTGGTTTTCCTCCGGGATTACAGTGCCGAAACCATCTTGAAAACTTGCCGGCGGCATCATGTTACCCACATTTTTGCGGTTCCCATGCTTTGGCACACCATTGAAAAGCAGGTTCGTGCAGAAGCTGCCAAGCAGGGCGCAAAAAAAGAAGCCAAGCTTCGCAGAGCTTTGGCCTTCTCCACCCGTCTGCAAAATGTGTTCCCGAATTTCGGTGCCGCTGTCGCCAAAAAGCTTTTGCGCCAGGTCACAGACAAGCTCTTCGGCACTTCTGTGATGTTTTGTATCAACGGCGGCAGTTATCTGCGGGATTCTGCCATGGAGCTATTAAACGGCATTGGCTACTGCATGCACAACGGCTACGGCATGAGCGAGATCGGCATCACCTCCGTGGAGCTGCGCAAGCGTCCCAAGGACAGAAACCGCAACTCCATCGGCCATCCCTTCACTTCGGTAAACTACCGTTTGGACGAAGAGGGCATTCTGCAGGTCAAGGGCACATCCCTTTGCACCAAAAAGCTGATCAACGGACAGCCTGTGATGCTGGAGGAATGGTTTGACACCGGTGACCGAATGGATTGCATCGACGGCCATTATTTTATTCACGGCCGTCGCAGTGATACCGTCATTGGCGAAAACGGTGAAAACATCAACCCGGACACTGTAGAAAAAGCCTTTATGCCGGAAGGCGTTCAGCAGTTCAGCGTACTGGGTTTGGCAGGTGAAAACGGTCAGGAGCTGTCTTTGGTAGCCCAGATCCCCAACTATACCACACTGGGTCTTGCGGGCCGGATCAAGGATTACCTTTACAGCATCAATAACACCCTGCCCTCTGCCATGGCTGTGAAGAAATTCTACTTCACCTTTGATGAGCTTGCGCCTCCCACGGCCGTTAAGGTCAGCCGGGCCCAGCTGCAGAAAAAGATCCAGTCCGGAGAAGTGAAGCTGATGAGTATTTCCCAGTTCCAGCAGGAAGCGGAAGAACACAGTGCCCACTCTCCCCTGCTTAGCCAGGTTTGCAAGATCATTGCTGAAGCGTTGGGCCTGGAGGAATCTCAGATCACCGCCACCTCTCATATTTTCTACGACCTGGGCGGCACCAGCATCCAGTATTTCTCCATTCTGACAGCGTTGGCTGAACATTTCTCTATCCATGAATACAGCAGTTCTGACACCTACTGCTATACCCCCAAAGAAATCTGTGAATACATAGAAAGTAAGCTGTAATATGAACAAGAATAAATGGCTTGTCAATTTATTTGCCGGTTTTGTAAAACTTACCGGTCTTCTCCCGGCATGGCTTTTCCTGAAACCAAAAGTGCATTTAGCTCCCGGAGCCAAACGAAAGCTTCCAAAGTCCTGTATTTTGGTCAGCAACCACATCAGTCTGCTGGACTTTGTGTTGTATTTATTGGTATTCCCCGGCAGAACCCTCCGTTTTCTGATTGCGGAAGTACTGTACAACCGCAGCAAGCTCCTGGCATTGTTTTTAAACCTGGTAGGCGGAATCCGGGTGGATCGGAATGCCAAAACCTTTGATTTTGTGTCCCACGCCCTGGATGTCCTGGACAACAATGGTGTTGTGGGCGTATTCCCGCAGGGAAGACTGCCCCTGAAAGGGCAGCAATTCCCCTTCACTGTCAGCACCGCATTCATTGCCATGCACACTCAGGCGCCCATCGTGCCGGTGTACACAGACGGACATTACGGCATCACCAAACGAGCAAACCTTGTGATCGGCGAGCCCATCTACCTGCAGGAGTTTGCCAAAGAAGGCCTCAGCGAACAGGAACAGCTGGCGCACCTTACGAAGATCCTGGAGGAAACCGTTTTCAAGCTGAAAGAGGAACTGAAATCATGATGCAAACAAAGAGCAAACAGCGCAAGCAGTTTACCTGGCAGCGTGTGGCTATGGATATCGCGCGGGTCGTCTGTACCCCCCTTCTTTTGGTATATCGTATGAAGCGGCTGACACCGGAGGGAAAGAAATACACACATCACATTCAGGGCGGCGCAATTCTTGCGGCAAACCATTCCTCTTTTGCAGATCCGTTTCTTTTGGGTGTGGCGGTTTGGTATCGACGCCTGTACTTTTTGGCCGCTGAGATTGTCATGCAAGGCAAGCTTCGCTGTCTTCTTCTCAAGGGTGTCGGAGCCATTAAAATCGACCGAAATGCAGCAGACATTGAAGCCATGCACAAGTCTGTGGATATTCTGAAGCATGGGTATTTGCTGTCCATCTTCCCCCAGGGTGGCATTTCGGAAAGCGAACAGATCGAAACCCTGAAATCCGGAGTAGTGCTGATCGCTTTGCAGGCCGGTGTCCCTATCATCCCCATGCATGTTGTCCCGGCTGAGCATTGGTACAGCCGGCGGACTGTGGTCATCGGCGACCCTTTAGATCCTAAGGCATATATTCAAAAGAAATTCCCCACCACCACAGATATCGAGCAGGTCACCCACAAGCTGATGGAGGAAATGAATCGGTGCGCAGCACTAAAATAAGGAGTAATGATATGCAAACCCTCGACCGTCTTCTTAAGGTTTTTCACGCAGTATTCGAAGATACTGTAGATACCGACAATCTCACCCCGGACGCTTCTCTTCGTGAGGACATTGGCATCAATTCCATCGGCTTGCTCTACATGGCTATGGCTGTGGAAGAGGAATTCGACATTAAATTTACCAACGAAGACTTTGCCGGCATTGTAACTGTGGCAGATGTTATCCGCTGTATAGAAAGTAAGTTCTGATATGAAATGGGTTGAAAAAACACCGGTCTACGGTGATCTGATCCGTACAAAGGTGAGTTTTTACCACCATTACGGCATCTTTGTGTCGGAAGATCAGGTGATCCAATTTGGTCTTCCGGATGGTCCTCTCCGTCCGGCTGATGAAATTCGGGTGCTGAGCAGCAACATTGCCGCTTTCTTGCAGGGCGGTGACATTGAAGTGGCTGAGCCGGAAGGTTCGGAGCGCAAAACTATGCGAAGCCCGAAACAGATTGTGGAAATCGCCACCAGCCGGCTGGGCGAAGGCGGCTATGATATTCTGCATAATAACTGCGAGCATTTTGTCAACGACTGCGCTTTTGGTGCCCATGTGTCCAACTTTTTGCAGGATGTGCGGGAAAAGCTTCGTAAAAAACTGGGAAAATAAAGGGCTTGTTGCAGCAATTTGCAACAAGCCCTTTTTATAGGATCTGCAGGATATAATCTCCCAATCGGTGGATCTGCCGTGGAAGTGCCAGGATATTTACAGATTTCAGATCGGTAATGCCGGTGCCGCACTTTTTGAAATAAGCTTCCTTGGCAGTCCAAATTTCAAAAAACCGTTCCAGCACCTTCCGGTCCTGACAGTCTCCGACTTGGTTTTCCGGGTAATCCCCAAACACATAAGCCTTTTCTTCCGACACGCAAACATGGCGGCAAAGCTTCAGATTGATGGGACGAATCTTTTCCAAATCAATCCCCACCGGTTCCCGGCTGACTGCGCAGGCGATCTTATCCTCACAATGGGTAATGCTGACGCAAAGATCGCAGTCCAACAAATAGGGCTGCCCGTTTTCTGCGCGATGCAGCGTCGCATTTTCCACACCGTAATGCTCTTTCAAAAGCCGCTGCACAAGCAGCTCCCCTGTCAGAGAACGGATCTTGTCCTTTTGCTGACGGAGACGGTCGATATATGCCTTTCGGGAAGAGGACAGCGCCTCATAGGCTTTTTGTAGTTCCCGGCCAGAAAAAGTGGCCGTATCACAGTAAGTCCAATGCATAATTCCCGTCCTTTGACTGAATAATGTTGAAATCTTTTGGTATATGCTATATAATGAATCCCATAAAGCTTGCGTAAGGAGGTAACAGCACATGTGGATCGTGTTGGGGATATTGGCATTTTTAGCAACTCTCATCACCGTAATTTTGTTGTTGCCGGTGAAGATCATTATCAAAAACGATGAGCAAAATGAATTGATCCTGCGCTATAAGTTCCTTTTCAAAACCTTTGGTGAAGATCCTAACCCGGATTCCCCTATCGTCAAGGCCTTGCTTTCGGCAACGGGCGTAGAGCGACTGCATGTCAAAAATGTGCAAAAGAACATTCAAAGCGACGGTCTGAAAAAAACCGTCTCCGCCAGCTTCTCCATGCTGATCGATCTGCTGAAAGAGGTGGTTGCCCTTTTGAAATACTGCACCGTCACACGGCTGCACATAAAGATCCGCAGCTCCGGTGACGATGTGGACGATGCCGCCATTCATTACGGACAGTGCTGCGCCGCCACTTATTCCCTGTTAAATATTCTGCGCAGTTTTCTGAAAGTCCGCAAACGGGGCTGCAACATTGATTTAGGCTGCAACTTCTTTGAAAAATCCGTTTTCCGCTACGAAGTGGTACTGACGATTCGGACCGCCCGGGTGCTTGGTGGTTTGTGGCGGGTGGCTATGGCAGAAGCTAAGCGCATGGATGCCAAAAAGAATCCTCAGGAAAAATGATCCAGCACCTGCTTCACATGGGCTTCGATGGTCTCTGCTGTTCCCCAAAGCATACTGTGGGTGCTTCCGGGTACCACCACTTTCTGACATAGAGGGCATTTTTCAGCAAGCTCCACCTGGGCTTTTTCAGACACTACCCGATCCTGCTCCGCACAGAGCATCCGGATCGGTGTTTGGAGCTTCTTCAAAAAGCGCTTGCCGGTGAGCTTCGACCGGAGGCTTACCGATTGCTGTACCCAACGGATCGTCATGGGTGTTGTGCAGAGGCGTTTATCTGCCAAACGAGTCTTCATATTCCACTGAAACCGGGCAAGGCTCCTGTCCTGAGACCGGGAAAAGGGATACTCGGGGTCAAATTCCTCAGAGCCCCAAAACTTTCTCTTTCCGGCACCAAACAGGCAGTAAACAAGCAGTCCCCACCGGGCAACTGCCGGCGACACGCTGCCGGTAAGCGGCTCTATCATAGGGGCGGAGAGTACAGCCTTCCGAAACGCCTCAGGATGCTTTGCCAAATACTGCAAGGCAACCGCACCGCCCATAGAATGACCATACAGATAAAGCGGGCTACCACCGGCAGCTTTTCTCACAACTTGATCCAAAAAACAATCCAAATCTTTTTGGTAATCCCCAAAAGCATCTACATGGAGCAAATCGATTTGGTCGGTAAGCCGGCAGGATTTGCCGTGAGACCGCTGATCGTAAAGGAACACATCATACCCCTGATTTAATAAACACCAGGCAAATTCGTGATATTTTCCTGTAAATTCGCTGAGGCCGTGGAGAATCACAACCGCGCCCCGGCTGTCCTGAACCTGAAAATATTCATACCAAAGGGGCTTTCCGTCAAAACCGTTGAAATGCCCCTCCTGCCGACATTGCGCCAACTGCTGGCTAACTGCCACCATTTTCTCCTGGAAGGTTTCTTCCGAAAACACAGAAAACGCAAAACTGGGTGTGAGTTTCATAACAACAACTCCTTTATAATCTATCAAAAAAGTGGTGATAATCATGATATCTGTAAAGAAATCCAAGCTTAAAAGGATACTGATTATCATTCTTACCGCAATTCTAATCTTCTGCGCAGTCTCCATGACCGCAACCAAACTAATCTATGACAGGATCTTTATTCGCTACGACACCCCGGCTCAGATTCCACAGGCACTTTCCGCCACGGTGCAATCCCGCCAGGAATGTCAGTTTTTTTCGGGAGAAAACCAACTCACCGGATATTATTACCCGGCTGCGCAGCCGGATAACGCCCATGGCTTAATTGTCTTTGTCCCGGGCTTTCATGCCGGCGGTGATGACTATCTGCAGCAGATCCACCAGCTTCTTAACTACGGCTGGAGCGTCTTTACCTTCGACACCACCGGAACATGCCGATCTCAAGGTAAAAATCAGGTGGGCTTTTCTCAGGTAATCCCCGATTTGGAAGCCGCATTAAAATATGTTGAAAATAGGGAACGATTCGGTTATAATGAATTGATTCTAATGGGACACAGCCGCGGCGCCTATGCCGCCTGCTGCATTTTACCCCAAACGCAGGATGTCACCGCTGTGGTTTCCATCAGCGGTGTCAACAGCGCTATGGAAGCCGTTATGCAAATGAGCACCAACACCATCGGCCCCATCAGCTACGGAAATTACGGCTTTCTGTGGTTGTATCAAGCTGCCCTTTTCGGTAAAGAAACTTTGAATTTACAAGCAGACGATATTCTTTCCACCGGAGATATTCCCGTGCTTGTGGTTCACGGAACGATGGACACCCAGGTTCCTACAGATACATGCTCCATCGTTTCCCACAAATCCTCCATTGCTTCCGAAAAGGTAGAGTATTTGCTTTGTGAGGCCGGGCATACCGAGCTTCTGTATGATGCCGACGGCACGGCAAACGATGCACTTATGGAAAGCATTCACAGCTTTTTAATCCGTTGCGTGGAAGAAGCGTAGAAGATGTCCGCCAACCGGACAGATAGAGAGGTTAGAAACGTGGACACTGTTTTAATCCCGGCTTACGAGCCGGATTCGGAGCTCATCACCTTGGTAAAAAGGCTGAAAGAAGCCGGTTTTGACCTGGTGATCGTAGACGACGGTAGCGGAAGTGACTACCGTGAGATTTTTGATGCTGTAGAAAATGACGCACATATCCTTCGGCACGAGAAAAACCGTGGAAAAGGCGCCGCTTTAAAAACAGGCATGGCCTATATTCGTGACCATATGCCGGAAACGGCCCATTTCATCACCTGTGATGCTGACGGGCAGCATCGGATTGAAGATGTGATCCGGGTGAGCCAACGGTTACAGGCCGGTGATAAATTTGTGCTGACCATGCGGAATCGTTGCAAAGACATTCCTCTGCGTTCCAAGGTAGGCAACGCTATGTCCCGGGTCGTCTATGCGCTTCTGACAAAACGCTATCTTTCCGATAACCAGTCCGGCTTGCGGGGATTTGCCCGGGAATATATCGATTGGCTGATCCAGGTAGAGAAGGACAACTATGATTATGAGATGAATATGCTGTACTATGCCGCCAAGAAAGCCATACACATCTCTACCATTCCCATTGAAGCAATTTACATCAACAACAACCAGTCTTCTCATTTCCATCCGGTGAAGGATACGGTACGGATTTATAAAAGCCTGTTTGGATTGGCCATTGGTCAGTTTATCGGCTTCTTTGTAGCAGAAATTCTCACCTTGGTCGCATCCATATTCTTTGGCTATAGTCATTTGATCCAGACCATTCCCGGAGTCGGCATTATTGCCTTTGCCGCCACGCTGATCGTAGATCAATGCTTTGTATTCAAAAACACCCGTTGTTACGATTATTTAACGGGAGTTATCCACCAAATCATTTCCTATTCCCTGTACATGTTGGGCTGCTACCTGTTCTTCTTCACATATCCGCTACTGCCCATGTGGATCGCTTTCAATCTTACCGTCCTCGTTTGTCTGCCGCTGCGATATTGGCTGTATAAATTCACCTTTATCGCCCTGCGAACACGGGAATAAAACATTCGGTTCCGTAAAATAGGCAAATCGCCAAAACTCGTTTTGGCGATTTGCTTTTTTATTTAGAAAATTCTTCTGCCATTTTTTTAGAAAAATGAGATTTTTCCAACCGCAGAATTTGGGCGATGGATGCTGCTGCCGTGTCGGCATTGGCCGCGCCGTGCATTTTCACCACCGTCTTTCGGGGACCCAGAAATGTTGCGCCGCCCCGGGAGTTAAAATCAAAGGTCTCCCACAGTTCCTGACAGATGGCTTGCACAACAGGAGAATCTTTCCCATATTTTTCTGCAATTCGGATCGCCGCTTTTCCCACGGATTCCGCACACTTCAGAAGCAAATTTCCGCCAAAACCGTCTGTCACGATGACATCGGCATAATCGCTTACCAAATCGCTTCCTTCCACATTACCCACGAAATTCAAGCCCAAAGCGCTGATCTTTTCAAAAGCCTGTTGGGTCAGCGCAGTGCCCTTTTGCTGTTCTCGTCCCACGCTCATAAGGCCAATACGGGGGGTTTCGATACCGCAATAGCTGTGGGCAAAAACATGACCCATTCTGGCAAACCGGGTAAGATCGTCAGCTGTGCATTCCACATTGGCACCGCAGTCCACCAGGCACAGTAAGTTCTCCCCGTTACAAGGCAGGGCGCTGGCCAGTGCCGGAAACTTCAGTCCCGGCAGCAGTCCCAGTCGGCAAATAGAACCCACCAACAGAGCACCGGTGTTGCCTGCAGAAAGAAGCGCATCACAGGTCTCATCGTTTTTCAGTCGATCGTAGGCGATGGCCATGGTATTTTCGTTCTTATCGCCAAAAATGGCGGTAGGAGGATCTTCGTTGCGGATATAGCGGCTACCCTCCACCAGTTCATACCGGTCAGGGGTAATCTTCTGCTGATCCAGAATTGTCTTGATTTCCTCTGCCGGGCCTACCAGTACCGGAAAAAAGTCAAAGCCTTCTTGCAGTGCTTTGGCCACCCCTTCCACAACAGGGGTAAGACCCATGTCTGCGCCCAGGGTATCGATTACGATCTTAATCATAGTCATCACTCCAAAGAGATGATAAAATCATACACAGACTGCTTGCCGGAAACAAAGCCCACATCCACCAGCGGATACGCCTCCTGGAGGAAATTGGAGAGCTCTTGCACTTCCTCTTCTGTCACGGCTTCACCGTAGAAGAAAATAATCACATCTTTCGGTGTTGCTGCCATAATTTTTTCCACCAGGGCCTTGGCTGTTTCCACCCGATTAGCTTCGCTGGCCATCAGGTGCTTACCGTCAAGTCCGATGCAGTCGCCCTTTTTCACAGTCATGCCATCCATATTGGCATCCCGGACAGCGGTGGTCACATAGCCGGTAGTGACATTGCCCAAATTCTGGGACATTTCTTCCACCATCTCATCCACCGTATCATACCAGGGGCTCATCATGGACAGGGCAGAGCAACCTTCGGTAATGGACTTGGTGGGGATCACCCGCACATCACATTCCGTATAGGCATCTGCCGCCTGATTGGCGGCAAGCACAATGTTGGAATTGTTGGGCAGCACAACGATATGCTCCGCATCAAACTTAGCAAAGGCCTCCAAAAATGCACTTACCGGAGGATTGTTGGTCTGCCCTCCATCGATGACATAGGAAGCACCGATACTTTCAAAATACTCTTTAATACCCTCACCGGCCGCAACGGCAATGATGGCATATTTCACCTTTTCCTTTTGCACAGCAGTTTGTACCTGGCTATGCTGGATGGACATATTTTCAATTTTTACGGAAACAAACTCGCCAAACCGTCTGGCATAGCCCAAAACCATATCCGGGGTAAAGGTGTGGATATGGATCTTCACGATACCGTCGTTATGTACCGCCACAATAGAGTCGCCCATCTGCTCTAACGGATCGGTAAACTTCTGCAGATCGAAAGCGGCCAAATCCGTCTTATAATTCATCAGCTGTAAGATAAACTCGGTGCAATAGCCATATTCCAGGCGGCTGTCGGGTCCAAAATTCGAAGCAATCGGTGCAGGTGCTGCAGACCAGTCCATATGATCCGGGATCTCTTCCGGGGATTCTCCGTGCAGATGGGCACAGATACCATCCACAAAGCAGACAAGACCTGCTCCGCCACTGTCTACCACACCAGCTTCCTTCAGAACCGACAGAAGCTCCGGTGTCCGTTTCAGGGAAGCCGACATTTGTACCTGCAGCGCATCAAAGCCGGTCTGAAAAGAATCGTATTTCTCAGCATTCTCTGCCAAAAATTCCGCAGCTTCCCGAATCACAGTCAAAATCGTACCCTCGGTGGGGGCGATGATAGAGTGGTAGGCATCTTCCTTGGCACAGGCAAAGGCCTCTGCCAAGTCTGCAAAGGTTACGGTCTCCTTTTCGGCAAAGCCCCGATACAGGCCGTGCACAAACTGGGAGAAAATAACGCCGGAATTTCCCCGGGCAGACAACAATACCGCCCGAGAAAGGCCCTGCATGTATTGTCCGACATGGCTCTCTGTTTCCGATACGGCCTGCAGTCCGCCACCAAAGGTCATCACCATATTGGCGCCGGTATCCCCGTCAGGGACCGGAAAAACATTCAGGTCGTTAATGGCCTCCATGTTCTTTTTTAAGTTGCGATAACCGCTTGTAAAAAGCTGGTGCAGTCCAATGCCGTCTAATGTGTTTTGCATATTACTCGTTTCCTTCAATTGTTACCTCGGTACCCAGACAGAAAGCAATCACTGTGCCGGGGCCTACGGATGCGCCAACAATAGGGCCGATGGTATTGACCGTTACCTTCTTGAAAGGCGCCCGCTTCAGAATCTCTTCTTTCACCAGTTCCATCTCTTCTGCGCAGTCGGCATGGGTAAGGAACAGCTCCTCATATACGCCGTTAGCCGCCTCCACAATATGCTCTGCAATGCCGATTCTGGCATTGGCTGTGCCTTTTGCCTTCTTGTAGGCGAAGTTCTGACCTTTCCGGTCAGAGATAATCAGAGGCTTCACGCCAAACAGATTGCCGAAGAAGGCCTTAGATGCCTTCACGCGGCCCGCCCGACGGAGGTACTCCAAAGAACCTACGGTACCGCACTGATTAACACACAGCTTGATGCTTTCAATGTAAGCAGCGGTATCAGCAGCGCTGAGGCCCTCGGCTCTCTTGCGGGAGGCTTCCATGGCCAAATAGCCCTGACCCAGAGAACTAATCAACGAATCAATGCAGTATATACCGGCATCAGGGTTCTGCTCCTTCATTTCCATGGCCACCAAAAGTGCCACTTTAATAGAGGCAGACAGTGCAGAGGAGCAACCGATGTAAACCACATCTTTGCCTGCATCGATGGCATTTTGGAACGCTTCGAGATAAGTATCTTTCAGAATCTGTGTGGTGTAGATTCGGAGGCCGTTGCGCATCAGATCATAGTATTCCTTGACACTGTGAGATTCCCAGTCCAGGGAAGCCTTGAATTCCACTCCGTCAATGATATACTGCATGGGCACATATTCAATGTTGAACTGCTGCCGCATTTCCAAAGTCAAATCACTGGTAGAGTCAGTAATAATAACAAAATCTTTCATAACGAGCCTCCATTATTTTTGATTTGTCATAATTTGATTCATAAGCGCCTGTTCTTGTTCCATGTTCTCACTAATTTCATGACCTTGATAGAAAACCGCGCACAGACCGGGGCCTATAGAAGCTCCGCAGGACAGGCCCACATGATTGATGATGATCTCTTTGGGAGAAAATTCCGCCTGCACCCGCTGGGCCAAGGCCTGGGCTGCTTGCTCCCGGTTGGAATGGGCAACAAATATGATTTGCTCTTTTGGATTCACAATGGTCCCATGCATATATTCGATCAAGGCATCAAAGGCCCGTTTTTTACCCTTGATCTTGCACAGAACCTGGGCCAAGCCCTTGCGATTAAAATCTGCCATGGCGTTGATACCCACCAAGGTTCCAAAAAAAGCCTTAAAATTGGATATTCGACCGGTTTTCACCAGGAAGAACATATCGTCCATGGTTCCAATTTGGTGAATGGTGTGCTTGATTCTCTCCAGATATTCTGCCGTTTCCTCCAAAGTGGCACCTTCCTGCTGCTTTTGGCTGGCTTTGATTACCAAAATAGAAAGTGCAGTGGAATAACGCAGGGAATCCACAACTATAATTTTCCGTTCCGGGTATTTTTCCAACAGTTCCTCCGCCACTTTTTGGCAGGCTTGATAAGTGCCGGACAAGCCGGAGGAAAGGGTAATCGCAAGGATATCCTTGCCCGCCTTCAGTTGCAACTCATAGGCCCGCAGAATTTCTCTGCGTTGGGCGCTGGCCGTTTTATACAGCATTTTTCTGCCGGACATGGAGGTATAGTAAGTTTCAGGGCTCATCAGTTCCCAGTCCATATCCGCTGATGCTTCTTGGCCGTCAGGAAAGTAAATGGTTCCTCTGACATAGTCCGGAATATAGAATCGCTCACGCAGTTCTTTCGGCAAATCTGAGGATGCATCGGGTATGATTACAAAGTCAGACATAAAATCCCCCTTTTCCCTTCAAAACGAGCAAATAATTTTTGTAATTATACCACAGCACTTTACTTAAATCAACTGAGTTTTCCTTGTTTCCACATTTTATTACAATTTATAATGCATTTTTTGCAATTGTGTGTTATACTGTTTTCATTAAGGATTTTAGGAGAGAAATCATGGGTATTTTGGGATATTTGGCAATCTTGGCTGCGTTGCTGTTGGGCGGCTTTGTATGCATGCTGTGCTACACCTACCCCATTGCCAAGCGGGTATATCAGGATCAATTGGTGCGCACCTCCCCGGAAAAGTGGGGCAGAGTCTGTTCTTTCCCGGACGATGCAGAACAAGTCCAAATGTGGAATGACGGCATTGCCTGGATGGAACGCAACCATCATCGGATCACCCAGCTGCAAATTGAAAATGACGGTTTGAAGCTGTTTGGTGAGTATTTTGATTTTGGCGCAGACCGCTGCGTAATCATATTGCCGGGCCGTTGTGAAAGCCTTGTGTACTCTTATTATTTTGCACCGCCTTACGAGAAGGCCGGCTTCAATGTGCTGGTGGTGGATACCCGCTGCCACGGAATGAGCGATGGCATCTACAACACCATTGGTCTGCAGGAAAGCCGGGATATTTTGGCCTGGGCTAAGCTGATCCACGACCGTTTTGATAACCGGGAGATCTATTTCCATGGTATTTGCATCGGTACCTCCTCCGGCTTGTTTGCTCTTACTGCAAAAGACAGTCCGGATTACCTCCGGGGTTTGGTAACCGAGGGCTGCTATATCTCTTTCTCCGAAACCTTTAAGCGCCATATGATGGCACTCAACCGTCCCCTGTTCCCGGTTCTGCAGTTGGTTATGCTGCAAATCTACCGCCACACCGGCACCAATGTCTATCAGCACAAGCCGATTTCTGCCATCAAAAAAATCAAGCCCGACTGCCGGGTTCTGTTTCTGTACGGAGAAAAGGATATTTTCTCCATTCCCGAAAAAAGTCGCCAGCTCTTTGCGGCCTGCGCTTCCCAGGATAAGAAGCTTGTTTGGTTTGACAAAGGCGGTCACTCCCATCTGCGTATCAACAACACGGAAAAATACGATCAGGCGATCATTGATTTTTTAGGAAGATAACAACATGAACCACAAAAAATACGCCGTGTTCACCATGGATGTGGAGACCTTTTCCGATACGGAATGTATCTACTCTGCCGGCATCCAGGTGGATGTCGATCTCATGGACGGACTTGACGAGTATCTAAACATACTAAACAAATACCAAATTAAAAGCACCTTGTTTACCGTGGGTGATCTTGCCCCCCGAATCGCAGACCGCCTTCGTTCCCACATTCGCCAGGGACACAAAATTGCATTGCACAGCTACTCCCACATTGCACCCATGAATGTCTCTTTGGAACAATTCCGGGAAAAGATCCGCCAGGCAAAAAGATGGATGCAGGAGCTTTTGGGTGTGGATGTAGTAGGTTTCCGGGCTCCCTGTTTCAGTATCGACAAAGACAGATTGGACGTTTTGAAGGAATTGGGCTTTCTCTATGATTCCAGTTTCCTGGATTTCCAGCCTGCCAGACATACGGTAAAGTTGGATCTGCAAAACTTTAAGCAGTTGCGGGATAATATCTTCCGTAACGGAAATTTTTATGAATTCGGTCTTTCCAAAGAGAAAATTTTAGGAAAACCCTTTCCTATATCCGGTGGTGGCTATGTCCGCCTGAGTAACTGGGGCTTTATCAAAACTCTGATCCAGCACCACATTCACCATAATGATTACTATGTATTTTATTTGCACCCTTTTGAGCTGACAAAGCAACAGATCCCCTTCCTGAAAGAATTGAAATCCTACGACAAATACTATATCAAGCAAGGTATCCGCACCTATGGCAGACGCATTGAGCAGATCATTCTGATGCTCCGTAGCTGCGGATATGAGTTCGTCACCTTTGAGCAATTGGTTCAAATTATGGATAAAGAAGCCTGTGGAGCAGATTAAAAAAGAAAGGATGCTTTCTATGCGCCCTGTGAAAAAAGTAGCAGAATCCATGACGGAGCAGCAGTACCTGATCTGCCCCGCCCATATCAATCACTACGGCAGACTCTTTGGCGGACATCTGTTAAAATGGATTGATGAGCTGGCGGGGATCGTAGCCATTCGCCACTGCGGCGGCACTGTGACTACCGCTGCCATCGATAATCTTCAGTTCCAGGCCCCTGCCTACACCGGGGATATGATCGTACTGCAAGGCCGCGTGACTTATGTAGGCCGGACCTCCATGGAAATCCGGGTGGATACCTACCGAGAAGCCCTGAACGGTATCCGGGAGCTGATTAATGTAGCCTACATGGATATGGTTTCCATCAACTGCAAAGGTCAGCCAGAGGAAGTTCCTGACCTGCTTTTGGAAACGGAAGCAGAGCGTCAGGAATATGAAGCCGCAAAAAAGCGCAAACAGCTGCGCAAGCAACGGAGAAAAGAAGGCTTTTAAGAAAAACGACAGGCATAGTCCTCCACCAGCAGGACTACGCCTGTCGTTTTCGCCTTATATTTCAGAATCTTATAAAAATCTTAGGAATTGCCACCTTGCTTCCTGTCGAACAATGGCATAAAATGATGTTGTAATCATTTAAAAGGAAATGAGGTCACCCTATGGAACTTTGGGCTCCGGAACATATTCAAACCCTGCTCCCTGCTTTGGGTATCATGATTCTGATCTCTGTTGTATTCCGCCTTGTTCTTGGCAACAAATCCCTGAAAGTGCGTATGATTCCCATTCAGGTCATCGCCTGTCTGCTTCTGTTGCTGGAAATCGGCAAGCAGATTGTTTCCTGGAAGCAAGGCTATGATCTATATCACCTTCCCTTCCATTTTTGCTCCCTGTTCCTGTTGGTACTGCCGCTGATGGCCTTTTATCGGGGCAAGCGTCGCAGCGCAGTCAATGCCATCAGCGCCGCTGTTTGCACATCGCTGCTTCTTTTGATGCTGATCTACCCCAACCTGATCTACAGTGGCGGCAATATTCAAAACTTCTTCAAGCACTACCTGGATTTCCATACCGTAGCATTCCACAATCTCGTCATGCTGGCAAGCTTTCTGGTCATCGCATTGCAGCTGCACGATCCCCAGCCGAAAGGCGAACCAAAAGCAATTTTGCTGTTTACCGCAGGTTTTTGCACCGTATCCGCCTCCATGGCTCACATTTTGAAAACCAATTATGCCAACTACTATACCTGCAACATCCCTCCTCTGGAAGCCATCCGGGTTTCCTTGCAGGATATCCTGGGCTACGGTGTGACCCAAATTCTGTATGTGCTGATCGTTTCCTTGCTAAACCTCGGCTTTGTGCTGATGTGCTACTATCTTTATAAGCTTCTTTCGAAGCTTGTCCGGGGCAGAAAAGTCCAAACCGTATCCACAACATAAATTCTTTGGCGGCACCTTCCGGTGCCGCCTTTCTTTTCGCAAGATACTATGTGCGCCGCTGACCAATAATTTGCCATTTCTCGGTGAGTTGGTTAGGGCTTGGCGGCGCAGCCGCCCTCGGCTCCCTCGTTTTGAGGGAGCTGTCAAATTGCCGATATTAGGCAATTTGACTGAGGGAGTTCGTCATTTATTTTACTCCCCCAGTCAAAAATCGGCTTTTTACAGCCGATTTTTGACAG
>JAGBTV010000119.1 GCA_017631155.1 Oscillospiraceae bacterium | reverse complement strand
GGCTGTAAAAAGCCGATTTTTGACTGGGGGAGTAAAATAAATGACGAACTCCCTCAGTCAAATTGCCTAATATCGGCAATTTGACAGCTCCCTCAAAACGAGGGAGCCGAGGGCGGCTGCGCCGCCAGTTCTACTGCAACTACCCGAGAAATGGCAATTTACCGAAAGGAGCAAAATATGCTGGAATTTTTGAAAGCCGTGTTGTTCGGCATTGTGGAGGGCATCACAGAGTGGCTGCCCGTTTCTTCCACAGGACATCTGATCCTGCTGGACGAGTTTGTAAAGCTGAAGGTCTCGGATGCTTTCTATGAAATGTTCCAGGTGGTGATCCAGCTGGGTGCGATTTTAGCGGTAATCGTGTTGTTTTTCCGGAAGCTGAATCCCTTCTCCCTCAAAAAAGATCGGGAGCAGAAGCGCGACACATGGAATTTGTGGGCCAAGGTTGTGGTAGCCGTAGTACCTTCCGCAGCGGCAGGTTTTCTGCTGGATGATTGGCTGGACGAACACCTGTATAACTTCATCGTGGTGGCAATTATGCTCATTCTCTACGGTGTGGCTTTCCTTTTGGTGGAACGGCGAAACGGAAAGAAGACAGCCGTGATCCAAACGGTATCCCAGATCGACTACCGCACGGCAATCCTGATGGGTGCGTTCCAGTGTCTTAGCTTGATTCCCGGCACATCCCGTTCCGGTGCGACCATTTTGGGCGGTATTTTCCTGGGTGTGTCTCGCCCGGCAGCGGCAGAGTTCTCTTTCTTCATGGCGATTCCCACTATGCTGGGCGCCAGCGCGCTGAAGCTTTTGAAGTTTTTGTCGGAGGGCGTTCAGGCGACCAACACAGAGCTGATGGTACTGATCGTTGGTTGTGTGGTCAGCTTTGTTGTGAGCCTGCTGGTCATCAAGGGCCTGATGGAGTTTGTACGGAAAAACAGCTTCCGCATCTTCGGTGTGTACCGCATCGTTTTGGGCGCGGTGGTACTGCTGTACTTTGCCATCAAAACTGCCTTGGCCGGATAAAGCGACTACCCCGGGAACGGAATTTCCGTTCCCGGGGTATTTTTAGCGATAAATTGCTATTTATTGGGCAGTTGCGATAGACCCCGGCGGCGCAGCCGCCCTCGGCTCCCTTGTTTTGAGGGAGCTGTCAAATTGCCGATATTAGGCAATTTGACTGAGGGAGTTCGTCGTTTATTTTACTCCCCCAGTCAAAAATCGGCTTTTTGCAGCCGATTTTTGACAGCCCCCTCAAAACGAGGGGGCCAAGAATTCTACCCAACTGCCCGACAAGCGGGAAATGGCAAATCCCATATCTCAAAAAACTGCCGCCCCGGTTTTTCCGGGGCGGCGATGGTTTTTATTCTTCTTCTGTGGGGATGGCGGTGATGATGGGTTTTCCGTCCCGGTCCAGCAACGGTGTCAGACCCCCGGCATAGCCGCTGGCATGGAACAGATAGTTAACACCGGTCTTCTGATCCACCCAAATCTCGTTGGAGCCGAATGCGCCGTCAGAATAGACTTTTACAAACCGCTTTTCTGCCATGGTCTTACTCCTTGATCCCTGCGGTAAGGCCGTTTGCCAAACCTACCAAGCCCTGCATTTCAGAGGGGATGATGATCTTGGTGGCCTTGCCGTCGGCAACCTTTTCCATAGCCTCGATGGACTTCAGCTTGATAACCTGGTCATTGGGGGCTTTTTCATTCAGCATGCCCATGGAGTCGGCAAGGGCCTGCTGCACCTGACGAATGGCTTCGGCTTCACCTTCTGCCTTCAAAATCGCGGCCTGGCGCTCGGCTTCAGCCCGCAAAATGGCGGCTTCCTTTTCTGCGGAGGCCCGTAGGATGGCAGATTCCTTTTCGCCTTCGGCGATCAGGATGGCGGACTTCTTCTGACCTTCTGCCTGCAGGATGGCCTGACGGCGGTCACGCTCGGCTTTCATCTGCTTTTCCATGGAAGACTGAATATCTGCAGGAGGCAGAATGTTCTTCAGCTCCACCCGGTTGACCTTGATGCCCCAGGGGTCGGTGGCTTCGTCCAGGATGGCCCGCATCTTGGTATTGACCACATCACGGGAGGTCAGGGTCTGGTCCAGCTCCAGGTCACCGATGATGTTCCGGAGGGTGGTGGCGGTGAGGGTCTCCATGGCAGCCATAGGCATTTCCACGCCGTAGGCATAGAGCTTGGGGTCAGTAATTTGGAAATAAACGACGGTGTCGATCTGCATAGTGACGTTATCCTTGGTGATCACAGGCTGGGGCGGATAGTCCAAAACCTGCTCTTTCAGGCTGACCTTCCGGGCAACCCGATCAATAAAGGGCACTTTCATGTGCAGGCCTACACTCCAAACACTCTGGAATGCGCCCAGTCGCTCAATAACATAGGCCTGAGACTGCTGCACGATGGACAGACTGGAGATAATCAGAATAAAGAGAATGAATACTACACTGCCGATAACGATCATAGGTACCATAACAATATCCTCCTGTTTTTAAAATACTTACACATTGACTTCTTCCTGAACCGGGGTGACGAAGGCTTTGACGCCTTCAATGCGATCCACTTGGACCAAGGTGCCTTCCGGGATGGTTTCTCCGGTGGTGCTTCTGGCGGTCCATTCCAAACCGTTTAGCTTAATTTGTCCCTGGGCGGAAAGATTATCCACCGCAGCGGTGACATAGCACCGGGCACCGATGTTGGCGTCCACATTGGTCGGAGAAATACGGGGCTTCAGGAATTTCTTTGTAAAGGGCCAAAGGCCAACCAACAGGGAAACGGACACTACCAGGAACAACCCGACCTGCAGCCACACCGCCGCGCCCAGCATGCTTGCGATGGCAGCCACCAATGCGCCGGCGGCAAACCAAAGGCTCACCAGATGAATGGGACAGGCAGCCTCCACGATCAGAAACACAACCAGCAGACCCAGCCAAATGATAGATGCCAGATCCATATACATTCCTCCTTTAAATTTTATGGGGACAAAAATTATTTTTCTTCGTCGGGGGTGAAGTCCAGGGTGATGGACCGGACACCGGGGCGCAGCTGGGTGGTTTTGACGCCGGCGGCGGCCAACATCCGCTTGGAAGCCAGGGTGGCGGGGGTGGTGGCGTACTTATCGGATAGGTACAGGACTTCCTTCACGCCGCTTTGGATAATGGCCTTGGCGCACTCGTTGCAGGGGAACAGGGCTACATACAGCCGACTGCCCCGGAGGTCCCGGCCGTTGGCGTTGAGAATGGCGTTCAGCTCTGCGTGGACGACAAAAGGATACTTGGTCTCCTCACCGGTGCGATCCCAGGGGAATTCATCGTCAGAGCAGCCCTTGGGCATGCCGTTGTAGCCGGTGGAGATGATGATGTTGTCCTGAGATACGATACAGGCGCCTACCTGGGTGCTGGGGTCTTTGCTGCGCTTGGCGGCCAGCATGGCGATGCCCATAAAGTATTCGTCCCAGTTGATATAGTCGGTGCGTTTCATGGCGTACCTCCAAGTGTTTTTCTTTAGGATACCATAATGGATAAAGGTATGTCAATGGGAAAGTCAAATTGCCATTTATCTGGCAGTTGT
>JAGBTV010000118.1 GCA_017631155.1 Oscillospiraceae bacterium | reverse complement strand
GGGGGCTGGCAAAAATGCCGTTTTGCGGCATTTTTGACTGGGGGAGTTGTTTTTCGCTGTATTTTACTCCCCCCGTCAGCCTGTTCGGCTGACACCCCCCTCATAAATGCGGGGGGCAAGATGTGGAGGGAATCTCCCCGACAAACGGGAATTGGCAGGCAGGAGATTTTGGAAATAAGGAGTGAGCGTATGGAACTGGACAAGGACTTAGCGGCCCGGCAGGAGGCACGGCTTCTGTGTCAGCAGGCGGAAAAAGCCCAAGCGACCCTGTCCCAAATGTCCCAGCAGCAGCTGGATGCCATTGTGGAATCTATCGCCGCCAAGTTTTCCGCTGCAGCAGTGGAACTGGCGGAGCTGGCTGTCCGGGAGACCGGCTTCGGCAATACCGAAGACAAGGTAGTCAAAAATCAGTTTGCATCCGAAACCGTGGCGGCAGCTGTTCGGGACATGAAGACGGTGGGCGTATTAAAGACCCATGAAAAGGAAAAGCTATGGGAGGTGGGTGTGCCGGTGGGGGTCATTGCGGCCATCATACCCAGCACGAATCCCACTTCCACGGTATGCTATAAGGCCATCATTGCCCTGAAAAGCGGCAATGCCATCGTATTTTCCCCCCACCCCAAGGCCCTGGAATGTACCTTGCGGGCGGCGCGGATCGTGGCAGCGGCTGCGGAGGCAGCCGGAGCGCCACCCGGCAGCGTAGGGTGTCTGAGCATGGCGTCCATGGCTGGCTGTCAGGAGCTGATGGGTGCAGAGCAGGTGCGGCTGATTCTGGCTACCGGAGGTCCCGGTATGGTAAGGGCGGCCTATTCCTCGGGAAAACCTGCCATCGGCGTAGGGGCGGGCAACGGCCCGGCCTATATTCACCACAGCGCAGATGTAGCCTATGCCCTGGCATGTATTTGTAAATCCAAAAGCTTTGACTACGGTACGGTCTGCGCTTCGGAGCAGAGCATCATCGTGGAAAAGTCCATGGAAGATGCGGTGCGGCAGGAAGGACAACGGCAGGGTTTCTATTTTATGTCAACCAACGAGGCCGGTTCTCTGGCAAAATTGCTGTTCCGTCCCAATGGGGCGCTGAACCCCGGGATCGTGGGAAGACCGGCAACGGCTTTGGCGGAAATGGCAGGATTTTCTGTACCCCGGGAGACGAAAGTGCTGGTGGCCCGGGAGCAGGAGGCTGGCCCCACCCGACCCTATTCCATGGAGAAGCTTTGCCCGGTGCTGGCATTTTTTGTCATGGACAGCGAGGATGCGGTACTAGCCAAGGCCATTGAGGTATTAAAGCATGAGGGCAGCGGCCATACTTTCGCCATCCATGCAGAGGATGAGGCGGTGATCCGAAAATTTGCTCTGCAGATTCCTGTGTCCCGGTTTTTGGTGAACACTCCGGCGGCCCTGGGCGGCATTGGCGCGACTACAGGACTGTTCCCGGCGCTGACTTTAGGCTGCGGCGCCGTAGGCGGCAGCAGCTCTTCCAACAACATTTCGCCCCTGGATCTCATCAACATCCGTCGGGTGGCCTGGGGACAGGCGTCCCCAAAGACACCTGATACCAAGGTACAGGTGGATGATAGTCTGGTGGAGCGAATTGCCGCGAAGATTTTGGAAAGACTAAGTTAAGCGGGCAAGTTTCGGGAGTGGTTATAACCGCTTCCGTCATAAATCAAAGATTTTTGCCACCTTCCCCAAAGGGGAAGGCTTGTGGGACGGGAAACCCGTCCCCTACAAAACAAACAGGAAAAGGAGTTATCAATATGGATACAAATTCTTTGGGTATGATTGAAACCAAGGGGCTCATTGGCGCCATTGAGGCTGCAGATGCTATGGTCAAGTCCGCCAATGTACAGCTGGTGGGCAAGGAACAGGTCGGTGGCGGTCTGGTCACCGTCATGGTTCGGGGAGATGTGGGCGCTGTGAAGGCGGCTACCGATGCCGGTGCGGCTGCGGCAGAGAAAGTAGGCGAGCTGATCTCTGTCCATGTGATCGCACGTCCCCACACAGAAGTGGATGCGATTCTCCCCAAGTCCCACAGACCCGGCCCCGCGCCTAAGGCTTAATGCTTTATACGGAGCAAAATGTAAAGGATAATATCCGCAACCGGGAGGGCAAACGGGTGTTCTTTTTGGGAAAAGGGGACACTCTGACTCCCGGGGCTCGGGATTATCTTTCCCGGGAGCGGATCCCCATTCTGTCGGGGGAGGAAGCGAGAATTGAAACCTACCGGCTGCTCAGCGGCGGCACCATTTCCCAAAAGCCGGAGCATATGACTCACCTCCATGGGGATGTATTAGTGGAAAAGACCCATCCCCGGATCGCGTTCCGGGGCGCTATGGATGCTTTGGAAGCGGAGCTGATGTTATGTCAACTAAACTGTGGGGAGTTTCGTCGGGAATTGGGAGAAATTTTGGCTTTGGCCCGGCGGCTGATATCCTGCGATGTATTAAATGAACCAGTACCGGAGGAGAAGCTTTGCGGCTTGACGCAGGCTCAGATTCGCAGCCACAGTCATTTTCCTCAGGAGCATTACGGTCAGCCCCATTTTATGCCGGAGTACACCGATGGTCTAGCGGTGTTGTGGCTCAATCGCGCCCGGTGCGCAGCCCGGGGGGCAGAATTGGCGGCGGTTCACGCTTTTATTGACCGGGAGGGGCAGCCTTTCCGGGAGGATATTTTGAAGGCTATGAACCGGATGAGCAGTATGCTCTATATTCTCATGATCCGGGCGAAGAAAGAAGCATAAATTGCCATTTCTCGGGGAGTTGCAGTAGAACTGGCGGCGCAGCCGCCCTCGGCTCCCTCGTTTTGAGGGAGCTGTCAAATTGCCGATATTAGGCAATTTGACTGAGGGAGTTCGTCATTTATTTTACTCCCCCAGTCAAAAATCGGCTTTTTACAGCC
>JAGBTV010000117.1 GCA_017631155.1 Oscillospiraceae bacterium | reverse complement strand
GTAAAATAAATGGCGAACTCCCTCAGTCAAATTGCCTAATATCGGCAATTTGACAGCTCCCTCAAAACGAGGGAGCCGAGGGCGGCTGCGCCGCCAAAGGGACGGGAAACCCGTCCCCTACTCACCGAGAAATGGCAATTTTCGGGGCGGTTTGCGGAAAACGCGGTAGAAATAACACAAGTTGACATAATTAGTTACAAAGGGCGTTATGCAAGGGTGTTAGGTAACATAAGTTTTCCACACTATCAACAGTTTTTTCAACAGGCAAAAAGAAAAATACCCCTGTAAACCTGGGTTTTACAGGGGTGTTTTTGAAAAAGTTCAAAAAAATCCGGAATTTTGGGAAAATCAAACAGGTTTACAGAACACCGCCGTCAAACAGTACTTGTGCGGCGAACACCCGTTGATGTCCGGAAGCTGTATCTCCCGGACGGGAGGCATCCAAACGCAGGACCCCGTCGGGACTTAATTCCCAATTCAGCTGCACAGTTTCCCCTTCCCGGGCTTCGGAAAGGTAGCAGACGGTAAACTCCCGGGGGGTGTGACAGCTGTGGAAAGAAGCATCCAAAAGATCATCCAGCCAGTCTAAGTACCGGGCATTGTTCATATGTCCGTTGACATCCAATTCTGTGTAACAGACGGTGCGGTGCGTTATGTTTTGGAGCTTTCCCGGGGGCAAAGAGCTGGGAACAGCCAATTCGTTACCCCGGAGCGTACCTTCTACCAGCACACCGCTTTTTCCCGGCAGCACCATGGCCCGGCTTTCCGGATCCATTAACACCCACAGGCTGATGGAGCGAAACAGCTCATTTCCCTGCTGATCGTAGGCGATGGTGGAACGGGGATAGGCCACCCGAGTGGTTGGCATGGGCCAGGTTTCCAAAGTGATGGTTTCTCCGGAGGCAGGAAGCCGGCTGATTTGGACTTGCTGTCGGGTGATGACCCAATAGAGGTGGGTATGGTCAAAATCCGCTTTCAGCAGGGCGCTGTGATTTCCGGCCACCTCTTGCGCCAAGCCCAAAAGATAGGAACATTTCAGGCGGTTGAACCGATCGGTGGCAAAGGTGGGGATGGAATAGGCTTTTTGATAATAAGGCAGCATACTGGAGGTCTCCTTTATGATTAACCGGTGGCTTCTTCCAGAACCAGATGAATGCGGTAGTAGTTACCGGAACGGTAAATGACAGCTTCTACGGTGTCTCCGGGTTGGAGACTGTAAAGAACGGTTTCCAAAGTGGATTGGTCAGGCGTGTTGCTTCCTGCCAGTTGCACCAGGATATCTCCGGCAACCATACCCTTTCTGGCGGCATCAGAGCCTTCCGAGACTTCTGTGACCAACAGACCTGACGGGAGTCGGTAGAATCGCTGCTCCGTAGCGGAGGTTTCCCGGCAGGTAAAGCCCAGAGCCGGGCGGCCGGACACATAGCCTTGGGCAATAAGCTGGTCCACGATTTCCTTAACGGTAGTGCTGGGAATGGCGAAGCCAAGACCTTCTACACCGGCGCTGTCGGTAAAGGCGCCGATCTTCATGGTATTGATGCCGATAACCTGGCCATAGCTGTTCAGCAGCGGGCCGCCGGAATTACCGGAATTTAAGGCAGCGTTGGTTTGGATCAGGGTCATGGTTCTGCCGCCGGAGGTAACATTGCGGTTGATGGCGGAGATGATACCGTCGGTCATGGTGCCCCGAAGCTCAATGCCCAAAGGATCGCCGATGGCAACAGCAAGATCGCCGACCCGCAAGGTGGAAGAATCCCCAAACTGGGCAGGGGTCAAATTTTCTGCATCTATCCAAAGAACAGCCAGATCCGAAATCGTGTCAGCGCCAATGACCTGGGCGTTTAGAGTTCTGCCGTCGGTCAGCAGCACAGAAATGGAAGAAGCCTCCTCCACAACATGGCTGTTGGTGACGATGTAGCCTGTTTCGGTCAGTACGACGCCGGTGCCGCTGGCACTGCCGTTTTTCAGGGTGCAGCTGATGGAAACCACGGAATCAATGGCTTTGCTGTAAATGTCCTGGAGAGAAAGACCCTCCTGCTGGGGCGTATTTTCCGGGGCTTCCGGAGTAGGGAGCAGCTCCACGGTTTCATCCTGCAAAGGGGTGGAAGGGTTGCTTGCGGGGGTGTCTTCTGTGACAGATGTGGGGTTGGGGCTGTTGTGGAAAGCCAGATCCGAAGCTTTTTGCTGCTGCAGCTGGGAAAACAGCCGGACATTCATAAAGCCCAAAGTGCCGGCAATGCTGCACAGCACGATGACAGCGATGAGCAGGATTGCCACCAAACCGCCCCGTTTTTTCGGTGGACGGGTAGAGCCGGTACGGAAGGAATCCTGTTCCCAGAGTTCGGTGTTGTTGCGATTAATTTCGTCCATATAAGAACCTCAAATCAAAAGAATCAAAAAATACGAAAAGCCAATTTCCGTTTGTCGGGCAGTTGCGTAAGAACTCGTCGCCCCATTGGGGCGACAGCGCCCGCAGGGCGCAAGGCCTTCCCCTTTGGGGAAGGTGGCAAAAACCGGCGCTTTTAGCCGGTTTTTGACGGAAGAGGTTAGAACCTCTCCCACCGC
>JAGBTV010000116.1 GCA_017631155.1 Oscillospiraceae bacterium | reverse complement strand
GCGGTGGGAGAGGTTCTAACCTCTTCCGTCAAAAACCGGCTAAAAGCGCCGGTTTTTGCCACCTTCCCCAAAGGGGAAGGCCTTGCGCCCTGCGGGCGCTGTCGCCCCAATGGGGCGACGAGTTCTTACGCAACTGCCCGATAAACGGGAGTTGGCGCACTTAGTTACGAACCGGGCGGTGTCCAAGAGAGTAACGAATCTCACCCGACAGCCAGTCCCGAGATTGCCTGCGGGCGCTTGCCCGCCGATAAACGGGAATTGGCAACAACCAAAACCGCTCACGAAGCTTTTGCTTCGTGAGCGATTTTTATACTTCATAAATCTTGGTCACTTCCGTAGGGCCTTCCAGCAGTAGTTTTTCCACTTTGCCGTCTGTTCCGCTGACCGTCACCGTCAGGGTACCGCCCCGGTTGTGGGCAGTCAGAACCCCACCGGGGAGCAAGCCTTTTTGCCACAGCGTCACAGCAATCGAGCCGCAGCCAGTGCCACAGGCCAGGGTGAAATCCTCCACCCCCCGCTCAAAGGTCAGCACCCGAACTTCCCCCTCTGCCAAGGTCTGATAGAAGTTCACATTTGCCCCCTTGGGAAAGGCCGGGTCATAGCGAAGGCTTTCCATTTGGCTTTTCAAATCCTCCGCAGCGCCCCAAAGATTCCCTTGGTACTCCGCCACAGCATGGGGAACACCGGGATTTCCCAATTCCACATAAGCGACTTTCCCCTTGCGGCTTACATCCAAAACCCCGGGATTGTTCAGCTGCACCCGGAATTGACTGTCGCTGAGCCGCCAGCCATATACCAAACCGGCATCGGTTTCCACCGTCATAGTGTCCCCTGCCAGGCCCATGTCACAGGCAAACCGGCAGATGCACCGGGCACCGTTGCCGCACATCTCACCCCGGGTACCGTCGGCATTGTAAAAATGCAGCTTAAAGTCCGCTTTTTCCGAGGTATCCACCGCCATGAAGCCATCGGCGCCGGTTAGTTTACATAACTTTTTCGCCATAGCTTCCAAGTCGTATACGCCGCCCCGGGCATCCATGACCATAAAGTCATTGCCCGCGCCATTCATATACCATACCTGCATAAAAAGCTCCTTTCTCATGCAGGCTCTGCCTGCGAATTGATAGTTGAAAATTGACAATGGACAATGAAAGTGTCGCCTTTGGCGACGATTTCAAATTCATTTCCGAAGGAAATACCACAATTATCAATTGTCCATTTATTACGCATCCAAAATATCATCCATGCCGTAAAGGCCCTTACCCTTGCCTGCCATAAACCGGGCAGCGGCAACCGCGCCCTCGGCAAGCATCCCCCGGGAACCGGACTCATGCCGCAGGGTAAGGCTCTGATTTTGGGTGTGGATCTGCACCTCATGAACGCCTACCACACTGCCCAACCGCAGGGCATGGATGCCGATCTCATCCTTGGTCCGCTTGCCCTCACCGCTGCGGCCGCAGTTTTCCCAGGCATTGGGACGCACCTGCTTGATGGCCTGAAACAGCATGTGGGCCGTACCGCTGGGGGCATCCACCTTCCGGGTGTGATGGGTCTCCACGATCTCTATATCCGCCTCGGGGAAGAAAGCCGCCGCCTGCTTCACCAGCCGGCACAGCACCGCAATACCCAAGCTCACATTGCCGGCATAAAACACCGGAATTTTCTCAGCCGCGGCAAAGATCAGCCGCTTTTCCTCCGGGGTGTGGCCGGTGGTGCCGATGACCGCCGCCGCGCCGCAGGTTTCCGCGTAGCGCAGCACATCCGCTACCGCGCTGTGATGGGAAAAGTCAATAACCGTATCACAGTCTACCTTCCCCAACTCCCAAAAAGTTTTGGACACCCCGTTTTCTCCGTCCAGGCTCACAAGGCCCACGATCTCGTCACCCAAAAGCTCCTGAATCAGCTTTCCCATGGCGCCGTTGGCGCCGCAAAGCACGGCTCTCATACTTCGATCCCCAGCTTTCTCATTTCAAATAGCAGATTGCCCCGGAAGGGTTCTTCCATAGGTGTCAGCGGCATACGGACATAGTCTTCCCCATAGCCCATAGCTGCCATGGCCGCCTTGACGGGAATGGGGTTGACCTGGCTGAACAGGCAGTCGATGAGAGGCAGCAGCTTGCACTGCCAGGCAGCCGCGGTTTTGTAATCTCCTGCCTTGCAGGCATCGGTCATTGCCACAGATTCCTTGGGAACCACATTGGAAAGCACGCTGATGGTGCCGGCGGCGCCCATAGCCATCATCGGCACTGTCAGGGCATCTTCACCGGAGTAAACATCCAGCTTGTCGCCGCACAGATGCATGATTTCCACCATCTGGGCCATATTTCCGGTGGCTTCCTTGATGGCCACAATATTGGGATGCTCCGCCAGCTTTGCCACGGTCTTGGGCAGCAGATTGCAGCCGGTGCGGCCGGGAACATTGTACATAATCACCGGCACGGTGGACACATCCGCCACCATGGTAAAATGCTGGATGAGCCCGGACTGGGTGGCCTTGTTGTAGTAGGGCGTCACCACCAAAACCGCATCTGCACCCGCTTCGCAGGCAGCCATGGTATTGGCCAGCACATGCTGGGTGTTGTTGGTGCCGGTGCCGGCAACCACAGGCACCCGTTTTGCCACCTTCTGCACGGTGTAGGCGATAACCTTGGCCTGATCCTCCGGCTCGATGGTAGCATTTTCGCCGGTAGTACCCATCACCACGATGGCGTTGATGCCGTTTTCGATCTGGAACTCAATGACCCGACCCAGCGCATCGTAATCAATGCCGTCCTTGGTCATAGGGGTGATAATGGCAGTTCCCATTCCGGTAAATACAGTCTTCTTCATGATTTTTTCTCCTTTACTGTGCCGTAAAGCGGTTAAAATAGTCGTATAGGGGCAGCAGCTGGGTAAAATAGGTCTTCACCCGCTGGGCAAGCTCCGGGGTAAAGGTCTCAGGGCCGAATTCCTCCTGCCGTTCCAGGCTGAAAGCTTCCTTCCAGGCAAAAAACGGCATCAGATCCGCATCCTCGGTAGGCTTCGGGCGCTTGTAGAGCTTGGCAATCACCTGCTGACCGGTGGCTTCCTCCACACCCCGCAGCATGGACAGAAACTCTCTTTTCCGGGCCGTGATGTCCTTGCGGAAGCCTTCTAAAACCGCTGTCCGGGGCTTCCAGTAGAAAAAGCCGTAGCTGATACCCTCGGGACGGATCTCAAAGTACAGGCAGGGGTTTTCCGCCCACCACTGCACATCTTTTCGGATGCAGATCCAAAGGCTTTCCTTGTAGGGCAGGGGATGATGCATCCGGGCATCCCGGTAGATCCGGCTGACCTTGATGAGATCCCCTGTCCGATCCCCGAAAATTTCAAACAGTTCTTTTCCCAAAGCTTTCATGGGTTCATATAAATATGTTACATACTGCGGTTTGTTTTGCAAAAACCATTCCCGGTTGTTGTTCATGCGGATTCCCCAAAGGAAATCCACCGTTTCCGGGGAAAAACCAGTAAACATGGCTTTGCCCTCCTTTTTGTCTGTTATTCCATAAACAGGCTCACAGGCTTGGTGTCCTCCGGCAGCTTGGGCTCGCCGTTGCGCCAAATCAGCCGATTCATATCCCGCAGCTTTACCTCCCGGTCAGGAAGCTCCAGCACATACCGGTTGGAGGTGTTGATTACCGCCGTTTCTCCATACTGCCGCTGGCGGACAGAGTCTGCACTGTAGTTCAGATGCACATGGCCATGGAGCAGATACTGGGGCTGATACTTGTCCAGCAGCTCCCGAAAAGCCATAAAGCCACGATGGGCCGGATCTTCTGCATCTCCGATCTCCCGTGGCGGCGCATGGGTCACCACAATATCCACACCGCCGGCGCGCCACAAAGCCAGCCGCAGCTTGCTGATCCGCCGGCGCATCTGCCGGTCGGTGTACTGATGGGGGCCGGGGCGGTAGCGGATGCAGCCGCCTAAGCCTAAGATCCGCATGCCGTTGTAGACTACCAGCTTGTCCTCAATGCAGTCACAACCTTCCGGGGGACGGGTGGCATAATGGCCGTCATGATTGCCGTGGACATAGAGCACCGGACACTTGGCCATGGTTACCAAAAAGGACAGATAGTCTGATTTCAAATCGCCGCTGGAAAGGATCAAATCGTAATCTTTCAGCTTTTGGGCGGCATTTGACTCCCACAGGTAGGGAGATTCTTCGTCAGAAATGGCCAAAATCTTCACAGCGACCCCTCCTTTTCCGGCGGGATCTGATCCCGATGGATGCCCAAAGCCCGAATGATGGGCTTGGCGAAGGACTCTACCTGGTCATATTCCGGGATACATCCGTCCACATTTTCGCAGAGCCAGTCCATGTGCAGCAGCTCGTCGGGGGTAAAGCCCCGGCTGCCGTCATTTTTCAAACTGCCGTCCTGGGCGTAGATCTTCCGGTAGAAGGGATCCAGGGTTCCCTGCCGCAGCTGATTGCGAAGACTCTCAGCCAAAGCCTGCATACCGGGATGCAGCTTATCCGTCAGAGTCACATCAATGACACCGCTGTCCATGCCGAACCAGTAGTTCACTGCCCGGGCAGAGGTCTGTTCCTTTTCCCAGGCACCGGATAGGATGCTGCGAACCACCGACTCATAGAAGGGGCCCCATACCCAGCAGGGCGAGCCCAAAGGTGCCAGGTTATCGTCATCATCCAAATAGTAGGTGCCGTAGCTGCAAACATCCAAGTATTTTTGCCCCGGGGTAGGTACATCCCGGTTGGAAATCACCCGGATACCCTTCTCCAAAAAATCTTTTTGGGGGGTTCCTGCCATGCAGGACCACCGCAGGTCGATCCTGGCCCGGGGATTGGTCAGCTGTGCGCCCAGAGCAAAGGCGTTGATGGAAGCCGGCACGCCGAAAATGGGGTTTGTGCCGATATAACCGATGCGGTCATTGTTGGCCATGGCGCCGGCAATGGCACCGGTGATAAACTTGGCCTCATAGATTCGGCCGTAATAGGTGCGGATGCTGGAATAGGGAGCATCCACCGAACAGTTTAAGAATTTTACCTTGGGATACTTCACCGCCGCCTTCAGGGTGACGCGGCTTAACTGGGGCGTGGTGGTAAAGATTACTTGCGCGCCCTCCGCCACCGCCTGTTCCAGGAGACACTCTGCCAGTTCCGGGGTGTCCGCATGGAAATAGCTGCGAACCGTTACCCATTCTCCCAGTTTTCTTTCCAAATGGGCCCGTCCCTGGTCATGTCCTAAGATCCAGCTGCTGCGGACGGGATCCAGCGGGTGGACAAAGGCCACATTCACATGGGGGGAAACGAACCAATCCAACAATCCCGCTTTGAAGTCTGCCTGGATGGGTTCTGTGCGAACCTCCACCGGCTCTGCCTCTGCCAAAGCCAGTACATCCGGCCGCAAACCGGCCAAAGCCTTTTTTAACTCTCCATCTGTCATCTGTCCCAGATCCCGGAAAGGATACACCTGCAGCCAAAGAAGCAGCGCTTCCTCCGGCAAAAGATCCAGCCGATCCATCTTCAGGGCCGTAAATGCCTCCCGGAAATATTGGAATCCGGCAGTAAAGGTCTTGCGCTCCCAGTCTTTCCAGGGTTCTCCCGGCGCTTTGCCCAAATGGGAAAGCAGCTGGGCATAATCCCCGGGATTGCGGAACTGGATCTCATAAAGGCCGGTGGCCTTGAAAAACTCCAAAAATTCCAAATATGCCTGATATCGGGGATCTTCCGAGGGCTTGGGCAAAATCCGCTGTACCACAGCCGGAATCCGGGTAGCCCCAAAGTGCCGCAGAACACTGACCCGCTTGTTGCCCTCTTTGACATAGAATTTGCCCATGTATTCACAACAGGTAATGGGATCCCGAATGCCCTCGTCACCCAAGTGGGCGGCACAAAGGCTGATCCATTTGGCGGCAAATTCACTTTCCTGAGACAGCAGGGGCTGGAAGGTATCGGTAAAGGCGCGAATTCTGCCTGCCGTGGTCACACCCACGATCCGATCTGTGGGGATGTCCAAAACACCCAGCTCCTGTACCAAGCTGATATCCTTTTCGTCCAGCAAGTCCGCCAGCACCGCAGGATAAGGCTCTTTCCCCTCAGAAAGGCTGGCCTTCAGCGCCCGGTGAGCCGCTTTCATGGCTAAGGTATACTCTTCTTTTGCCTGTTGCAGCAGCATCGGATACTCCCCCTTTTACATCATACTTTCTACCTATATATCATAGCCTGTTTCCGATCTTTTTGCAACAAAAAAGATTTTCCTCTGCCAATTCCCGTTTGTCGAGCAGATGTTCTCCCAAGTTTGTCATTTCGAGCGAACGAAGTGAGTCGAGAAATCTACACACTTTCGATACTATTTCCAGTAATTTCAGCGAAAAGATCCCTCGATTCCGCTTCGCGAAAT
>JAGBTV010000115.1 GCA_017631155.1 Oscillospiraceae bacterium | reverse complement strand
TGGAACAGCCGGAGGGCTTTGTGGATGTGGAGTTTACCGACCTGGTCGTGACCGGCTATGAGTCTCAGGGCAAGCTCCAGTTCTCTGCTAAGGCCAGCGGCATCTTCCTTGTGGATTAATTCACGCCTGTTCGCTGCGGACACGTCCGCGGGATGGCTGGGGGTTAATATTTTTCCCTAAAGAAAAATATCCCCCGGCCTCACGCGGGAGCGTCCCCGCTCGCATAGGTTAGTATTACCTATGCGAGCGAAGTAGCAGTAGCAAAAAGGAGGAGAATTGAGCTATGTACGAAAGCTATACCCAATCACGCAAATGGCTGTTAACCATCAACAACCCCCAAGACCACGGTATGTCCCACGATGAGATCATCGACCGCGCGCAGAAGTTTAATCCTGACTATATGTGCCTGGCAGATGAAATCGGTGAAAACGGGACGTATCACACGCACCTTTTCCTGTACTCATCCTCGCCTATGCGGTTCGGCACAGTCAAAAAGCGGTTTCCTACCGCCCACATTGACAGAGCCCACGGGACAGTTCAGGATAACCGAGCCTATATCCGCAAGGAGGGCAAATGGGCGGACACTGACAAGTCGGAGACTCGTGTGGAAGGCACGTTCAAAGAGTTCGGCGAATTGCCCGATGAGGCTTCTGAAAAAAGCCCCAAGTACGCCAAGCTTTTGCAATGTGTGAAAGAAGGAATGAGCAATAAAGAGATCCTTGCCATTGATCCCAGCTTTGCTTTCCATCTGGAACACATAGATAAGCTCCGCCAGGATATCCGGTTTGAAAAGTATTTAACGGAAAACCGGTTTATCAAAGTCCATTATCTTTGGGGAGACAGCGGTACTGGTAAGACCCGGAGCATCTATGAAAAGCACCCTGCGGAGGAGATCTGCCGCATCACCCACTATCCCACAAGAGGTAATGTCCAGTTTGATGCATACAAGGGACAGTCGGTATTGGTATTCGAAGAATTCCATTCTGAGATGCCCATTTCTATGATGCTGAACCTATTGGACATCTACCCACTGATGCTGCCTGCCCGGTACCACGACCGGATCGCCTGCTACCTCACCGTGTACATCACTTCCAACATTCCTTTAGAGGAGCAATACAAAGACATCCATAAGGACAAGCTGGAAACCTGGAACGCTTTTCTGCGACGGATCCACACGGTAACGGAGTTTAGAAAGGATGGAACCATCCGGGAGGTACCTTATGAGACGGTTTGAAAAGGAACGGCTGCAACGCCGTTCCAGTCTCCGGGAGTATCTTCCCAGACCGAATCCTACCTCCGACGCGCCCGTGAAACTGGTTTTTGTTCTGCTTTACATATTAGGGGCAATCCTGGTATGGAGTAAGCAAGACGAAATCGCACTGACCGCAAAGACCACCGCTTTGCTTTCTCCTATAGCCAGTCTGGTTATGCAGCACATCTTTGCGGTTTACCTGCTGGTTGCTGGAGCGTTTCTCACCATACTCATTCTGTTTCCCCTTGGAAAGAAGGCGGCCCAGGATCATCTTCGGAGCATCGGCCTTGTAAACCATACCGATATGGTACCTGCCCTCAAACGGAAGTACAAAGATAAACAGAATCCTCGTATTTCAGTCTGGGAGTTCAGCAGTCAGGGAATACCGCTCAAGACCTGGGAGGACAAGCAGGCAGCCATTGAGACCATCCTAGACATCACCATCGTCAAGATGAAATATGGGTCTGGAAAAAGCCGTGTTCTTCTCTACACTGTTCCTGCCAGAACCGATCTTCCAGAAGTGATAGACTGGAATGATAAGTACCTTTCCCAGAAACCCTTCATACTGGCTTTGGGAGAAAGCTTTACCGGACCTGTTACTGTGGATCTTGTAAAAGTCCCGCATATTCTCTTAGGCGGTTCTACCGGCAGCGGCAAAAGTGTTCTTCTGAAGCTTCTCCTCATGCAGGCATTAAAGAAAGGTGCAATAGTCTGCATTGCCGACTTCAAAGGCGGTGTGGATTTCCCACCTGTCTGGCACAAACAATGCAGGATGTGTATTGAGGAGGAATCTACACTTGCATTGCTTACTGAGCTAGTAGACGAGCTGCAACGCAGGAAAGCCTTGCTGGCAGCCTCCGGGCAACCCAATATCGACCGCTATAACGAAGCCACAGGAGAAAACCTGCCACGGTATATCTTCGCCTGTGACGAGATTGCGGAGGTGTTGGACAAAACCGGTCTGACGAAGGAACAGAAAGAAATTGTCGGCAAGATTGAAAGCAAGCTTTCTATGATTGCCAGACAGGGTCGGGCCTTTGGCATCCACCTGATCCTTGCCACCCAGCGTCCGGATGCCAACGTCTTATCCGGTCAGATCAAGAACAATGTGAACTGCCGGATCTGCGGTCGTGCTGATACCATCCTGTCACAAATTATTTTGGACAGCACGGCTGCAGCGGAACAAATCCCCAAGGATGCCCGTGGACGCTTTCTGCTCCACGACGGCACTCTTTTCCAAGCCTATTGGTTCGATGACAGAGGAGGTTGACACTATGGCATCATCTAACCTGCAAAATAAATATCCACCTGTCCTCTGTGTGAAGCAGGTGGCCGAAATATTGGTGGTCAGTCACAACACCGCATATGAGTTGGTCCGTTCCGGAAGGATTCATAGTGTCCGTGTGGGGCGCAACTATCGCATCCCTCTGGAGGCGGTGATCGACTACCTGAGTAAGCACTAATCTCGTTGCGGATAGACCGCATTTATGGTATAATATAGGTGTACCTGCTATGCGGCAACGAAAGGAGTAATATTTATGCCGCAAAGCAAAAGAACCACCTCCGGTATGGGATCCATCCGCAAAGTCACCAAGGTAGTAAAAGGCAAAGAGTACACCTACTACGAAGCCAGATACACCGAGGGCTTTGACCCCAGGACCGGAAAGCAAATCCAACGCAGCATCTCAGATAAATCTAAAAAGGTCGTTGCCCAAAAGCTGAAAGCCGCCTTGGCCGCCATCGATGCAGGCACATACAAAGCACCCTGCAAGATGACTGTCGCACAATGGTTGGACATTTGGGTTGCCGAGTATCTGAACAGTGTAAAACCCCTGACCAAGCACAACTACAACAAGCAGGTGCAAAAGCATTTGAAGCCTGCTTTGGGTCAAGCTAAGTTGGACGCATTGGACACCCATACCATCCAACGGTTTTACAATTCTCTGATTGCCTCCGGGTTGTCGCCCAAGACAGTCAAGAATGTGCACGGTATCCTGCACTGCGCCCTGCAGCAAGCCATTGCCTGCGATTACATTACTCGCAACCCCGCAGACGCTTGCAAGCTGCCAAAGGTCACCAAGCCGGAGATCAAGCCGTTAGAGCCGATAGAGATCGCCCGGCTGCTGAAAGAGGCAGAGCAGGACGATTACTGCAATCTGTTCATCGTCGCTATGTTCACCGGCATGCGCCAAGGCGAACTGTTGGGCCTTGCTTGGGAGTGTGTGGATTTCAAATCCGGCATCATCACTGTCAAGCAGCAGCTGCAGTGCAAAGACGGTAACTACTTTTTGGAAACGCCCAAAAGCGGTAAGAACCGCACTATCCTTCCTGCACCCATCGTTATGGATGCCCTCCGCAATCAACTGGAGCGACAACAGAAAGAACAGGAGCAGGCAGGCGAAATGTGGGATAACCAGTTTGGTCTAGTGTTCACCGATGCTTTGGGAAAATACCTTGTCCGCCGCACGGTGGTCAAGCACTTCAAAAAGATTTCCCAAAGAGCCGGGATTTCCGATGATGCCCGTTTCCACGATCTGCGCCACAGCTTCGCCGTTTCCTCTCTGTATGCCGGCGATGACATCAAAACCGTGCAGGCAAATTTAGGCCACGCAACCGCACAATTCACTCTGGATGTATACGGCCACGTGACCCAAAAGATGCGCCAGGACAGCGCAAATCGGATGCAAAAATTCTACGAACAATTAAGTTCCGAAAATGCTCAATAAGGGGAAAATAAGGGGAAACTCGTTTCCCTGTGCCCGATTTCAAAATAAATCGGCTCAAAAAGTTCGGAAAACAAAAGAAAACAGTCAGTAATCATAAGATTTACTGACTGTTTCTTGGCAGGGGCACAAGGACTTGAACCCTGAGCCTACGGTTTTGGAGACCGCCGCTCTACCAATTGAGCTATACCCCTATATATGAAAGGCTTTCGCCTGATTTTATGTGGTGGGCCTTCAGGGATTCGAACCCGGGACGATCCGGTTATGAGCCGGAGGCTCTAACCAACTGAGCTAAAGGCCCATAATTATCGCGGGTGCTATGCACCATCACGAAGCGTATTGTAACACTTCCCACGCGTTCTGTCAAGCAATTCCTTTTAATTTTTTCGTCAAAGGAAACACCGCCTTGCAAGGCGGTGTTTGAATCATTCCTTTATCTGCTCTGCTGTTCGGGAGCTTGGTCTTCTGCGACGGCGGCGGGAAGTTTTCCGAGGCTCCGGGTCGGCCTTTTCTGCCCGGCGGGCATAGGCTTCTGCCGCTTCCGAAGTAGCCTCATAGGTCAGCCGGCTGACCCTTACTTTTCCGTCTTGCTGCTCAGAAAGCCGGATGCGGATCAAAAATCCGCCATGCTCCGGACAGTTTGCCAAATCCATATACCGGTGACCCGGTTGGGCAAACCACCGCTTACCTACCAACTGTCCGCCGCATACGGGGCACAGATTTTCTTCTTCTGACATAGCCCGAATAGCTTCCTGCTTATCCCGATAGTCATAAAACACCTTCCGGGCGATACAGCCGGGAAGCTCTGCCCCATGGAATCCGTTTTCATGACTCTTCAGTGCCTGGTCATACTCCTGGGCGCCCTTGCGCAGATCCAGCCGGGCGCAGATCAGGGCCGTATGATAAGCATCGCCCAACGCATCATGGGCCGGTCTTGTGGCCTCGATGCCGAATATCTCCATGGCAGTTTTCAGCGCCTTTTGAGAATTGGAATTGTCGGTTTGGGCATTGAAAATCATCTGCGCGTTATACCACCGGCCTGTCCAATCCTCCGGCAGCTGATACAGCCGCAGATTCTCCCGGAGAATACCGATATCGTCAAAGCCCCAGGTCAGAAAAATGATATCTTCTCCGCACCACTGCCGGAACTGCTCCATGGCTTCCGGGAACGGGATTCCCTCTTCTTTCAGCCGAGCTTCCTTGATACC
Organism: Oscillospiraceae bacterium; assembly: GCA_017631155.1. Lineage (GTDB taxonomy): Bacteria > Bacillota > Clostridia > Oscillospirales > Oscillospiraceae > Faecousia. The sequence goes on along the minus strand of JAGBTV010000115.1, from coordinate 23,904 downwards.
GGTAAGCTTACTGACCCGGCGATTCAAATGCCGGTAATATTTCGGGCGGATCAACACCTGAAACTCATCCGTCACCTGCTGATCCTCTGTCACCCGTACCGCGCCGATCTGAATGATCTCGCCGCGTATGGTCACCGGCAGGACTTTTTTGGCAGATGGAGAACCGGGCCAGGGCTGATTCCACTCCATATCCAAAACAATATAATTCATTTACCGCAACCTCTGTTTCCTGTCTTATGCAGTATAATACCACATAAATCCCGGCTATGCAAACAAAAGTTACGAATATCCTCACTTTTTCTCCAGCAGCTTTTTTCTGTCCAGCTGCCCTTCCTGCCAACCCACAGGTTTTTCACACACCGGGCAAGGGTCACAGGCCCGCTTTCCCTCATAGGTGTAGCCGCAATTCAAACACCGCCACAGGATGGGCTTGTTCTTTTCCGTAAGTGTTCCCTCTTTCATCTGCTCCTGCAAAGAAAGAAACGCATTGTGGTGTACCCCTTCGATCCGGGCAATCTGCAGCCACAGCCGGGCCGCATCATCCTGTCCCTCCCGACGGGCCAATTCTGCAAAGGCAGGATAAGCTTCGTCATGCTCCTGCAGTTCCCCCTGGGCAGCATACCCCAGGTTTTCCAAGGTTGTACCCAGCTGAAAAGGATAGCCTGCGGATACATCCAAATTCTCCGTATTTCCGCCCAACCGGCAAAGCATTTCCAAAAATTCCTCAGCATGCACCGCTTCGTTGGCGGCTGTTTCTTCAAAGATCCGGGCGATCCACTCCCACCCCTCTTTTCTTGCCACTTGGGCATAAACTGTATAACGGGTCCGCGCCTGGGATTCCCCGGCAAAAGACCGGGCAAGATTCATCACTGTTTGGGTCATCGTATTTTCCATGGCATAGCCTCCTTCTACACCAAAAGGTTTTCCGGAAAGTTCCAATTCTATACAAAAAGGACACCATCGGTCGATGGTGTCCTTTTCATCTTATTTCTTAAACCACAGCCGGGGATCGATGACCCGGGGATTGATGCCGGTGAAGGCCTCGCGAAGCTTATTCATCTGTTCCTCAGTCAGACGCACCGTCTGATCAATCAGCTGGCAGTTGCTTTCCAGCTGGGCAATGTTATCGCAGCCCAAAACCGTAGTAGTCACACCGGGTACAGACTGGATAAAGGACAGTGCCAGCACCGCGGGAGACAGGCCAAACTCCTTGCAGAAGCCGCAATATTTTTCCAGATACGGCAGGCAGAAATCCAGCCGGGGATCCAGGCTTTCCGGTGTATGGAACACCAAGCCCTTTAAAAACACGCTGCGGACAAAGACCATCATGCCGGACTTTTCCAGTTTTTCCATTTCACCGTTGTTGATCTTAACCCAGTCGAAAACATTCATGGGAATCTGGGTAGCATCGAAACCGGAATCGGCGATCACACCGTAGTCATGCTCGGAATAGGCGGAAATGGCGCTGTAGCGGTAAGCCTTTTGGGCCTTCAGCTCCTCAAAGACCTTATGTACATTGTCCCGATCATCGGCATAGTCTTCATAGTTATGGAGCATCAGGCAATCGAGTGTATCCATACCCAGGGTCTTCAGACAGCCCTCGGTCTGACGGAGAATGTCATCCCGGACGATATCGAAAGAACCATGCTTCAGAGGACCGATCTTGGTAACCACCCAGGGACATTCCTTGCCCTCTGCTTTCCGCTTTCGCAGCCAACGACCGATGACAGCTTCGGAATCACCATAATTGTTGGCAGTATCCAGATTGTCCACGCCCATCTCCATAGCCCGATCCAGCAAAGCGAAAGCCTTTTCCTCAGTAGGCTTTATGCTGTCTGCACCGATGCCGTAGTTCATACCCAGCTGGACAGTTCCCAGCGAGAACATGGACAGCTTTTGCTCTTTTGCCGTTATGTATTTCATAAGATAGCTTCCTTTCTGTTATGCATACAGGTCATACAGCTTCAAAACCTCTTCGGCAGTCTTAACACCGTCAGAAGCACTTACTTCACTTAAAGAGGATGCCGCCGCGCAGGCACCCATCTTCAGAGCCTGCTCCATAGCCATGCCGGTCTCTGCGGCATACAGAATTCCGGCGCAGAAGGCATCTCCGGCACCGACGGTACCCTTGATCCAGCCCTTGGGCAGCTTCAGACTGGGGACTTCCCAATAACGGCCGTTTTCGTCGATTCCGCAACCAACCTCAGGGCAGTGGATCACCGCCCAGGTAGATACGCCCAACTCTTTCAGCTTTTCCAAAGCCTTGGGCATATTCTCGGTATGCAAAACGCCATCCTCATCCCGGAGCAATACGCCGGTGGTCTGCTGCGCTTCCAGCTCATTGATGACGCAGTAGTTGGAATACTTCAGCGCCGGTGTCACCAGCCGCGCAAAGCGGTCGCCGGTTTCGGAAACCACATCAATGGAGGTCTTCATGCCCGCCTTTTGGGCTCTGTGCAGAAGCCGCGCCATCTTAGTGCCATATTCCGGATCCGGTGCATCCAAAGCCGGCAGCAGCAGGATATAGCCAATATGAAAAATATTCACATTCAGCTTCTCCAAATCAATATGGTCTTCACAATAATAGGCATTGGCACCGGCATGCTGGAAGAAGGTGCGCTCCTTGGTCTGATTGTTGCTCATAACCGCAGTAAAGGAGGTACGGCCATTGCGCTTGACCATGGACAGATCGATGTTAGGATACTGCTTCAGCTGCTCCAGCATAAAATCGCCTTCTGCATCGAATCCTGCAAAACCGGAAGCCACCAAAGGCATATCAGGTGCCAGCCGGGCCAGATCTGTAATGGTATTGCAGACAGATCCGCCGGTGGAATTTTGGATTCCCTCGGTGATATGGGTCAATTCATTCTGTTTCGGCCAGGTTTCAATGGGATAAGTAATATCCACAATCATGTTACCGGCACAGCAAATTCCTTTTTTCATATAAATTCCTCCCATTTGGGTTTGTTGCATTCATTTTATCATATTTTGGCAAATATGCAACCCACAAATCACAAAAAGTATATCCCCATCGTGCTTAAAATTTATCATTTCGTACGCGCAATCTGCTATTACTTGCTTTTTTATGGGCGCAGCAGTATAATAACAGAGTCATTATTGTTCATATCCGCCACGCGGATGCAAAGGAGTGCGCACTATGGCATTTGAACTGATTCCTGTGCAAAAAGAAATCGAGGTCACTGGCTTCCATTCCATTTACTATTTGGAATTTGATATTGACTTCTACCACCCCCCGGAGAGCCATGATTTTTGGGAACTGGTATATGTCGACTACGGCACTATCGATGCCATTGTAGACGGAGTCGGTTGCTCTTTATCCTCCGGGCAGGTGATCTTCCACCAACCTATGGAATCCCATGCCCACATCGGCAACGGCCACGATGCCGGCAATGTGGTTGTCATCAGCTTTTCCTGCGACAGCCCTCTCATGTCCTTTTTTAACCGCAAAATTTTCTCCTTGCAGAAAAACTCCCAAAAGGTACTGTCCCTGTTCCTGGCGGAAACCGCCAATGCCTTAGGAACGATCTGCCGGGATTACAGTGACACATCTCCCCTGGATTTTTCCAAAGCACCCCTGGGTTCTACCCAACTGATGCAGGGATACTTAACAGAATTTCTTTTTTCTCTCATCCGCAACAGCAGTGCCTCTGCCGTCACTCCCCTGGAAGCCACCCACAACGCCCGACAGCTGGCGGAAAGCTCTTTGGTAAACTCCATCATTTATTTCATTCAGGACAATTTGGATAAGTCCCCTTCCCTGACTTTGCTTTGCTCTCAGTTTTCTGTAGGCCGCACCTATTTATCCCGGATTTTTAAGGAAGCCACCGGAAGCAGCCCCGTAAACTTTTGGATCCATGCCAAAATGAAGGAAGCCAAAAAGCTGATTCGGGAAGAAAACTTAAATGTAACCCAAATCTCCGAGGCCCTTGGTTTTACCAGCATCCACCATTTCACCCGGATGTTCAAGCGCATAACAGGCATGTCTCCCACCGCCTATAAGAACACCGTTGTCAGATAGATAAAAACCGGGAACATTCCCGGTTTTTTTTACTTCCAACCCCTGGAAGGCTTGACTTATGTATCCAGAAAATGTATACTGAACCTGTATGAACAATATGCTTTACCCTTCTTTTTCAAGATTGGCCAAGCACGCAAATTTGAAACAAAAAGGAGATACTTAAAATGAAACCTGGATTTGTACCTGCCCTGGGTACCCCCCTGGACGAAAACGGCAACCTGCTGGTAGAAAGCTACAAGAAGCAAGTCAACGACATGATCGACCGCGGCGCATCCGGTCTGCTGTCCATGGGCACTATGGGTATTCAGGCTTTCCTGAAGATGGAAGTTTGCCCTCAGGTTGCTAAGGCTGCTGTAGAAGCTGCTGCCGGCCGCGTTCCCGTGTTCGTAGGCACTATGGCCTGCTCCATCGCCCAGGCCAAGCAGCGCATGGCTGCTATGGAGGATCTGGATATCACAGCTTTCGTATTCACCACGCCTTACTACCATTCCTGCACTCCTGCACAGATCATCAACTTCTACAAGAACGTTGCTGCCGCTACCAAGCGTGGCATCCTGATGTACGATCTGCCCGGCGTTACCAACTCCAAGATCACCCATAACATTGTCAAGACCCTGATCAAGGAAGTTCCCAACCTGATGGGCATTAAGTCCGCTGATATGAAGCTGTTCCGCACCCTGAAGCTGGATCCTGAGGTTCCCGAAGACTTCATCATGGTTTACTCCGGTCTGGACACCTTTGATGTTGCCTACAAGTGGGGCCTGGACAAGTGCCTGGACGGCATGCTGCCTGTTACCCCTGCCAACACCCAGGGTCTGTTCACCGCTATGGCTAATGGCGATTACGAGAAGGCCGCTCAGCACCTGGATAACATCGTTGCTCTGCGTGACCTGATGGCCGGCTGCGACCTGTGGCCCTCTTTCAGCAAGGGTATGAACTTGCTGGGCTACGAAGGCAACTTCTTCCCCGACTACGTACTGCCCTTCAACGAAGCTAACCTGGAGAAGCTGCGCGAGAAAATGATCAGCATCGGTGAGCCTGTTATCGGCTAATAGACTGGAGGAACTTACTATGAAAAATGCAAGAGACTTGTTTGACCTGACCGGTCGGATTGCTATCGTCACCGGTGGCCGCGGCCTTTACGGTGCTTCCATCTCCATCGGTCTGTGCGAAATGGGCGCTACCGTGGTTATCGCCTCCCGGAATGGCGAAAAGTGTGAACAGATGGCTTCTGAGCTTCGGGCGCAGGGCTATCAGGCCTACGGTATGGCGCTGGATCTGAACAGTGACGAATCCATTAAGGCTTTGGCCAAGAATGTTTATGACCGCTTCGGCAAAATTGACATTTTGGTCAACAACGCCGTGGATCGCCGGAACCTCACCTCCCTGGCAGATGCTACCCGTGAGAAGCTGCAGGATTCTGCCAGCACCAACCTCAACGGCCAGATTCTGCTGAGCCAGGCTGTTTTGGAGTACATGATCCCCGCGGAAAGCGGCTCTATCATCAACATCAGTTCCATGCGCGGTCTTGACTGTCCCCACTTCCCCTTCTATCCGGAAAACTGGGGCGATCAGCCGGTAAACTACACCACTGAAAAGTGGGCCATGGTGGGACTGACCAAGTATATGGCCGGTCGCTACGGCAAGCACGGCATCCGGGTCAACTGCATCGCCCCCGGCGGCTACAGCCCCAGTTCGGCCAACGACCCCGACAAGCAGGTATTTGTGAAAAACTTGATCGACCACACTCCCTTGCACCGTTGGGCAAGCGACGATGATATCAAAGGACCTGTTGCATTCCTGGCCAGCGATGCATCCGGCTATGTTACCGGTGCTACCCTGGTCATGGACGGCGGCTGGACGATTTGGTAAGGAGGAAAAACCATGATTTCCTGTAAAGACTTTATCCCTGTTTACAGCGAGATCTTCTGCTATCTTGAGTCTCACTTCGGCCACGAAGAAGTAGACCGTTACTGGGATGCCATTTTCAAGGTCAATGCCAACAAAAAAAGTCCCTTGCTGATCTGTCTGGAAAAGGAAGGTCTCAAAGGCTGCTTTACTTATTGGAGCGGCACACTGAACGAAGAAGCCGCTCATTTCTCCATGTACTTAAACGAAAAGCGGGGCTTCTTCAAACTCGACATGCATCACTGCCCCTCCAAGGGCCGGCTTGTGGATCTGCAGGAGCAGGTTGGTTTGAAGCCCTACCCCGACTACTGTCTCCATTGTGACGGCTACCGCAGTGCCTGTAACGCTGTTGGCCTGGATTACATCTATAACTTCCAGAACATGGACAAGGCCGGCTGTTCTATTCTCGTCTTTGATCCCAAGGTCTTTGACGGCCGCATTATTATGGACAAAGATACACAGGTCATGCATCGGAACGCTTCTGATAACGAGTATTATCATCCCAGCTTCCATCGGAGCTTGAATAACGGTTTGAATTATGTAGGCAACACCTACGGAGAAGCCGGCATTCAGGAAGTGCTGTCCAACTATGTCAACAGAGTGGTGAAGCCTTTGATGGGGGAAGTATCCCTGGCTTCCATCGAAAAGATGATCCAGGAGGATTACGCCAAGGAAAAGGCATCCGATGCCGTGACTACCAAGCTGACCGACAACGGTCTGACGGTATCTGTCAGCTACTGCCCCGCCGAGAAATTCATGCGGAGCATTGACACACCCGTATCCCCATGGTACCGTTACGCCACCATCGGCGTTATGAACGAACTGGCCAAGCTGGCCGGCTGCACATTTGTTATGGATTCCTATGAAGAGCAGACCGGTGCGGCAGAGTATCACTTCACCAAGAATTAAGAGGTCATTATGTCTGTTTACCTAGCTATCGATCTGGGTACCACCGGCTGCCGCAGCATTTTGTTTGACACCAAGCTGCGGCAGCTTGGTGTTGCTTATGAGGAATATGGACTGATCACACCCCAGGAAAACTGGGTAGAGCAGGATGCCGAACTGTGGTGGGAGCTGACTCTGCGCACCGCTGAGAAAGTCATCTCCCAGGCGGGCATCGATCCCGAAACCATTGACGGTATCAGCATCAGTTCCCAGGGCATCACCATCGTACCCGTAGATGAAACTTTAAAACCTTTGTGCAACGCCCTAAGTTGGCTGGATGTCCGGGCCGAGTCGGAAACTGCCCAGCTGGAAGCCGATTGGGACAAAACTTTCCTGTTTACCCACACAGGAAAGCCCATCAACGCTTGCTACACCCTGCCCAAGATGCTTTGGCTGATGAAAAATCGGCAGGCTTTGTGCCAAAAGGCATGGAAATTCCTCATGCCTATGGACTATCTGATTGGGAAATTCACCGGAAACTGCGTTACAGACCACTCTATGGCCTCCGGCACTTTGATGTATGACATCAAGAATTGCTGCTGGAGCCGTCAGGTGTTGGACCGTTACGGCATTGACGAGGGCAAGCTTCCCCAAATTCTTTGGAGTGGTGAAAGTGCCGGTACTGTGCTGCCTGAGGTGGCGCAGAAACTGGGGCTTCGGCCTGACTGTGTTGTAGCCGTAGGCGCTCAGGATCAGAAGTGCGCTTCTTTGGGCTCAGGTCTGCAGGATGGCACCATGACCGTTTCTTTGGGCACAGCCGCTGCCATTATCAAGCTGTGGAACAGCCCGGAAACCGAGACCTTCACCAAGGTCGGCTGGTGCGGTAATGTGGAAAAAGGCACTTGGGTCACCGAAGGTGTGATTAACACCGCCGGTACCTGTCTGCGCTGGGTCCGGGATCTGATGTTCCCCGGTGAAAGCTATGACACCATCAACCAGGAAGCCCAGGCTGCCCGGGATGCCGGAAACCGCGTTCTGTTTTATCCCTACCTCAACGGTCCTTCCGGCCCGGATTTCTATCCCGATGCCCAAGGCTGCTTCTATGGGGTAGATTTGGCCGCCAAGCGGGGCAATTTTGCCCTGGCCGTCATGGAGGGTGTTGCCTACCAGCTGCGGATCATGCTGGAAGCCATGGATGCCTACGGCAATGTGGACAAGCTGGTCTTCTTCGGCGGCGGTGCTAACAGTCCTTTGTGGTGTCAGCTGATTGCGGATATCACCGGCATGGATATTTCTGTTACCGAAAACCCGGAAGCAGCCGGTGCCGGCGCTGCCATACTGGCTGCCCAGGCTGCAGGGAAGCACTTAGAGCCCTTGTCCATCGGACGGGTCTACAAGAGTGCAGGCGGTTATGAAGAAAAATATCAACATTACAGAGCCATGGAACACCGGCTTTGGAAATAAGAGGTGCAATATGATTTGTATCGAAAATGCCAAAGTGGTGCTGGAAAACGGAATTTTGTGGGATGGCATCATTTTAGTGGAGAAAGATCGCATTTTTGCCGTAGGAAATCGTGGCGAAGTGGAGATCCCTGCAAACGCCCAGCGCATTGACGCAGGCGGTGCCTATGTGGGCCCCGGCTTTGTGGACATCCACGCCCACGGCGGTGGCGGCAATATGTTTTGGCAAGAACCGGAACTGGTCGCAGAGCATTTTCTGCGTCGCGGTACCACCAGCGTATTCCCCACCCTCTACCACTCTCTGGACAAGCAGGATTTCCTGACAGCCATCACCAATATCAAGGCAGCCATGGCTTCCGACGGTGCCGGCAAAGCTATCCGCGGCTTTTATATGGAAGGCCCTTACATGAACCCCGACTTCGGTGCCAGCCGCAAGTTCAACAAGTGGCTGGGTGAGATCAGTCCGGAAGCCTACAAAGAAGTTGTAGACGAGGCCGGAGATCTGGTCAAGGTTTGGGTAGTAGCCCCTGAACGGGAAGGCATTGAAGGCTTTGTTCAGTATGCCAAGTCCGTCAACCCCAATGTTGTCTTTTCTGTAGGTCACAGCCGGGCTACTCCCGAGCAGATCCGGAAGCTGAAAAAGTACGGCTTAAATCATCAGACCCACTGCATGGATGCCACCGGTCGTGTCAGCGCCTGGCTGGGTACCCGCGGTGCCGGCCCTGACGAAGCTTGCTTCCTGGACCCCGATATGTACGCAGAGCTGATCTGCGACTCCGGCGCTGTTCATGTGAATGCAGATCTGCAACGGCTGATTCTGCGAAACAAGGGTATCGACAAGGTGGTTCTCATCTCCGACTGTTCCGGCCGGAAGGTGGACAACCCCGCCCCGGAAGGTCTGCGTCACATGACTGACCTGAGTTTCGATGACCAGGGCAACCTGGGCGGCAGCCGCCTGTCTATGGACATGGCTTGCCGTAACATCATGACCCACACCAACTGTGGTATTGCCCAGGCTTTCTTGATGGCATCCCGTAACCCTGCCCGTTCCGTGGGCATGGATGACGAAATCGGCACCATCGAAGTCGGCAAGCGGGCAGACCTGGTGTTTGTGGACGATATGTTCCATGTACAAGAAGTTATGCTAGCAGGTATCCTGCAGCAGTTTTAAAAGGAGGAATTTTTATGTTGAAAGCAGGAATGGCCCGGGTGGATATCACCCCTCCCCAGGGCTTAGAACTGGCAGGTTATCCCCACTATCCCCGTAATAACACAGGTGCGCACGATCCTTTGTACGCAACCTGTATGTACCTGGCGGACGGCGGTCAGGAAGTCGCTATGGTGACTCTGGATCTGTTGTTCTTCTCCAAGAAGCACGTTACTGAGGTCCGCCGCCGTGTGGTTGCTGCCTGCGGTGTTACCAATGTGATGATTAGCTGCTCCCACACCCACTCCGGTCCCTGGGCCTCCGGTCGTCTGGACATCGAAAGTCTGGAAGCCGGCAAGGAACAGCCCAAGGAATATGTGGAAAGCCTGATTCAGAATATCACCAACATCATTGCAGAAGCCAAGGCCAATGCCTTTGATGCCGCCTTCGGCGCAGGCACTGCTGTCTGCGGTGCGGAATCCGGTGTCGGCGGTAACCGCCGCATCCCCGGTGGCCCCCACGATCCTCTGGTCAGCGTTATGGCTGTCAAGGATATGGAAGGCAAGATCCGCGGTATGTTCGTCAACTACACCCTGCATCCCACTTTCATCCACGAGTGGAGCAATGTCTGCACCGCAGACTATCCCTGCTATCTGAAGCTGGAGCTGGAAGAGCAGGAGCCCGGTGTCATCGTGGGCTTCTCTCAGGGTGCTTCCGGCAACCAGTCCAGCCGCTACTACCGTCAGGGCGAAAGCTATGACGAAGCTGAGCGGGTCGGCCGTATTCTGGGCAAAGCTGCTCACACCACCTTGGCTAAAATGGAATGGTCTACCGAGCTTCCCATCGCTGTTGCCGGCTGCGAACTGCCTTTGGAGCTGCGGGACTTCGGCACTGAGGAAGAGCTGATCGCTCAGGTAGAGCGTGACGAGGCTATCTACAAGGAGCTGTACGCCAAGTACGGTCAGTCCACAAACCGTGACGAGTACTACCTGTGGCAGAATGCCAACCTGAAGCTGCTGGGCTCTGAAGACCAGCTGGGCTACATCCGGATGCAGAAGAAGGGTATCAAGATCGAGCTGCTGGATGATGAAGCTCCCATGGAGATCCAGGTCTTCAAGCTGGGCGGTGTCTGCGTCGTAGGTATCCCCGGTGAAGCTTTCGTTGAGTTTGGTCTGTACGTTAAGGCTATGGCCGGTTTCGGCATGGTGGTGTTCAACGAGCTGACCAACGGTGTTCTGCCCGGCTACCTGTACACCCCCGAATCTCTGGTCACCGGCGGTTACGAAACCGACACCTCCATGCTGGGCGAGAAATTCGGTCCCCACATGGTGGAAGCCGTTCTGAAAACTGTTGAAAAAGTAAAGTAAAGGAGAAAAAACCATGAGCTTTGATACTTTCCGTCACGATTTTTACCCCTTTAAGAACCAGGCCGAGATCGACCGCGTTCGCAAAATCACCTTTGAAGACATCGTTGCCATGAACGGCAAGCACCCCACCAACCCCAATATGCAGGTGGAGATCCGCCGTAACGACGAGTTTGAGATCGTCATGATCGCTGACATGGTCAAGCGGATCATGGATTCCGACCGTCTGGATCAGAAGTGCGTCATGATTATGTGCAACCCCAACCCCACCTACCGCAAGGTCGCTTATCTGCTGCATCAGCTGAATGTCAACTGCCGTAACGTCAAGTTCTACATGATGGACGAGTGGGCAGACGAGGACGGCAATGTGGCTCCCCTGACCTACAAGGCCGGCTTCGGCTATGCTTTCCAGAAGTACATGGTGGACAACATCATGGATCTGGGCTTTAAGGAAGAGAATTTCATCTACCACAGCAACGAGATCACCCCCATCTACTCCAAGATGTTGGAAGATGACGGTGAAGCCGATATCGTTTACTCCGGTCCCGGTTGGCCCGGCCACCTGGCCTTTATCGATCCCGTGGAAGATTGGTACAAGCCCACTATGGAAGAGTACCTGGCACAGGGTGCCAAGGTTGCCAGCCTGCATCCTCTGACCATTGCCCAGAACAGCCTCCACGGCGGCTTCGGCTGCTCCGGCGACATTAGCAAGGTTCCCCCCAAGGGCGCTATGATGGGTCCCCGTGATGCCATCAAGGCTAAGAACGTTCTGGATATGCACGGCATCACCACCGCCGGTTCTCATGTAACCTGGCAGCGGCTGACCTCCCGTCTGTGTCTGTTCGGTGAGCCTTCTCAGGAAGTTCCCGCTTCCGTGCTGCAGCTGCGTCAGAACCCCACCCATGTAATCATCAGCGAGAACCTGGCTGCTACCATTCAGGACGACGAGTTCTTCCAGTATTGATCCTCTCTTTCGGGAATACAGAAAACATCTTTTCCCGCAATGCCATTAATCTGCTAAAAACGGTATAAAGTGCACAAAATAACGGAAGGACTTCTGTAAGCCCTTCCGTTATTGATTTTTAAAAAACTTTCCGATTTTTTATGAAATTTAATCCAATCTTAACCGATTCCCATTGATTTTAGCACCGTATATCTCTATAATATATAAGTTAAGATACCAAATTTTATTAAAGGAGCGTCTCTGATGAAAAAAATCTACACCCAGTCCGCGGAGGAAGTCCTGCGCGATCTTGGTGCAACCCCCGAGGGTCTTACCTCCGCCCAGGCAGAAGAGCGTTTGGCGCAGTACGGCCCCAATAAGCTCAAGGAAGCCCCGAAACCCACCTTGCTGCAGCGTTTTTTGCAGCAGCTGAGAGATCCCATGCTGATCATTCTGCTGATTGCTGCCGGTGTTTCCGCACTGACCGGTATGTTGTCCGGAGAAAACGAGTGGGCAGAAGTCATCATCATTTTGGCTGTTGTTCTGCTTAACGCAGTTTTGGGTGTCATTCAGGAAAGCAAGGCAGAAGCTGCCATAGAGGCCTTGCAGACTATGACCGCCGCCACTTGTAAAGTGCTGCGTGACGGAAAAATGGTCATTCTCCACTCCGACGAGCTGGTTCCCGGTGATATCGTTCTGTTGGAAGCCGGTGATGCCGTACCAGCTGACGGCCGTATCATTGAAAATGCCAGCTTAAAGATTGAAGAAGCCGCCCTCACCGGTGAATCTGTACCTGTCAACAAGGTGCTGGAGGAGCTGGGCTTGGTGGAAGGTCAGGAAGACATTCCTTTGGGCGACCGGAAGAATATGTGTTATATGGGTTCTACCGTGGTTTACGGTCGTGGCAAGGCCGTCATTGTCCGAACCGGCATGGATACCGAAATGGGCAAGATTGCCGGTGCTTTGGCCGCCACCAAGGATGAGCAGACCCCGCTGCAGAAAAAGCTGGACAGCCTGGGCAAGACCCTTTCCTTCCTGGTGTTGGGTATCTGCGTTTTCATCTTCGCCTTTAATCTATTCATCGCCCGGGAGCAACTGACACAATCCGGACACACCCTGAAAGTAATTTTGGAAACCTTCATGGTAGCTGTTTCTTTGGCCGTAGCCGCCATTCCGGAAGGTCTGGCAACGGTGGTCACAGTGGTTCTGTCCATCGGTGTTACCAAAATGTCCAAGCGCAATGCTGTCATCCGTCGGCTGACCGCGGTAGAAACTTTGGGTTGTACCCAGGTGATCTGTTCCGATAAAACCGGCACCTTAACGCAAAACAAAATGACTGTGGTGGATCATGTCGGTCCTACCGAACTGGTTGCTACCGCCATGGCGCTGTGTTCCGATGCCAACCTGAACGAGAACAACCAGGCCGAGGGCGAACCCACCGAATGCGCTTTGGTGAATTTCGCCTACTCTGTGGGTCTTCACAAAGCGGACCTGGAGAAAGCCAATCCCCGTGTGGACGAAGCCCCCTTTGACTCCGGTCGAAAGATGATGTCTACCGTCCATGCCGTAAATGGGCAGTTCGTCCAGTACACCAAGGGCGGCCCCGATGTGGTACTTGCCAAATGCACCCATTACTACGAGAATGGGGAAACAAAACCCATGACCGAGGAAAAGCGGGTCGAGATCATGGCCGCCAACAAGGCCATGGCAGACCGGGCTCTCCGTGTCCTGGCCGCCGCCATGCGCATTTGGAGCGAAAAGCCTACCGATAACACCCCTGAATTTTTGGAGCAGGAACTGATCTTCCTGGGTCTCACCGGCATGATTGACCCGGTGCGTCCCGAGGTCAAGGCCGCTATCGAGGAATGCCGCAGTGCCGGCATCCGGGCTGTTATGATCACCGGCGACCACAAGGACACCGCCGTGGCCATTGCCAAGGAGCTGGGTATTATCACCGATGCTTCTCAGGCCATCACCGGCGCAGAACTGGACGAAATCTCCGACGAGGACTTGCCGGAAGCTGTCCAAAAATACGGTGTCTACGCCCGTGTGCAGCCTGAACACAAGACCCGCATCGTCAACGCCTGGAAGTCTCTGGGCGCCATCACCGCCATGACCGGTGACGGTGTCAACGACGCCCCCTCCATCAAGTCCGCTGACATCGGTGTTGGCATGGGTATCACCGGCACCGATGTTACCAAAAATGTTGCCGACATGGTATTGGCTGACGACAATTTTGCTACCATCGTAGCTGCTGTGGGCGAGGGCCGTCGGATCTATGACAACATCCGCAAAGCCATCCAGTTCCTGCTGGCTTCCAATATGTCCGAGGTTTTGGGCGTGTTCTTCGCCACTTTGATGGGCTTCGTTCTGCTGAATCCTGTTCATCTGCTGTTTATCAACCTGGTTACAGACTGCTTCCCCGCCCTGGCTTTGGGTATGGAAGAAGCAGAGCCGGACACCATGAACCGTCCGCCCCGCAACTCCAAGGACGGCATTTTCTCCGGTGGTTTGGGTTTTGACATCGTCTACCAAGGTGTGCTGGTTACCGCCATCACCCTGATTGCCTACTTGATCGGTGCTTTCTTTGAATTTTCCCATATCGGCAACTGGTTTACCGCTTTGCGGGGATTCGGTGAATCCGGTCACGGCATGACCATGGCCTTCCTGACCATGTCCATGTGTGAGATCTTCCACTCCTTTAACCTGCGCTCTCAGCGCAAGTCCATCTTCAGCCTGAAGAAGCAAAACAAGGTTCTGTGGGCCGCTATGTTTGGTTCTCTGTTGCTGACCACCGTAGTCATCGAAGTGGGTCCCATCGCCCGTGCCTTCGGCTTTACTCCCATCGGCTTGCTGGAGTACAGCATTTCCATCGGTTTGGCCTTCCTGGTCATTCCCATCGTGGAATTCATCAAGCTCATCCAGCGCAAATTGGCAAAATAATTCCCCAAATAAGCAACAAAAATAGGCACTTCAAAACGAAGTGCCTATTTTAATTTGGGTTTTTCTGTCGGTTACAGAATTTCCTTCACTTTTTCATAGACCGCCTGACCGAGGGCCAGGTGGTTCTCCGCATCCATGTGGCAGCCATCTGCGGGAGATGCCTTGGCAAATTGGGCGGCATCCATCCAGTACGCGCCTACTTTTTCTGCCACTTCTGCGGTCATTTCAGGGAATTTCTGCACAGTCCGCTCAATGGGAGAGATCAGCAGCAGCTTCGGTTCTCCGGGGAATACCGGAGAGGTACCGGGGAAGCATTTGTTTGCCTTCATAATTCTGTCTGCCAGCACATAGAGACCATCCCGGTAACCTGCATTATCCGTATAGTGGTCATCGTTGGTGCCCAGCATCACAATTACCAAATCCAGCGGCTTGGCGCGATACAGGGAATATCCCAATCCTTTCAGACCGTTTCGGCATTGGTTTTCCGGATCATCCCACATGGTGGTTCTTCCGTTAATACCATCGGTAATAACCTCATATTCATCACCAAGCAAGCGCTCCAGAACGCTTGTCCAGCGTACCTCTTTCGGATGGCGGGTCAGCACCCCGGGAACGCAACCCCAGGTATTGGAGTCGCCATAGCACAATATCGTTTTCATAAATTCTCCTCCAAATATGCAAATGATATGCCTTGTTTCGCAAGCGCATCTTCATTTCTATTAAAGCATAAATTGCCAGTTTTTTCAACCTGTTTTTGCGCCGTTTGGCAATTTTTCTAAAGCATAAAAGTCCGGACTACTTTTCGTCTTCAGGCAACAGGATGCTCCGCAATATACTCATCCAGAATCTGTGCCGCCAGCGCCACCATCCGGGCACAGGGACGGGTTTTATAAAACTCCGGCGTTCTGGGGGTGGGGTTGGGGTCCGACGGGGGGTTCTTCATCAGCTCCCGACAGATAATGCTTCCCATCTCCTCCCGAAACTTTCCTGCCAGTTCCTGCACCAACTGATAATGCTCCATCTTTACCTTGTCATCACCGGGGGTGTCATAACCGTACAGGTAGCCTGCCACCATCAGCATACCGCTGACTGCACCGCAGACCTCCCGCATCCGTCCCATGCCGCCTCCGAAAGACGAGGAGATTCGGGCCGCCATAGCCGGCTCCAGGCCTGTCACATCGCAAAAGGCCACCATGATCGCCTGGGCGCAATTATAATCTTTGCAAAACAGTTCTGCTGCATAAGTACTGTGATCCATAATTTAATCCTCCTGTTTATCTCGACTCACCGCGGTAAGGGCCGTCGCAGGGATGGCCGCTTTGCAGCTTTTCCATCGCCCGGGTCACCGCATCCCGGGAGTTTTTCCAATCCGCACTGGCATTGCGGTAGTCAAATTTTTCGATAAACCAATCCAAGTCCTCTTTGACCCGAATCAGATTATTCCGTGTCAAGGGAAGTATCGTTTTGTAGAACCATTCATATCGGTTGTTAGATAGCTCCTCCGGTGCCATTTCCAAAAGGCGAAGGAAATGGTGCATACAAAAGCCCTTACTGCTTTCTACCCGACGGCAGAACTCTTCCTCTTTCAGCATGGCAAAGAAGGTGCGGAAATACCGATCCATATTGTCTTCGATCTTTTCACAGATAAAGCAAGAGCTCAAACGGTTTTCCGCCCAGGAAATCAGCTTACTTTCCTCCGGCGCACCTTTCTTGGCGAACAGCTTCCGCTTTTCCCGCGGCTCATAACAATCCATCCGATTTTCCAGGGTCTCCAGAAATCCCATATAATAGGTTTGCAGAATCAAGGCATTGCCCAAAGCATTGCCATAATCAAACATTTTCTTCATATGTTCCCGGCAAAAGCCTTTCCGGTCTGTAACGCCCCGGACATCCGGCTCCATATAGCTGGCGCAAGGGCCTACAGTATAATGAATGGCAGACTGCTCCGCCTGCCGCTCCAGCCAGCAAAAGGGGCATTCGTCCCCGGATTCAAAGGCTTCATGGATCGGCATGGTATCGATCTGTTCCCGCATGCTTCCCACCTCCTGATTTCCCTCAGTTTATCACAGGATACCACAAAAAGCAACCCGGAAGCTTAGCCTAAGCCTCCGGGTTTTTGGTGCTTAATGTTTTTTCTTTTTTCTGCGAATCAGGAACCAGGTACCGCCACCAACTGCCAGCACGGCAACCGCTACCCATACAATGGGCTTCCCTGACGGTTCTTCTTCCGTAGAAACACTGTTGATTTTGGTCGCGCCCTGGTACAGACTTTCCACATAGCGGGATGTCTCCTCAGACAGGAACTGATAGGAAGTGCCCTTGTTCAGCAGCTCTTCATCGGGATAGACGATCTCACTTTCGGCAAGATAATCCTCCATATACTCCTTGGCTGCAGAGATGGGAGATGCATAGCAGATATAGTCCATATTGGCGCCGGATATCTCCGGATCGCACATAAAGTTAATAAACAATTCCGCGGCTTCCTTCTCCGTTGCGCAGTTGGGAATGCACATAGCATCGGTAAACAGGTTAAAGCCCTGATGCTCCGGCAGATAGAAGGCCAAATCTTCATTTTCTTCCATCATCAGCATACAGTCGCCGGCATAGTAAGCGGCAATATAGGCTTCCTCGTTTTCCATGGTAGCATAGATCTGATCCATCACATACTGCTGAACCAGAGGCCGCTGCTGCGCCAATTTATCCGCGCAGGCCTGGAGTTCTGCTTTATCTGTGGTGTTTACGCTATATCCCAGCAGGTACTGGGCGATGCCAAAAGCATCCCGGGAATTGTCGATCATCAGGATCTTGCCGGCATACTTTTCGTTCCACATCAGTTCCCAGCCGGTGACATCCGCTTCATCCACATACTTGGTGTTATAGAGGATGCCTACCGTACCCCAGGTGTAGGGAACAGAATACTTATTCTCCGGATCATAGTCAGGATTCTTAAATTGCTCATCCACATAGGCGAAGTTGGGAATGTTGTCAAAATTCAGCTCCAACAACATGCCTTCATTTCTCATACGATGGATCATATAATCCGATGGGATGATCACATCCACACTGATGCCGCCGTTTTTCAGCTTGGAGTACAACACCTCATTGGACTCGTACTCCGACATTCTTACATCGATATTGGGATAGCGCTTCTCAAATTCTGCCACCAGGTCCATGGTGCCGTCGGTACCGTCGGCCATATTCATACCCCAGTTGTAGACATTCAGCACCGTTTTCTCCTGCCGTCCGTTTGCAAACAGGAAGCCGCAACCCACCACCAGGCTTGCAGCCGCCACGCCGGCGACCCACCGACGGGCAATCTTCCACCCCCGGGATACCGGCCGTTTGCTGGCCTTTTTTCGGTCAGACCGCAGCTGCAGCAGATTCATGGTCAGCATCAGCACAAAGATCAGGCCGAACAGCAAGGTAAACATAGCGTAGACCTTGGGATGGATGGGCTTTTTGGTATAGGTATAGATCTCTACCGGCAAAGTGACAAAATCCGAACCGGTAACGAAATAGCTGATAACGAAATCGTCCAGGCTCATGGTAAAGGCCATGATGCCGCCGGATACCACACCGGGCATGATCTCATGGATGATTACCTTGAAGAAAGCCTTCACCGGGGTGCAGCCCAAGTCCATGGCCGCATCGGTGAGCGCCGGGTTCATCTGCTGCAGCTTGGGCATGACATTGAGGATCACATAAGGCAGTCCAAAGGTCACATGAGCCAGCAGCAATGTGCCGAAATTCAGGGATTCCCGCTGATTCAACAGTCCCGTACCCACAAAAACAAACAGTAGGGACAAGCTGACACCGGTAACGATATCCGGGTTTGTCATGGGAATATTGGTCAGGCTCAAAACAGCCTTGCGCATCTTCGGTTTTAGGGAGTGGATGCCCACAGCCGCCAAAGTGCCGAAAGCCACAGAAATGGCTGTAGACAGCAGCGCGATCAGCACAGAGTTGCCCAAAAGGCCCAAAAGATCCTTGTCCCGGAACAGTTCGCCATACTGGGCGAAGGTAAAACCTTCAAATTTTGTAATGTCCTTTCCCGTATTGAAAGATGCCACGATCAGCACCACCATGGGAATATACAGGAACACAAACATCAAGATCGTGAGGACGCGGTTTGCCTTTTTCATACGATGACACCGCCTTCCTCATCCTTACCCAACCGGTTCATAATACCGGTACATACCAGCACCAAAGCCATCAGCACCAGGCTCAAAACTGCGCCCAGGTTGGGATTGTCACCCTGCTTAAACAGGCGCTCGATCAAGTCACCGATCAGAACTGTATCGGTACCGCCCAGCTTTTGGGAGATATAGAAGGTAGACACAGCCGGCACAAACACCATGGTGATTCCGGAGAAAATACCGGGAACAGACAGAGGCAGAATTACCTTGGTAAAGGTTTGGAGACTATTGCAGCCCAAATCCTCTGCCGCCTCGATGAGCCGGTTGTCGATCTTCACCAGAGTAGCATACAGGGGCAGAATCATATAGGGCAGATAGTTATATACCATACCCAAAATCACCGCACCGGGGGTACGAATCAGCTGAATCCGACCAACGCCGATCCAATCCAGGAAATTGTTAATGATGCCGGTATCCTGCAGAAGGCCCACCCATGCCAAAGTTCTGAGCAAAAAGCTCATACACATGGGAAGCATCACCAGCATATACAGGATCTTCTGCATAACCGGCGTGCGGTGGGCGATATAGTAAGCCACCGGGTAACCCAGGAGCAAACACAGCGCCGCAGAGATGAGGCTATACAGCACAGACTGTCCCAGCACCGGCATATACATCTCAAGATCCCGAATGTTATCCAGGGTAAATGCGCCGGTATCCGGGTCTGTCAGGGCGTAGTAGCCTACCACGCACAGCGGAATCAGTGTGAAAGCCACCATCCAAAGAATATAGGGCACACTGAGCAAAACAGACTTATTCTTCCTCATCGCCGGCATCCTCCGTCAACTCGTCATACTCGGCGGAGTAAGAGCTGTAATCACCGAACATTCCGGAATACTCGCTCTTGTGCATAATATGGATATCCTCTGGATTCAGACGAATACCGATCACAGCCCCCACAGGATGGAAGTCTGTGGTCTGAATCAGCCACTTGAAGCCCTTGAATTCCACAATGATATCATAATTGAGTCCCTTGAAGGTGATACCGGTAACGGTGCCGACCAAATGTCCCTGATCCGGCTCCACAATGTCGATATCCTCCGGACGAATGACAACATCCACCGGTTCATTGGGTTCAAAGCCGGCATCCACACAGGTAAAGGTTCGGCCAAAAAACTTGACTTTATAGTCTGCAAGCATAATGCCGTCCAAAATATTACTTTCGCCAATGAAATCTGCCACAAAGGCATTCTTCGGCTCGTTGTAAATATCCTCAGGCTTGCCGATCTGCTGGATCCGGCCTTTATCCATGACGACCACAGTATCGGACATGGAAAGTGCCTCTTCCTGGTCGTGGGTAACATAGACAAAGGTGATGCCGGTTGCCTGCTGAATCCGCTTCAGTTCGTTCTGCATATCCTTACGCAGACGAAGGTCCAGCGCACCCAAAGGCTCATCCAGCAGCAGAACCTTCGGTTCATTGACCAAGGCTCTGGCAATGGCGACACGCTGCTGCTGTCCGCCGGACAAAGAGGATACATTTCGATGGCCGTAGCCCTTCAGGCTGACCACCTCCAGCATATGGTTGACCCGCTGTTCGATCTCTTCCTTGGGCATCTTGGCAACCCGAAGGCCAAAGGCAATATTATCGAATACATTCAGGTGCGGAAACAGTGCATACCGCTGGAACACAGTATTGATCTGCCGTTTATAAGGCGGCACATCATTGATGCATTCTCCATCAAAAACCACCGTTCCTTCAGTCGGTGTAAGGAAGCCACCGATGATTCGCAACGTTGTGGTTTTTCCGCAGCCGGAAGGACCCAGCAGGGTTAAAAATTCATGGTCATTGATATAGAGATTGATACCGTCGAGAATACGCTCCCCGTCGAACTCCATGGTAAGATCCCGGAGCCTGATGAGTTCCTTGGACATTATCCTCCCCCGTTCCTTTGCGTAGATTTCGTCACAATATGACAAGTATACATATACTAAAAATTCTGCATTTTGTCAATGGATTTTCTCCCTTGAAAGAAAGAATATTTTTTCTCTTTTCCCGGATTCGGCTTTGCCGGGAAAAGAAAGATTCCGCAGGCGCAAAATGCGCCTGCGGAAACGGAAAGTTCTCCTTACGCCAAATAGATAGCCTTGCAGGCCAGCATGGTCTCATAGCAGTCCAGCTTGGAAACCAGCTCCAGAGGTGCGTGCATACTCAATACAGGCACACCGGCATCCACAGTGACGATGTTGCGGTTTGCCATATAGGCCGCCACAGTGCCGCCACCGCCCTGGTCTACCTTGCCCAGGGTTGCGATCTGCCAAATGACACCGGCATTGGCAAAGGTGGTGCGGATATGGCCCATAGCTTCGGCAGAAGCATCGGAAGCGCCGCCCTTACCCCGGGAGCCAGTATACTTGCAGATGGAGATGCCGTAGTTCAGACGGGAATTGTTCCGGCCGTCAGAAACTTCAGCGAAGTTGGGATCGTAAGCATTGGAAACGTCCGCGCTGAGGCAGAAAGAATTGGCGAAGCAATCCTCCAGCTTCACACCCTGGGCATCACACAGACCGCCCATGAAATGCTCAAAGTAATGGCTCTGCATACCGGAAATGCCAACGCTGCCGATCTCCTCCTTGTCAGCCAGGATGCAGACAGCAGTCTTGGTGGGAGTTTCAATGGTAAACAGGGCTTCCAGCTCTGCGTAGGCGCAGACCCGGTCGTCATGGCCGTAGGCGCTGAGCAGGCTGCGGTCGAAACCTACCTCCCGGCACTTGCCGGCAGGAACGATAACCAGTTCTGCAGACAGGAAATCTTCCTCGATGAGGCCGTACTTTTCATTTAGCCACTTCATGATGTTCAGCTTGACAAGATCGCTGCCTTCGCCCTGGATAGGCTCAGAACCCAGGATCACATTCAGCTGCTCACCGGCAATGACCTTACCGGCAGTCTTCTGCATCTGATCTGCAGCCAGGTGCGGCAGCAGGTCAGAGACCATCAGCACGGGATCAGCAGGATCTTCACCGATGGTGATGGTGATGACACTTCCATCCTTGCGGTAGACCACACCGTGGAGCGCCAGCTCGATAGTAGGCCACTGATACTTCTTGATGCCGCCGTAGTAATGGGTCTTGAAGTAGGCAATCTCAGAATCTTCATACAGAGGATTGGGCTTCAAGTCCATCCGGGGAGAATCTACATGGGCAGCGCAAATATTGGCGCCCTTTGCCAGGGACTCCTTACCCACAACGGCCAAAGCGATGGCCTTGTCGTGGCAGTTATAGTAGATCTTTTCTCCGGGGTTTGCGGTCATGCCGGGGGCAAAGGGCTTGAAGCCCAGCTTCTTCGCTTCAGCAATGGCCCAGGCGGTAGCTTCCCGCTCTGTCTTGCAGGCATCCATAAAAGCCATGTAGCGCTTGCAGTAATCGTTCATTTCTGCCTTCTGCTCCGCAGTGATGCGGGTATAGCCGTTCTTAGGGGCTGCAAGCAGGGATTCGCGCAATTCTTCATTGGTCATATCATTATCTCCTTTACTGGTTTTCTTTCATTATACCCAAGGAAAACAAAAATGCAAGGCATTTGGTTTTAAACGCCTCTATATTTCCGTCATTGACTAGCATACGGTCACATTTTTCCCGGAACCAGTCATCGCTATGCTGGGCGGAAATGCGGCTTTTTGCATATTCTTCGGTAATTCCGTCCCGAGCCATCAGCCGGCTGATCCGATCCTCCAAGGGGGCGGTGACCGCTACGGTCACATCGCAAAGCTCTGCAAGGCCGCCTTCAAACAGACCGATGGCATCGATGGCCGTCAGCGTCGTTTCTTCTTTTAGTTTACATAACACTTCCCGTTTTACTGCGCTGTGGGTAATTCGGTTCAAGTCTTCCAAGGCGGCTTTATCGGAAAAGACGATGCTTCCCAGCTTTTTGCGGTTCAGACCGCCCTGTTCCACCACACCGGGAAACCGCATTTCAATAGCCTGCAGCAGAGCAGTGTCCGTCTGCAACAGCTGATGGTAGATCGCGTCACAGTCAAGAACCCTTCCAGCACACTCCCGGATCACATCCAAAAGTGTGGTCTTTCCTGAGCCTGTTCCACCGGTGATGCCGAGGATCATAGCTCCACCTCCGCATCTACGATCTGGAAAGCCGCCGCTTTTTTCAGCCGGTTCTGTACCGCATAGGCCACACCGCCACCCTCAGGGCACCGGGCATAGACCTTGCGGACCGCCGGATCATCCAGCTCTCGCAGCGCCCCAAACAAGCCTGCAGACAAGGTATTTACATCCGCTTCTTTTCCGTAAGCTAAGGGTGCAAAGCCTTCATAGAGGGAAAGTTCTTCTTCAAAGCAAAGTACCCGGTCACCGGGGGCAAAATGTCTGTAAATGTAAGCCGCCGCCTTCTCCCGGGAACCGGCCACAATAATCACCTCGCCCTGGGGGGCATAGTGCTTATATTTCATGCCGGGGGCTTTTACCACCGAATCTTTATCGATCTGAGCAGTAACCGCCTTGTCCACGATCAGATCGCCCAGCACCTGGCGAAGCTGCTCCGGAGTGATTCCACCTGGTCTGAGCAGCCTGGGGCGTTCCTCTGTCAAATCCACAATGGTGGATTCCACACCGACGCGGCAGGGCCCACCGTCCACAATGGCAGCGATCCGTCCGTCATGGTCATGGCGGACATGCTCTGCGGTGGTGGTGGAGGGCTTTCCGGAAATATTGGCAGAAGGAGCCGCAATGGGCACACCGGCCAGGCGGATGATATCCCTTGTTACCGCACAATCCGGGCAGCGGACTGCTACGGTAGAAAGACCGGCAGTTGTGCGACGGGGAACGGTATCCTTGGCAGGCAGTACCATGGTCAGGGGGCCTGGCCAAAACTTTTCTGCCAAAACCCAGGCAGCTTCCGGAATGGAATGGCAGAATTTTTCAATATCAGCAGCATCCGCCACATGCAGGATCAAGGGGTTGTCCTGGGGGCGGCCTTTTGCAACAAAGATCTTTGCCACAGCCTCCTCGTCCAGACCGTTGGCGGCCAAACCGTAGACCGTTTCCGTAGGGATCGCCACAAGCTCACCCTT
>JAGBTV010000114.1 GCA_017631155.1 Oscillospiraceae bacterium | reverse complement strand
GCTGGTCTGCCAAGGTGATATCCAGATCAAACCGCTCTTTCACAAGGCTTTGAAACACTTCCAGCTGCACCTTGCCCATGATCTGCACATGGATCTGACTGCCTTCCCATAAGATGTGCAGCTGGGGATCTTCCTCTTCCAGCAGCCGCAGCTTGGGCAGTACCGTCAAAGGATCCTTGCCCTGAGGGAGACTCACCCGGTAGGTCATGACAGGCTCCAAAACCGGCGCAGCCGCCCCCAGGGCAGCCCCCAGACCTTGCCCGGCATAGGTGGCGGTCAGACCGGTAACTGCCACAGTCTGACCGGGTAAAACTGTTTGTACCGGGGTGAATTTCTCTCCGGAGTATCGCCGCAGCTGCAATGGCTTTTCTTCCAAAGTTTCCTCTTTTTGGTTTACATAACACAGTTGAGACCGAACCTCCAAACTGCCGCCGGTGATTTTCAGCCAAGTCAGCCGGTTGCCCTGCGGGTCTCGAGAGATCTTGTATACCCGTGCGCCAAACCTGGGGGAAACCTGGGGATGGGGGGCATAGCGATCCAAAACAGACAAAAATTCTTCCACTCCGGTCAGCTGCAGAGCAGACCCAAAGCAGCATGGAAACACCTTGCGCTGCTGCACAAGCCCCTGAATGTTGCCGTCGGTAACGGTGCCGGTTTCCAAATAGGTCTCCAACAGGGCTTCGTCGCACATAGCGCAGTTTTCTTCAATTTGGGGCAGTTCCTGCCCAAAATCCATGCAGCCGTTACTTAGCTGAGTCTGCAGCTGCCGCAGGATCTTACCCCGGTCTGCACCGGGCAGATCCATTTTATTGATAAATAAAAAAACAGGGACTTCATACCGCGCCAAAAGCTGCCATAAAGTCAGCGTATGCGCCTGAACACCGTCGGTGCCGCTGATGACCAAAATGGCACAGTCCAAAACCGGCATGACCCGTTCCGCTTCTGTGGAAAAGTCCACATGCCCCGGGGTATCCAGCAAGGTGATTTCCAGTTGTTCCGTAGCAAGCAGAGCCTGTTTGGAAAAGATGGTGATACCCCGCTGCCGTTCCAGGGCGTGGGTATCCAAATAGGCATCTCCATGGTCAACCCGACCCAAAGCGCGACGACTGCCGCTGCAATAAAGAAGCGCTTCAGAAAGGGTGGTCTTTCCGGCGTCCACATGGGCCAGCAATCCCACGCAAATGTTGGTTTTTTTTATTTGTTCTCCCATGGCAGACACCTACTTTCTTACAGAATTATGGGCATTATATCACGAAAAAGCCCATTAGTCGATAGGAAACAGGAATTTTTGGCGGGAATTTGCTGAGTATATTTTGACAAAATACATTTACTATGATATAAAAATAGTATTACATCTAATGTAAAGGAGATAATCATGGAAAAGATCAGAATTCAAGATGACCTGTATACTTTCGTGAATCAAGCAAGGCTGGAGGAACTGGTAATTCCCGAGGATATGCCTGTTGCCGGTGGCTTCGCCACCCTCAGCACTGATGTGGAAAAGCTGATGATCGGGGAATTTAATACCATGTGCGCGGATGCATCCTACCCCAACGATTATTTGGCAAGAGCCTGCAAGCTGTTTATGCTGGCCAAGGATGTGAAGCGGAAGAAAAAGCACGGCATCAAGCCCGCGCTGAAGAACCTGGCGATCCTCAAGAAGCTGGGCACCCTGCGCAGCTTCAACCTGCGCACCAAGGAGCTGATCCTGAAGGACATTGCAATGCCCATCAACATTGCGGTGGAGCCCAATATGAAGGATACCACCCATCACTGCGTCATGGTTCAGGGTCCCGGCGTGATCCTGCCCGATGCTTCTTATTACGCAGAAGGCAAGGAGCAGCAGAGAGATATGCTGCTGAATATGTGGAGCGGCTTTGCCAAGCAGGTACTTGCCAAGGCAGGTCACAGCGAGGAAGAGAGCGACGCTCTTCTGAAGGATACTTTGGCCTTTGATGCTTTGCTTGCCAAGTATGTTAAGAGCAACGAGGAATGGTCTGAGTACACCAAGATGTACAACCCCATGAAGACTGGCAGAGTGGCAGGTATGGTCAAGCCTCTGAACCTGAAAAAGCTCCTTGCCGACCTGTTTGGTTTTGTTCCCGAGGAGATTATCGTGGCAGAGCCCCGGTTCTTCAAGAATTTCAAAGAGGTATTCAACCAGGATAACTTTGAGATGTACAAGAACTGGGCCTATGTGGTGACCCTGATGGGCAGCTGCAGTCTGCTGTCCGAAGAACTCCGGGACCTGGGCGGCGGTTTCCGCAGAGCCCTCTCCGGCATTGCCGCTGTGTCTTCTCCCGAAAAGTTTGCCTATCAGTTGGCTTCCGGTCTGTACAGCGAACCGGTAGGCCTGTACTACGGTGAGAAATATTTTGGCGAGGAAGCCAAGAAAGACATTACCGAGATCGTCCAGAAAATCGTGGCTACCTATCAGAAGCGGATCGCAGAAAATGACATTCTGGAGCAGACTACCAAGGATAAGGCGATCCTGAAGCTTTCCAAGATGGGTTTGAAGCTGGCTTACCCCGACCGTGTAGAGGAGATCTACAGCAAGTTGGTGTTCGACGAGACCAAGTCCCTCTTTGACATCGTATCCACCCTGCGCAAGATCCGCATGGAAGAAAACTTTAGCAAGCTTAACAAGGAAGTGGATCGCACCCACTGGGCAATGCCCGGACACATGGTCAACGCCTGCTACGATCCCTTTGTCAACGACATTACCTTCCCCGCTGCCATTTTGCAGCCTCCCTTCTACTCTATCCATCAGACCAGAAGTGAGAACCTGGGCGGCATCGGCGCGGTAATCGGCCATGAGATCTCTCACGCTTTCGACTCCAACGGCGCCAAGTGCGACGAACTGGGCAACCTGAACAACTGGTGGACCAAGGCAGATGAGCGGAAGTTCAACAAGAAGGTAAATGCCATGATTAAGCAGTTTGACGGCATCGAGCTGCCCTGGGGCACTGTCAACGGTAAGTTTACCGTCAGCGAAAATATCGCCGACAACGGCGGTATGGCTGTGACCCTGGACATCATGTCTCAGACTGAGGGCGTTTCCTTTGAGGAGTACTTTGCCAACTGGGCAAGAGTTTGGTGCCAGAAGGCTAAGCCTGAATATCAGGCGCTGTTGCTGCAGGTGGATGTCCACGGCCCCTGCTACCTCCGGGCCAATATGCCTCCCAGAAACTTCCCCGAATGGTATGCCGCCTTCAACGTAAAGAAGACTGACGGCATGTACCTGGCACCCTCCAAGAGAGTAGTTATTTGGTAAACTGAATTCCAAATACAGAAAAGCTCCCGGTTCAACATGAACTGGGAGCTTTTAATATATTCATAGAGTATAGGCGGTTTATTGTCTTTGCTTGTCAGCCAGGGCGGCAATTTCTCCGACACCGTTTAAAACTACAGTAGGCCGATAGGCGAAGGTGTCTATGGTGGCACGGGAGGACACTCCGGAAAGCACCAAAACGGTGGACATACCGCATTCCATACCGGAAATCACATCTGTATCCATCCGATCACCGACCATGACGGCTTCTCCGGAGTGGCAGCCCAAAATGTTCAGACCGGTACGCATCATCAATGGGTTTGGCTTTCCGCAGAAATAGGCTTGCTTTCCGGTGGCAAGCTCAATGGGGGCGATCAGAGCCCGGCAGGCGGGGGCAATTCCGTTTTCGATGGGGCCGGTCAGGTCGGAATTGGCACCGATCAGCTTTGCACCCTGCAAAACCAAGTTGGTAGCTTTTGTCAGGGTGTCCAGTGAGTAGCTTTTGCTTTCCCCGATAACCACATAATCAGGATTGACATCATTCATGGTGATGCCGGCATCATACAGGGCGTTCAAAAGACCGGCCTCGCCGATGGCATATACAGAACACCCCGGAGCCTGTTCTTTCAGAAATGCGGCAGTTGCCAATGCGCTGGTATAAAAATGTTCTTCTGATACATGAAGGCCCATGCGGGCCAGCTTTTGCTGCAGCTCTCTGGGGGTGTAGCCGCTGTTGTTTGTCAAAAACAGAAACTGTTTATTTTCCCGATGCAGCCAGTCAATAAATTCCGGAACACCCGGCAATATTTGATTGCCATGGTAGATAACACCGTCCATATCGCAGATAAAACCTTTTTTTGCGGAAAAATCGATCATATATATTGTTCCTCTCTACCCATAAACCTGGTTTCTTTTTCTGCTTCCAAGCGGCAGCAGTCTTTTGTAACAGTAAAAGCATTATATCACGAATTGCCCGTGGGAAGCAAGGGGGTTTCTTTAGTATCCATAAAAAATCACCTTCTTTCCCGGGCTTCAGGAAAGAAGGTGATTTTTTATCCAAGACAGCTGTTGTGCGGTTTGTAGCCGGCTTCTATGGCAGCCTCGTAGGAGTCGAAGAGAATTTGATTTTTGGGATCCGGCAAACTGCCGCAGTCAGAACTGTGAAGTGTTTTGGTGTTGATATTTCCAATGTAGGACATTGGCGTGCGCTCGCCGGTAGACTCTGGCTGGACAGTGGAGTTCTTCCAGGAGAAGGTGACGGCCTTGCCGTCGGAAACTGCGAGAATGGTGCCCATTTTGTCGGTACGGTAGACCGTGACTTCGGCATCGCGCAGTCGGGACATGGGCTCTTCATGGGGGTGACCGTAGGAATTGTCTGTACCCACGGAAATCACAGCCCATTTGGGATTCACTTCCCGGAGGAAACGGTAGCCGGTGGAGGTGTTGGAGCCGTGGTGACCGACTTTCAGAACATCGGCTTTTACATCCGCACCTGCATCCAAAAGATCCGTTTCTGCATCGGTCTCCATATCTCCGGTGAAGAGAAAACGGGTCTCGCCAAAATCTACCCGAAGCACCAAAGAGGTGTTATTGGGGTCTGCATAGCTTTTGAGCGGGCCAAGGACAGTAACAGTAACATCGCCAAAGGGGATGGTGTCGCCGGCCTTGGGAATGGTGACGGAAAGCCGTTGCTGATCGGTGTAGCGCAGAAAATCGTCAAAACATTGGGAACTGTAGGTGTTGGTGGGAGCATAGACAGCGGCGGTGGGGAAGAGCGCCAGTACGCCGGGCAAACCGCCTACATGATCTTCGTGGGCATGGGAGCAGACAACGGCTTCCAAACGCTCCACACCTATCTTTTGCAGGTAGCTGACCACCAAAGAACTGTCTTCCACATTGCCACCGTCGATCAGCAGGAATTTGCCGTCACACTCCAAAAGCGCGCAGTCAGCTTGTCCTACATCAATGTAATGGACAGTCAGATTCCCGGAAACCGGGGCAGGGGGCTCCTGATCCCGGGGAATTAAGAAATACAGACACAGGCTTAATCCTATGACAAACAGGATAATTTGAATAATTCTCTTTCTCATTCGCGCTCCTTTACGGTCAGATTCCGATTATTCTTGGGCTTTTTCTGCTGTTTCAGCCAAATGTTCATGATGATGGAATGGGGCAGCAGCTTTACCAGCCGCACCTGCATCCGGGTGGAGAAGCCGTGGACAGAGTAATCCTTTTTCCTGCGGTACAGATCCTTCAGTCCTGTGGCTACCACATCTTTGGCTTCCCAAAGGTGGCTGTAGTGCTGCAGCTCGTTGTCACCGTTGGTCACTACAGCCCGGTTGAAAAATTCTGTTTTTACCCAACCGGGGGACATAGCCATCATACGAATGCCCCTGGGCTTCAATTCTCGGTTCATAGCCCGGCTGTAGCTGAGAACAAAGGATTTGGTGGCGGCATAGGTGGAGATGAAGGGCACAGGCTGGAACGCAGAGAGACTGTCCAGCTGTAAAATGTGACTGCCCCGTTCCATGTAGGGCAGTACCAGCCGGGTCATCAGTACCAAAGCTTTGCAGTTCAGGTCAATCATTTTGGCTTCTTCTTCCGTGGGGATTTTGTGATAGGCACCAATCTTTCCAAAACCGGCGGCATTGACCAGCAGGCGGATATTGGGCCTTTCCTGGGCCAGCAGCTTTTCCAGGATCGGAAAGCTTTCCGCTTCACACAGATCCAAAACCACGGGGCGGATGGGGGCTTGCACTTCTTTCTGCAACGATTCCAGGGCCGATTTCCGACGGGCAATGACCCAAATTTCATCGACCTGGACATATTGGGAAAGTTGTGTGACAAATTCCCGACCCATACCGGAGGATGCGCCGGTAACGATGGCAATATTCATTAAGAAATACCTCCGCAAGAAGTTCAATTTTTCGTTTGTGGGGCAGTTGGGTAGAACTCTTGGCTCTCCCGCTGGGAGAGCCACAAGACCGTATTTGGTGGTGAACTGCCCGATAAACTGCAATTTATTTGCTCAGGGCGTTTAGCAGTGCGGTTTTTTCGTTGGGAAGTTTTTCGTCCAGCACCTGAGACAGCAGATGCTCCAAAGTTTGCCTGATGGCCGGGCCGGTAATGCCAAGGGCCAGCAAATCATGACCGTTTATGGCCAGGTCCGACACCTGCAAACAGGTATTCTCTGCCAGGATCTCATCTAAAACAGCAGTGATCTGCCCAAAGGGCGGTGGGTCTCCTAAAATACCCTTTCCGCCAAAATCGGCTTGCTGTAAAAGCAGCAGCTGCCGGATATTTTCCTCTCCGTACTGGCTCAGCCGGCGACGCAGGAGCTTTTTTTCGGGAGTTAGGTGGAGCATGTGCTTTTCAATAAGGAAAACCACTTGCTTACGCAAGGCGGTGGGGGCTTTCAGCCGCAGCAGGATGCGGTCTGCAATTTCTGCGCTGACTTCGGCATGACCGAGAAAGTGTCCTCTGCCGGTTTCGTCCAGCGTAAAGGTTGCAACTTTTCCCACATCATGGAACAGCGCGGCAAGGCGCAGGCTAAGAACCGCCGGCACACCGCCGGTGACGATGGCGGTATGGGTAAAGATATCGTATAAATGGTGGGGACTATGCTGGTCAAAGCCCAGGGTTTCCTTCAGCTCCGGGATAACCTGCGTAAGGATCGGGGCAAAATGCAGCAGGTCCTCAGAAGTAACCAGGGGGAGAAGCTTGCACAACTCGTCGAAGACCCGTTCCCGGGCCAGGCTGTCCATTAAGGGCGACAGCCGGATCATGGCATCCATGGTAGCAGGTTCTACTTCCAACCCGTAACGCACCGCAAATCGAACGCCCCGGAGAATCCGCAGGGCATCCTCTTCAAACCGCTGGTCAGGATCGCCAACTGCCCGAAGGATACGGTCGGACAGGTCCTGTCTGCCACCAAATGGGTCGGCAAAACCCCGGATAGGAGACCAGGCCATGGCGTTGACGGTGAAATCCCGTCGGGCCAGGTCGCCTTCAATATGGTCTACAAATTCTACCCAGTTGGGGTGTCGGTGATCCCGGTAGTCACCTTCTGTGCGGTAGGTGGTGATCTCCACGACACCGCCTTCGGTGACAACACCCACCGTGCCGTGCTTTTCTCCCGCCAAAACCAGTTTTTGGTTTTGGAAAACAGACTGGATTTGTTGGGGCAGGGCGCTGGTGCAAAGATCATAATCTTGGGGAATTAACCCCAGTGTCATATCCCGGACACAACCCCCTACTGCGTAAGCAGAAAAACCGGCATTTTCCAGGGCGGCAATACAGACAGCTGCATACTCAGGCAGGTTCATGGTCTTCATCCTTTTTCGGAGAGTGAGGTGCTCTTTTGGGCATAGGGGTCAGCCGGCACAGATCGGTAATGGACCACAGAACACAGGCAACATACAGGTACCAATCCCGACTGCCCACGATAGACAGGCAGCAGAAAAAGGCGGCTTCCAAATGTGTAATGGCATGGACTCTGCGGTTTCCGCTGCCTGCATCAAAAGCTGTCCGCTGATAATAAGAAAGCATCACAAAGATGTTGGCCAAAAGCGCAAAAATATAGTGCTGCAGTTGGGGGTCCGGACTCCAGTCCCGATACAGAGAAATCAGCCGCAGAACCCAGAAGATGCAGACAAAACCGTGGAACAAAAACAAGGGCTTTACGCCTTTCCAGCGGTAAAATGCGCACAGAAGGAGCATCGGCACAGAAAGAAAGCCTGCAATGGCCATGATGATGGAAAGCGTATCGGAGGACCTGCACAGGGACAGAATGCCGACAACCAGGATCCCCAAAGCAAGGAAACCTTCTCCAATGGCGCTGATTGGCGTAGACGGGAAGTTATAACCATATTTATTGGCTTCCACCAAAGGCAGGCACCCATAGATCACCACACCGGCGGTAATGGCGGTGAGTACCCAAAGCAGGATGCCGGCAGGGTGGCCGGTTTTCAAAAGACCTTTGGTATCCACGCCTGCGGACAGCAGCCAAAAGCGCAAGGCAATACCGATGCCGCCTGTAACCAGGACGAACCAGGGCAGGGTGGCGGGTTTTAAATATTTTTTCATAGTTTCCTCCCAATGTGGCAGAAATTTATTTCAAAGACAGGATCAGCCAAAAGATTCCGCTGAAAATGGGCTGATGGAGCAGATAGATCCAAAGAGAATGCTTGCCGCAAAGCTGCAAAAAGCGAATGGGCAAAATCTCAGGATTTACCTTAGGCAGTAAGGACTGTTGTTTGCGATACGCAGTTCTTCCTAAAAAGGCACCCAGCAGGAAAAATCCAAAGTGGGGCAAAAGGGGAAAGTAATCTGCTGAAGCAAATTGTGGGCTATATAGACCCAGGGGCATCAGCCAGTTGTGGGACATTTGTACTTTACTGAGTAAAAGACCTGCCACGGCCAAAACGGCGCCGATTGTGGCCAAAGCCCAGTTGGGCAGCTTTCGGAAAAGAGGCCACAGCAGCATACAAACGCCCAAACAGTGAAGCACACCAAAATAAATAATGACACTTTTATCTGCCATGCCCAGAAAATACATGCCGGCAGTGACAGCACTGATGACCAAACCACAGAGGAACACCAAAATTCCCCGGCGGATACAATGGCTGCCTAAGGTTACACAGATGCCGGAGATCAGCAGAAACAGCACGCCGCCCCATTGCTGGATAAACAGATACACAGCCGGATATTCAAAGCTGATAATACCGTAAAGATCGGTCATGTCATACATGAAGTGGATAAACACCACACATAAAATGCACAGGCCCCGCAGGGCATCCAATTCCCAAATACGCTTTTTCATGATTACACATCCTGCCTTGCAGCTTCCTCTTCCAAAACTCGATAGGCCACCTTGCCCACCAATGTTTTGGGAAGCTCTGCGCGAAATTCAATATCCCGGGGAAGGGCATACTTGGCGATGCGGTCAGCACAGTAGCAAAGCAACTCCTGCTTCAGCGCTTCCGTGGGCGTAATGCCGGGCATGGGAACCACATAGGCTTTGACCAGCTGTCCCCGGTATTCGTCTTTGACGCCAATGACACAGGAAAGCAGCACTTTTTCGTGGGCATCCATGATATTTTCCAGCTGAGAAGGGTAGACATTGTAGCCGGAGGTGATAATCATGCGCTTCAGCCGCTGATGAAAATAGATAAAACCGTCGCTGTCCATATGACCTAAGTCACCGGTGTGCAGCCAAAGCTTGCCGTCGGCATGTTGCTGCAGGGTGTGGGCTGTCTCCTCCGGGTTGTCCATATACCCCAGCATGACGGTGGGGCCGTGGACACAGATTTCGCCTTCGGTGTCAGGTTGCACTTCTTCCCTGGTTCCGGGTTTGACGATTTTGTAATAGGTGTCCGGGAAAGGAATGCCGATAGAACCCTTCCGGGCATAGTCTTTGGGTGTCAGACAGGAGGCTGTGACACACTCGGTGGTGCCGTAGCCCTCCCGGATCTGCTGGGAGCAGTTGTGGTCTTTCAGAAAGGCATCCACTTTTTTCTTTAGCTCAGGGGACAGGCTGTCACCACCGGAGAAGATGCCTTTCAGGAAGCTAAGATCCGCGTGTTCTAACTTTTCTGCCCGCAGAAGGGCTTCAAACAGGGTGGGAACACCGGGAATCAGGTTTGGTTTCTGCTTCCGTAAGGTGTCTGCGTAGATCTTGACGCTGAACCGGGGAACAAGAATGCAGGTGGCACCGTCAATGAGGGCGGTGTGGATGCCGATGCCCAGACCGAAACCGTGGAAAATCGGCATGATAGATAACATTTTCATGCCGGCTACAGAGCCGAAGCCGGAGGCGGCAATGGTCTGCAGTCCCAAGGCATTGAAATTTAGATTGGACAGCAGGATGCCTTTGGTGGTACCGGTGGTGCCGCCGGAGTAAAGAATGGCACCGCAGTCTTCCGCACCACCGTCGTGGGGAGGCAGAACGGTGTTTTTACCGGCGGCAAGCAGATCCGACCAAAGCGTGTAGCCGGTTTTGGGAAGCTCTTTGCCGGCTTTTCCGCTTTTTGTCAGGGGAAACAGAAGTTTTTTCAAAAAAGGCAGCTCGTCCCCAATTTTAGCGATGAGAATTTTAACAGGCTGCTCCAGTTTGGGAAGGATGGAAGCGACCTTGGTATAGAACTGATCCAGGGTCAAAATGGCCTTGGAATGGGAAATATTCAGGTAAAAGGCAATTTCCTCTGCAGCTGACAGCGGGTGGATCATATTGGGAATGGCACCGATTCGGTTCAAAGCATAGAAACAGTCTACCGCCTGGGGCGTGTTGGCCATGCAGATGGTGACCCGGTCACCTTTGCGGATACCCAGGGCATAAAGCCCCTTAGCTGCGGCATCAATCCGTGCCAAAAAGGTTTGGAAGGTGGTGCTTTTACCCATAAAACAGTAGGCGTTGTTTGTGGGATATTTTTCGGCAGCAGCCGCCACCATCTGATACATGGTCTTTTGAGGATAGTCAATGGTGGTGGGGGTGTTTCCGTAGAAAGCGTGCCAGGGGGCGGCGGAGGATAAGGACATAGTTCTTATTTTCCTTTCGGTTGCGTTTGTAAATCCCTAATATACCTAAGAATACATTATATTATAACAGTCTGAAACAGTAATTTCTACCCCTTGTGAAAAAAACTCTTTCTTTACTATTTTGTGCTTGTGTCCGGGGGGAAGAACGAGTATAATAAAATAAATTGGGAAAAAGGGGAGATGTTTATGCTTCTGACCGCCATATTCCTGTTGTCGGTTGCGGCCTCTGCCGCTGTTTGCGGTGTTGCGGATGGCTTTTGCGGACTGAATTGGATTTGGATTCTGCCATTGGGCTTTCTTGCGGCTTTTGTGCTGTTGCTCTTACTGGCATTTGGTTTCTTGTGGCTGATTTGCAAGCTGGTAGATCAGAACAAGCCTCAGGAGAATGACAGTAAATTTTACCGCACAATGCTGCACCTGTATGCAGATGCGGCTTTGTGTTTGGCCCGGGTGCGCATCAAAGCCAGCGGTCTGGAGAAGACACCAAAAGCCGGGCGCTTTTTGCTGGTGTGTAACCATACAGACAATATTGATCCTGTATTTATGCTGACCTGTTTCCGAAAAAGTCAGCTGGCCTTTATCTCGAAACGGGAAGTTATGGGCTACTTTCTTGCCGGAGAAATGATGCACAAGATTCTGTGCCAGCCTATCAATCGGGAAAATGATCGGGAGGCACTAAAAACCATTCTCAAGTGCATTCAGATTCTCAAGGAAGACAAGGCATCTATCGCGGTATTTCCGGAAGGACGCATCTACCCGGATAAAAAGCTGCACCATTTCCGTCCCGGTGTTTTTAAGATCGCAACCAAGACTAAGGTGCCCATCGTGGTGTGTACCCTTCGGGGCACTCCCTATGTAGTGAATCGGTTTCTGCATTTGAAATCCAGCACCGTGGAGGTGCGGCTTTTGCAGGTAATTCAGCCGGAGGAATATCAGGAGCTGACCACAGTTGAACTTTCTGACCGGATCTATCAGATAATGGCGCTGGATCTTGGCCCGGAGCTGGTAAGCACAGATGAGGTATAAAAAGAAGCTATCACCGGCAAAACCGGAACCGCAGAATGAGCTTCCTAATTTGTCATGAGAAAAAGCTTGATTTCACGGAAAAATTCAAGTATAATGCTACATTAAGAAAAATAATCCGTTTTGGAGGATGTGCATATGAAAAACAGCGAAAAGACACTGGATATGATCGTAAACCTCTGTAAAAACCGCGGCTATGTTTACGCGGGTTCTGAGATTTACGGCGGTCTGGCCAACTCCTGGGACTACGGCCCTTTGGGTGTGGAGTTCAAAAACAATGTTAAGAAGGCCTGGCTGAAGAAGTTTGTTCAGGAATCTGAGTACAATGTGGGCCTGGATGCTGCCATCATTATGAACCCCACCACTTGGGTCACCACCGGTCACGTGGGTTCTTTCTCTGATCCGCTGGTAGACTGCAAGGGCTGTGGCTCCCGTCAGCGTGCTGACCAGCTGATCTCCGCTTCCGAAAGCGGCAAGCAGGTCAATGTGGATGCTATGGAATTCGAGGATATGGACAAGTTTATCGCTGAGCATGAGGATGTGGTTTGCCCCAACTGCGGCAAGCATCACTTCACCTCCATCCGGAAGTTTAACCTGATGTTCAAGACTCAAATCGGTGTTACCGAGGATTCTTCCTCTACTGCCTATCTGCGGCCTGAAACCGCCCAGGGTATTTTCGTGAACTTTGCTAACATCCAGCGCACCACCCGTAAGAAGCTGCCTTTCGGTGTCTGCCAGGTGGGCAAGGCTTTCCGGAACGAGATCACCCCCGGTAACTTCACCTTCCGTACCCGTGAGTTTGAGCAGATGGAGTGTGAGTTCTTCTGCCAGCCCGGTACTGACCTGGAGTGGTTTGCCTACTGGAAAGACTACTGCGTCAACTGGCTGAAGAGCCTGGGTATCAAGGAAGAATCCCTGCGTCTGCGGGATCACGATCCTGCTGAGCTGGCTTTCTACTCCCGCGCTACTACCGATATCGAATATCAGTTCCCCTTCGGCAACGGCTGGGGCGAGCTGTGGGGCATTGCTGACCGTACCAATTATGACCTGGGCCGCCATCAGGAGGCTTCCGGCAAGAGCCTGGAATACTACGATCAGGAAAAGAATGAGCATTATATTCCTTATGTTATCGAGCCTTCCCTGGGCTGCGACCGTGTAGCGCTGGCTTTCCTGTGCGAAGCTTATGACGAGGAAGTAGTTGGTCAGGACAAGAACGGCAAGGACGATGTCCGTACCGTGCTGCATCTGCATCCTTACCTGGCTCCCTTCAAGGCTGCTGTTCTGCCTCTTTCCAAGAAGCTTTCTCCCAAGGCTGAGGAGATCTACAAGATGCTCCGCAAGGATTTTATGGTGGACTTTGACGACGCCGGTTCTATCGGTAAGCGTTACCGCCGGGAAGACGAGATCGGCACCCCCTTGTGCATCACTGTAGACTTCCAGACTGTGGGTGACGAGAATACTCCTGCGGATAACTGTGTCACCGTCCGTGACCGGGATACCATGGAGCAGGTTCGTATCCCCATCGATCAGCTGAAGGCTTACATTGCTGAGAAGTGTGATTTCTAATATATAATAAGGTAAAGAAGCCGCCCCGAAATTTTTCGGGGCGGCCTATATTTATAATGTATATTTTCCCTGCCTTCTGCCAATACTTTCCGAGAAGGAGGCGATAGAATGAAACTGCGGGATATTATGACCCAGTCCCCGGTAAAGATCCATCCGGAGGAATCGGTGGCGGTGGCGGCAAGAATGCTGACCAGG
The DNA here is from genome assembly GCA_017631155.1 of Oscillospiraceae bacterium. Lineage (GTDB taxonomy): Bacteria > Bacillota > Clostridia > Oscillospirales > Oscillospiraceae > Faecousia. Next base: position 661 of record JAGBTV010000114.1, on the reverse strand, counting down.
CACAATATAGGCGCGTTGCCGGTGTGCGGTGCTGACGGGAAGCTTTGCGGTGTGGTTACAGATCGGGATTTGGTGACCCGGTGTATGGCATCGGGGAAATCTGCTGAGCAGATGCGGGTGCAGGATGTTATGACCGGTCGGGTGATTTCGGCTGCGCCGGATATGGAGATCGGTGCGGCGGCCCATTTGATGGGTCGGGAGCAGGTACGCCGGCTTCCGGTGGTGGAAAACGGAAGAATCTGCGGAATGGTGAGTCTGGGTGATTTGGCAAGCCGGGAGGAGAGTAGTTTGGATGCCGGAGATGCTTTGAGCGGTATCAGTACGAATGTTTCTCAACGGTAAAAACAAGCCTCGAAAAAATATCAAAAAATCGCAAAAAAACGCTTGACAAAGATTCTGGTCGGTGCTAGAATGTACAAGCTGTCCGATGAACGGGGGCTCCCGGGAGGATGGCAAGATAACAAAAAATCTTGAAAAAAGCAAAAAAGTGCTTGACAATTTCAGGAAGCTATGTTATCATATCAAGGTTCGCTGCGGCGAACAGTCTGCACCTTGTAAATTGAATAATGTGAGACGAACTATAGAACACCTTGGACAATTAAAATGGATTGTTTAAGACTATTCGTGTACGAATTGAGAAAAAACAGCCAACGAAAATTCT
>JAGBTV010000113.1 GCA_017631155.1 Oscillospiraceae bacterium | reverse complement strand
GAACAGGAGTCCACTGGACTCCTGTATTTAGATGGGTTCGATTCCCGCATATAACGCAAAAAAAGAGACTAGCAAAAGCCAGTCTCTTTTTTTGGTGACCCGTACGGGAATCGAACCCATGTTACCGCCGTGAAAGGGCGGTGTCTTAACCGCTTGACCAACGGGCCTGGTAGCGGCAATCTGATTTGAACAGATGACATACCGGGTATGAACCGGCTACTCTACCAACTGAGTTATGCCGCCATATGGTCAAGAGATTCCGGCATTGCCGAAATCAGCTTCGTTATTATATCCGAGAGAATGCCTTTTGTCAAGTAAAAATTCATCTTTTTTTGGACATAATATTCCCGGAGGGATAAAGATGCGTTTTTTAAAGCACTGTATACTATTCTATACCGGTGGAGCCGCTTATATGACATTGGAATTTATATGGCGTGGACGAAGCCACGGCAGTATGTTTCTGCTTGGGGGATTGTGTTTTCTGCTGATCGGAAAAATCTCTGCCCTGATGAAGCGGATCCCGTTGGCCTTCCAACTGGTGGCCTCATCGGCTATGATCACCGGATTGGAGCTTACTGCCGGACTGCTGGTCAACCGGGATTACTCTGTGTGGGATTACCGAACAGTAAGCTATAATTTTCTGGGTCAGATCTGCCTGCCCTTCAGCCTGCTGTGGATCCCGGTCAGTTTGTTTGCTATGCATCTTTATGACCGGGCAGAGCGCTTGCTCACAAAATAAAAGGAGCGGTCTGCCGCTCCTTTTATTATTCCGTTGAAAAAAATCTCGAAATATGGTATAATATTTGGCAAAAGGATGTGACGAATATGATCGATTTTCACCGGCTTACCGATGCCGATTTGCAAAAGTATCTGGAGTATGTTCCCTGCTGTGAGCAGCGGGGCTGTGAGTATTCCTTTACGAATCTCCGGATCTGGGGACGGCAGCAGGCCGCCTTTGAGGATGGCTTTTTAATCCTGTTTTCCCAGTTTGACCGCAGCAGCGTTTACCCCTTCCCTCTGGGACAGGGTGATATCAAAGCCACGCTGGACAAGCTGATTCAGGACGCCCGGAAACGGGGCATTCCCTTCCGCCTCAGTTCCATGAACAAAACCCAATGCGAGATTGTGGAAGCGCTGTATCCCGGAAAATTCCAATTCCACATCGACCGGGACAGCTTTGACTATGTCTACCGCACAGAGGATCTTGCTTCCTTAAAAGGAAAACGCTATCAAAGCAAGCGCAACTTCGTCAACCGCTTTCATCTGAACTATCCGGACTGCCAATTCCTGCCGCTGGACGATTCTACCATGGATGCCGCCAAAGCTGTTGCTGAAACATGGATGGCACAGCGGCTGGAAAATGATCCCCTTGCAGACTTCCATCTGGAGCGCATCGCTTTGGAACGGGCTTTCGCCCACCGGGAAGAGCTGCAGCTGGAGGGCATGGTCTTAGTGAACGAAGGTCAGCCCATTGCCATGACCATGGCCAGCCGCCTTTGCGGCAACACCTTTGACATTCATTTTGAGAAGGCTGTTGCAGGCTATGACGGAGCCTACGCCGCCATCAATCAGGCCTTTGCCCGGTATCTGCAGGAAAAATATCCAGAAGTGGATTATTTGAACCGGGAGGATGATATGGGCCTTGAGGGCCTGCGGAAGGCAAAGCTTTCCTACCATCCCGACCATCTGGTGGAAAAATACTGGGCTCGGCTGTGGGAGGAAGACGATGAACATTGATTTCCCAAAAGCTTCTCAATATCCGGCTCTGAAAGCCCTTTGGGCAGAAGCCTTTGGGGACGAAGAAAGCTTTATCGACCTGTTTTTCGCCACCGGCTTTTCTCCTGACCGCTGCCGCTGCATCACCATCAACAGCGATGTGGCTGCCGCTCTTTACTGGTTCGACTGCGAAGCAGAGGGCGGAAAGCTCGCCTACCTCTACGCTGTCGCTACCGCCAAAGCCCATCAGGGAAAGGGACTTTGCCGCGCTCTGACAGAGGATACCCACGCCCATTTGAAAGCCCGGGGCTATGCCGGTGCTATTCTGGTGCCTGCAGAACCGTCCCTTTTTGCCATGTACGGAAAAATGGGCTATCAAAATCTTTCCTGCATGAACAGCTTTTCCTGCACCGCAGCCGGAATCTGCGATCTCCGTCCGGCTGCACCGGAAGGATACGCTGCTGCCCGCAATGCTTTGCTGCCTACCGGCGGCGTCCGGCAGGCGATGGGCATTTCCTATCTTGCCGGGTATGCAGAGCTATACATCGGAGCGGATTTTACACTGGCAGGTGTCCGCAAAGGCGACACTTTCATCGCAATGGAGCTTTTGGGAAACAAAGATGCCGCTCCGGCGATTCTGGGTGCACTGGGTCTGAAGCAAGGCAGCTTCCGCACCCCCGGAAGCAAGCCCTTTGCCATGTACCATTCCCTATCCGAATCCCCCGCGCCTACCTACTTTGGTCTTGCCTTTGACTGACCGGAGTCAAGCCCCTTTTGTCGTTTTTATGCTGATTTGGCATGTTTCACAGTGGAAACGGCATAATTTTGGCATAAACTGTCTTTTCAACGAATTGACTATTTTATGATTTTCCGTTATAATAAATTCCGTAAATAAAAGCACCCCTTATAACTGACGGAACCGTGGAGCACCACATGGGAGTAAGGGCTATGCGAACCGCCGACCGTCTGGGCACACTTTGCTTCATTCGGGGTAAAGTGCGCCCGTTTTTTCATTTTGATTGGAGGTTTTTTCAGTGAAGAAAGTTGCCATCATCATGGGCTCTGACAGTGACCTGCCCGTCGTGAAGAAAGCCGCGGATACGCTGGCTTCCTTTGCCGTACCCTACGAAATGCATGTCTACTCCGCCCACCGCACCCCCGAGCAGGCCCGGGACTTCTCCGCAAATGCCCGCAATAATGGCTTCGGCGTGATTATCGCCGCGGCAGGTATGGCCGCACACCTTGCAGGCGCTTTGGCCGCCAACACTACCCTGCCCGTTATCGGCATCCCCATGAAATCCACTACCTTTACCAACGGCATTGATGCCCTTTTATCCACCGTCCAGATGCCCTCCGGAATTCCCGTGGCTACCGTGGCTGTGGATGGAGCAGTCAATGCCGCTTTGCTTGCCATCGAGATCCTGGCGGTCACCGATGCTGACCTTGCCGCGAAGCTGGATGCCAAGCGTGTTGCTGACGCCGAAAAGGTGCTGGCCAAGGACGCCGCACTGCAATAATTTTATCAATTTTATACTTTAGAAAGAGGTATTTATTATGGAAAATCTGAAGCTTCTGTACACCGGCAAAACCAAGAATGTTTACGCTCTGCCCAACGGCAACTGCCTGCTCAAGTACAAGGATGACTGCACTGGCAAGGACGGCGTATTTGATCCCGGCGAAAATTCCGTTGGCTTGACCATTGAGGGCGTTGGCGATGTAAATCTGCGTATGTCCATTTATTACTTTGAAAAG
>JAGBTV010000017.1 GCA_017631155.1 Oscillospiraceae bacterium | reverse complement strand
GTGTTAATTAGTCAGCAACGTAGGGCAGCAGAGCGATCTGACGGGCACGCTTGATAGCGATGGTCAGTTCACGCTGGTGAGCAGCGCAAGTGCCGGTGGTACGGCGGGGCAGGATCTTGCCGCGCTCGGACAGGTAACGGCGGATCTTGGCGGTGTCCTTGTAATCGATGCTGGTCATCTTATCCACGCAGAATGCACAAACCTTCTTGCGCTTGCGGGGACGAACACGCTGTTCGTTGGCCATGATAGGTTCCTCCTTGTAAGTTTTGTGAAAAAGGTTCAAAGGTTAGAAAGGCAGTTGCGCATCGTTGTCATCCAGCATCGCGAAATCGGATGCGGGGGCAGCGGTGGGGGCAGAATAGCCACCGAAGCTGGGGGCGGCAGGAGCAGAGTAAGAACCGCTGCTGTCACCGTCGCGCTTGCTGTCGCCAAAGTAGGCATTGTCTACAATGACTTCCGCTGTGGTACGCTTGTTGCCGTCTCTGTCGGTCCAGTCGCGCATTTCCAGGCGGCCATCCACCACGATCATGCGGCCCTTGGTGAAGTACTTGGAGATGAACTCTCCAGTCTGACGCCAGGCGACACAGTTGATGAAATCGGCCTTTCTTTCGCCGCCGTCCTTGGGAGCGAAGTCCCGGTCGACAGCTACGCAGAAAGAAGCTACTGCAACACCGCTTCCGGTGCGGCGCAGCTCGGGGTCACGGACCAGGCGACCCATAATAGTGATGTGGTTCAGCATAACTTACGCCTCCACTACGGTGGTCAGGCAGCGCATGACACCTTCGGTGATCTTCATAACGCGCTCCAGCTCAGCGGGGAATTCGGGCTTGGACTCGAAGTTCATCAGAACGTAGTAGCCCTCGGGCAGATCGTTGATGGGGTAGGCCAGCCGACGCTTGCCCCACTCGTCAATGTTCTGCAGAGTACCCTCCGCTTCCACCATTGCCTTGAACTTTTCCACAAGTGCAGCGATGCCCTCTTCGCCCTGTGCAGGGTCGATGATGTAGAGCACCTCGTACTTACCGGTGATCTTAGCCATGTTGTTTGCACCTCCTTTTGGACTTTTGGCCCCCGGTCGCGCCGGGAGCAAGGATTGCCCGCATACGCAGGCTTTGGTATTATAGCCGTTTCTTCCCGATTTGTCAATCTTTTTTTACAGGAATATATTTTAAGATTGCAAGACATGAAAGAATATGATAAGATATTAGCCGAAAAACAGGATTACTTATGTGGAGGAAACATTATGAAAAAGAGAATTGCATTCCTGGCGGTGTTGGCATTTGTGCTGACCCTGCTGGCCGGCTGTGCCGGCACAACGGTTATTTACACCAACCAGTGTACCTGTCCCACCGGCGGACATACCAATACTCCGAACACCCCGGAAACACCTGTGGTTGGGGAAGGCTCTGTGAAGACCGGCCTGGCTATCGTCACCAGTATCAAAAACAGTCAAGACGCTACAGTGGCAGACTATGATCTGACTATTGTTGCTGTCAATGTAGATGATGAGGGCGTGATTACCGACTGTGTCATTGACAGTGTGGGCACCAAGGTAAACTTTGATGCCACCGGTAAGATCACTTCCGATCTGAACACCCAGGTGCAGACCAAAAACGAACTGGGTGATGCCTACGGCATGGTGGGAGCCGGCGCCAAGTACGAGTGGTATCAGCAGGCCGAGGCCCTGGCCAACTTTGCTGTGGGCAAGACTGTGGCCCAGCTGAAGAGCGGTGCTATTGACGAGACTGGCAAGGCGCCTGCCGGTTCCGACCTGGCTTCCACAGCTACCATCTATCTGGGCGGTTATGTGGCTGCCATCGAAGAGGCTGTCAAGAACGCTGCCCACCTGGGTGCCCAGGCCGGTGACGAGCTGCGTCTGGTAGTCAAGAACTCTTTGGGCAGCAGCAAGAGTGCCACCGCAGAAAAGGCAGGTGCCGCTCAGCTGGACAGCACCGCTATGGCCCTGAATGTGAAAGACGGTGTGATTACCGCCTGCGCCATCGATGCTGTCCAGGCAAAGGTAAGCTTTGATGCTACCGGCAAGATCACCACCGATCTGACTGCCCAGGTGCTGACCAAGAATCAGCTGGGTGATGCTTATGGCATGGTGGGTGCCGGTGCCAAGTATGAGTGGTACCAGCAGGCGGCTTCCTTTGGTAAGTATGTCACCGGCAAGACTGCTGAGCAGGTAGCCGGCATTGCGGTGAGCCAGGGTAAGCCCACTGACGCAGATCTGGCGGCCACCGTTACCATTGCCATTGGCGACTTCCAGGAACTCATCGCCAAGGCATTTGCATAATGAAACGGATTCTGGTTCTTTTTCTGAGCCTGTTACTGCTGGTCGGTTGTACAAAGCTGCCCCAGCCGTCGGCCAACAAGCAATATACAGCAACCTTCCTGGAGCTGTTTGATACCGTAACCACCGTGGTTGGTCAGGCGGAAAGTAAGGAAGCCTTTGAAAAAACGGCTTATGCCATCCGGGATGATTTACAGACCTACCATCAGCTTTTCGATATCTATGAGGAATATCCGGGCATCAACAATCTGAAAACTGTCAACGACCAGGCGGGAATTGCCCCGGTACAGGTAGACAGCCGGATTATCCAAATGCTTTTAGACTGCAAGGCTTATTATGAAGCTACAGACGGTCGGGTGAATGTGGCTATGGGCAGTGTCTTGAAATTGTGGCATGAGGCCCGGGAAGAGGGGATCAACGATCCTTCCCAAGCAAAACTTCCCGATGAAAATGCCTTGGCGGAAGCCGCCCGGCATACGGATCTGAGCAAGCTGATAATCGATGAAGCGGCATCCACCGTCTATCTTTCCGATTCCCATATGCGGCTGGATGTAGGTGCCATTGCCAAAGGCTGGGCGGCCCAAAAGGTGGCGGGAAATGCTCCCAAGGGACTGCTTATCAGCGTAGGTGGCAATGTTTGCGCCACCGGCCCCAAGGATGGAATCGGAACACCCTGGGTGGTGGGTATTCAAAATCCCGATGGGGGAGAGAACTATCTCCACACCCTGGCCATCACCGGGGGCTGTGTGGTAACCAGCGGAGATTACCAGCGGGCTTATGTGGTGGACGGAAAAGTCTATCACCATATTATTGACCCGGATACCCGGTATCCTTCTGCCTATTGGCGCAGTGTTACCGTAGTCTGCGCAGACTCGGGTCTGGCAGATGCTTTGTCTACGGCCCTGTTTCTCCTGCCCCGGGAGGCGGGTCAGTCGCTCCTTGACCAATGGAATGCCGAAGCCATGTGGGTGGATGCGGCGGGCAACCGCAGTTACAGCCCCGGCTTTTCGGCACTGATACGAACCTGATGCCCATAGGCGGCGCAGGATAATTGAGGTGAAAGCTATGAAACACCTGTTCTTTGGGGGAATCCACCCCAAATACAATAAGGAAATGTCCACCAAGACGGTGACACTTCCGGTGATCACACCCAAGCAGGTAGTGATCCCCTTACAGCAGCATATCGGTATTCCCTGCACACCATTGGTAAAGGTAGGTGACAGGGTGCTTCGGGGTCAGAAGATCGGTGACGGAGAGGGCCTGTGTGTACCGGTCCATGCCTCCGTTTCAGGTTTGGTAACGGCCATTGAGCCCAGACCCCATCCCACGCTGGGAAGCATCCCGGCAGTAGTCATTGAAAATGACTTTCAGGATGAGTCGGTCTTAATGCCCATCCCGGAAACCCCCGAGGAAATTCTCCATACCATCCGGGAAGCCGGTATCGTGGGTATGGGCGGCGCGGCCTTCCCCGGCGATGTGAAAGCGCTGAGCGCCATGGGCAAAGTAGATACCCTCATTGCCAATGCCTGTGAGTGTGAACCCTATATTACCGCAGACGATGCCCTGCTTCGGACGGCTCCGGAACTGGTGCTGAAGGGCATGCAGATCCTGGCGGATCTGCTGCAGCCGGAAAAGATCGTGCTGGCGGTGGAAGACAATAAGGATTTGGCCATTGCCAAGATTCGCTCTGTTTTGGAATATTATCCTGAAATTACCCTGCAGGTTCTGCCTACCCGGTATCCCCAGGGCGCAGAAAAGCAGCTGATCCAGGCCATCACCGGTCGGGAAGTTTCTCCCGGCGAGCTGCCGGTGAGTGTGGGCTGCGCAGTATTTAATGTATCTACCTTTGCTGCCATCAGCCGGGCGGTCTTAAGAGGTTTCCCGGTGATTCAGAGAATCGTCACCGTTTCCGGTGAAGCCATCGCCCAGCCCCAAAACTTTGCGGTGCGAATCGGCACATCCTTCCATGATCTTATCGAGATCGCCGGTGGCTTGCATGAAAAGACGGAACGGGTCATCTGCGGCGGTCCCATGATGGGTGTTGCCCAAAGTGATCTGAGCGTTTCTGTGGTGAAGGCCACCAACTCCATTTTGTGTCTGCTGAAAGATCAAAACGGTGCGGCGGAAAATCCTGTGTGCCTGCGCTGCGGTAAGTGCGTGAGCGTATGCCCCATGCGGCTGCAGCCCCTGTATATGTACCGCTTTGTGAATGCCGGTCGGCTGGATGAATTGGAGCGACTGCACATTACCGACTGTATGGAATGCGGAAGCTGCGCCTTCACCTGTCCCGGTAAGCTGCCGTTGGTGGAGCGGTTCCGCAAGGGTAAAAAAATGCTGAAGGAGGCAAAGGCAAAATGAAATTGACAGTTGCTTCCTCTCCCCATATCCGGGGAAATTTCCGCACCAACCGGATTATGTTGGATGTGGTGCTGGCGCTGCTGCCTGCCCTTGGGGTTGGTATTTGGCAGATGGGGCTTCGGGCTCTGTATGTTACCTTGCTGAGCATCGGCTCTGCGGTGGTGGCAGAATGGCTTTACAGCCTGTTGACCCGTACCCGGAATACCGTGGTGGATGGCTCTGCCGTGGTTACGGGACTGTTGCTGGCTATGACTTTGCCGGTTACCGTGCCTTACTGGCTGGTGGCGGCAGGCAGTGTATTTGCCATTATTTTTGTAAAAGCTTTGTGGGGCGGTCTGGGTCAGAACATTTTCAACCCTGCCCTGGCGGCCAGAGCCTTGATGCTGCTCATCTTCCCGGTGGGAATTGTTCGCTACACCGTTGACGGTGTGACGGCGGCAACCCCGCTGCACCATATGGTGATGCCGGCTCTGCCGGAAGAGAGTCTTCTGGATATGTTCCTGGGCAACTGCCCCGGTTCTATCGGTGAAATTTCTGCTGTGGCTCTGCTTTTGGGCGGTATCTATCTGATTTGCCGGAAGGTCATTTCTCCGAGAATTCCGGTGGCTTATTTGGGTACGGTGGCGGTGCTGACTTTGGTCTTCTCCAAAACGGATAGCCCCGTTAGTTGGATGCTCTACAGCCTTCTTAGCGGTGGTGTGATGCTGGGCGCTATCTTTATGGCAACAGACTATGCCACCTCTCCGGCTACCCCTGTGGGTCAGTGGGTGTTCGGTGTAGGCTGTGGCGCTCTGACGGTGATTTTCCGTTACTTCGGTTTGTTCCCCGAGGGCGTTACCTATGCAATTCTTTTGATGAATGCCCTGGTTTGGACCATTGACCGGTATACCCCCATCCGGCGGTTCGGTAAAAATAAGGGAGGTGTGGAGAAATGAAAAAGATTTTGTTCCCCCTTCTTTCGGTACTGCTGATCGCAGTAGTGCTGTTCGGTACTACCTGGGCGCTCCGGGATGTGGCCCAAGCCAATGCCCAAAAAGAGCATCTGCACTTGATGCAGACTCTGCTTCCCGGCAGTGAAAACTTCACTTTGGAACCCTATACCGGTGAGGATGCCAACATTCGCTCCGTACACAAGGGAGAAAACGGCTTCGTGATCGAGACTTGCACCAATGGTTACGCAGGGGAGATCACCATGCTCATCGGTGTCAGCAACGAGGGCAAGGTCGTTGGCTTGCGGATTCTGGATATGTCGGAGACCCTGGGCCTGGGTGCCAATGCTTTGACGGATCACGAATTTTTGTCGCAGTTTTTGAATACCACCGGTGATGTGGCCATCCAAACCGGAGGCGAGGATGCTTTCTCCGGTGCTACCGGCTCTGCCGGCAGTGATACGGAAACCTATGTAGACGGCATTACCGGCGCTACTGTTACCTCCAAAGCCATTGCCCGGAGCGTCAACTCTGCCGTGGCTTATGTCACCGGTGCGGATATCGATTCCGGCGCAACATCCTGGGGAGGTTGAGTTATGAAAAACAGTAAGTATTTTCTGATTACCACCCTGGCTGTGGTGATGGGTATGGCTTTATTGGTCATGACCCTGGTGCGTACCTTTGTGCCTATGGCGGTGCTTCCCCAACTGGATATTCCCAATATGGTGCTGGTAGGCGTGGTGGCGCTGCTGCTGGAGCATTATCTCACCGGCGGCAGCAAGGGCGGCTATGTGGGCATTTTCCTGATGTCTGCGTTGGCCTTTGGTCTGCTTCCTTTGGCAGCTTTCTTTGCACAGCCTTTGGAGGCTCTGAAGCTGGCGGCGGTGGGCGGCGGTGTATTTACGGTAATCGCCTGGATCTTCCGCTCTATGCAGGAGCGGCTGTCTTCCGGCCCGGTGGCCAAGATCGCACCGGTGATGGGCGCCTTGGGACTTTACCTGGCAGCCCAGTGCTTTGCCGGACTCCTCTAAGAAAACAGAAAAAACGCTGCTTCTGAGAAAGAAGCAGCGTTTTTTAATCATAAGCATGGCCCAAATAGGTGGGTGCGGCAACATCGTCCGTCAGACAGTGGTACATGGCAAAAGGTTTTCCCTCACCGGGGGTGCGGAAAGAACCTTCTTTACAGCTTAGATACCGCAAGATTCCGGGGATATGGGAAGTGTCGCCCAAAAATTCCGGAACAATCAGTTTCTGTCCGTCTTGGATTCCGCAGAGCAAACACCCGTTTCCGACATAGAAGGCAGCATAGGTTTCCAAAAACGCCAATCCGGCACCTTCCTGCACGATACCGCCTGCCGGCAGCATGGCTTTCCGGCGCAGGGCATATTCCGCCCCGGAGATCTTCTCCAAAGGAAAAACCTCTTCTCCGGCTACCTGCGTGAATTCCCGGATGGTGGATATGGTGCGGTAACCCATCTTTTCATACATGTTAAACAGGTTATCACTGCCGGGGACAAGAATCCCACCGGCATACCCTTGCTCTGCAAGGAGTCTGTGGGTATCTTCCATCAAACGGCGGCACAAGCCCTGTCCCTGAAAAGCCTTGGCGGTGGCTACCGCATAAAGATAGGCAAGCTTTTTGCCTTCCCAATGGCAGTCAAACCAGTAAAGGGCGGCGGCTGCTTTGTTTGCCTGCATCACCACACGGCAACGGTTTTGGTGGTAGCCGGTGGAAAAGAATTTGTCCAAAAAGGCATCGTCATCCCCGAAGGCTTCCTGCCAAAGCTGCCGCAGAGCCGGGATGTCCCGGGCTTCGGGGTATTTAGCAAACATCTTCGTCCTCCCACAGCCGCGCCCAGTATTTTTCTACCATATGATCCGGGTGATAAGACAGCTTGGCTTTGCGAAGACCGGGTAGACCCATATCATCTTCCCGGTTCAGCCAGCGGGTCTGAGGATGCTGCTCCCTCAAATACCGGGCAAAGCCCTGGTTGATGGCGGCATAGGCACCGTCAGCCACATCCAATGCCTTTTCAAAATGAATATCAAAGGTATCGTTGCCCAGGGGGCTTGCCATAGAGAAAGCAATGACTTGCTCTCCGTCCATCAGCGCCATACCTACCATGCCCAGCTGCTCCCACTGGGAAAAGGCCCGGCTCAGCGCCAGCTGCTCCAGCAGAAAATCCTGGTAAGGATCTGCTTGCAGCCGGTCATGATACCACCGATCCAGCATGGCTTGTACCTGTGGCAGGTTTTCTTTGGTGATGGGGGCTAAAGTGCAATGGGGGTTAGCACCCCAAAAACGGTTGCAGAAGTTTCGCTTGCTCTGATAGCGTTTCCCTTTTAAGAAAGCAAGATCTTCAATGTTATACACATAGTCAAAGCTGTCCCGGTCCGGGTGGAACCGGAATTTACCGGGGCAGTAGCTTTCCAAAAGTTCACAATCCTGTTGACGCAGACCGGTGAGTCGGCAGGGGATGCCCCGCAGCCGGGCGTCTTCAAAAATAGCGTCTAAAGCAGGCCGGGGATCGCCAACGCCCACAGGGAAGGGGTAGACACTGCACCGTCCGTACTGGGAAAACAGGATCACCCAGTCCTCAAACCGGACCATCCGCTGTCTGCCCCAAAGACTGAGGTTGACAAAGGTATATTCACAGCCCTGTCGTCCGGAAGCAGCCAAAAGAGCATTGTATTCTTCCCGGAAGGAGGGGTCCATACGCTTAAATTCCAGCATTTTATCACATCCTCAAAATCAGTATACCATATAGACGCATAAAAAATCAAATTTTCGTTTATCGGGGAGTTTACTCCCAAGTCTGTCATTTCGAGCGAACGAAGAGATGCGAGAAATCTACACACTTTCGATACAGTTTCCGGTAATTTCAGCCAGAAGATCCCTCGATTCCGCTTCGCGAAATTATGGGATGCTTGCCACCGGCAAGCATCCTATCCAAAATCGCTTCGCTATACTCGGGATGACAAGGTTTTTAAAATTTGCAACTCACCGAGAAATGGCAATTTAGCGGTTTTCGAACAGACGGGCGGCAAGACCCCGGGATTGCATGATCCGGTAAAGGGCGCTGCCCAAAATCAGCAGCACGGCAGCTTCACCAATGGCAACATACAGAGCGTTGAGCCAAAAGCCGCCGCCGATATATACCGCCAGCTCCCAGCCTACCAGCAAACCGTTAAAGATCGCCGGCATCAGAAGGCTCAGCAACGGCATCTTCCACAGGGTGATTTTTCGGGTCAGATACATACTGCCGCAGGCTAAGGTGGTGGCCAAAGTTCCTACCAAAAAGTCTAAAGGCAAAGCCGCGGAATAGCTCAGGTTAAACAGCAGACACCCGACACTGAGACCTCCAATGGCCGCCGGGGAAAACAGCGCCAATACACACAGCGCCTCCGACACCCGGAACTGAATCGCCCAGGAAGTGGAGCCGGGAAGCAGCAGATTTTGAAAATAAGTAAGCGCAACATAAAGTGCCGCCATCAAAGCAGCGTGGGTCAAGTGACGGATTTTTCGGTTCATGGTAATACCTCCAATAAAAAATGGGCGCACCGCGCCCATCATGTCCCTAGTTTTGTTTACCGACAGGATGGTTACGAACTGTCCTATGGAGTTGGGTGTATTATACTGCCCGGTGGAGAAATTGTCAACTCCACCGGGCGTGTATTTTTCTTACAGAGCCCGCAGGGCATCTACCAAAGCAGTTTTGCCGGCGGTCTTCTCATCTTTACGCTTGATGACCCGGGCGGGGCAGCCGGCAACCACAGTTTCCGGTTCTACATCGGCAACCACCACAGCACCGGCGGCCACCACAGCACCCTTACCGATCCGGCACCCCTCAATGACTACGGCATTGGCACCGATGAGCACATCGTCTTCTACAATGACGGGGGTGGCGGAAGCCGGCTCGATCACACCGGCCAGCACAGCACCGGCACCTACATGGCAGTTCTTGCCCACGGTGGCGCGACCGCCTAAAATAGCGCCCATGTCGATCATGGTACCGTCGCCTACCACAGCGCCGATGTTGAGGACAGCACCCATCATAATGACGGCATTCTTACCGATTTCTACCTGTTCCCGGATGATGGCACCCGGCTCGATCCGGGCAGGGATATCTTTCATATCCAGCATGGGGATGGCGGAATTGCGGCAGTTGTTTTCAATTTCCAGGTGAGTAAACTCGTTGCTTTCCAATACGGGCTGCACATCTTTCCAGTCACCGAAGACGATCTTACAGCCACTGCCTGCCGGAAATTCCCGGCAGTTGGGGAAGGGAACGGGAGTTTTTTCCCAAACATAGACCTTTACCGGGGTCTTCTTTTCCGAGGTGCGGATATATTCAATAATTTCCTGTGCATTCATAAGATTTTCTCCTTTGCAGATATGCCAATTGACCTTTGTCGGGGAGTTTACTCCCAAGTCTGTCATTTCGAGCGAACGAAGAGATGCGAGAAATCTACACACTTTCGATACGGTTTCCGGTAATTTCAGCGAAAAGATCCCTCGATTCCGCTTCGCGAAATTATGGTATGCTTGCCACCGGCAAGCATCCTATCCAAAATCGCTTCGCTATACTCGGGATGACAAGGTTTTTAAAATTTGCAACTGCGCGATAAATGGCTATTTGTTGGGTGATGTCGCTACATTGGAAACATCCTTGCGGGATGCTCACCAAAGAAAGTTTTCTTTTTACAATATGAGATTTTGCGGAAAAACACGAAAAATGCGAAATACCTCTTTCACCCTGATGTGATTTGTGATACAATATCTTGAGGTGTTATGGGAATATCCTCTTCCAAGTATCCCAACAGCACGCTCAGCTCCATGGCCTTTTGCGTTGGAATGCAAAGCCATGGCTCTTCTCCGGATTTCAGATACCGGTCTGCTTTTTGCTGATAAATGTTCGACCCTCCGTCAGAATAGTGCAGAAGGATCTCAAACAGCGGTCCATCTGCTGTTTCCGGGTTTTCCGGGGGCTGTCCGTAGGGCTTCAGAAGTCGAAGGTATGTCAGGATCAGCTGCATTTTTTCATCCTCGGTGTAAGAAAGCTGACCGTGAACGGGACCGTTTTCATAGTGAACGGTGATCTCGGTCACAAGGGGAAAGGAAGATGGACTGTCTTTCCCGGCACAGCCGGAAAGCAGTAATAAAATGCTAAGTATAAAAATTCCAATTCTTATTTTCATCATAGATCCCTCCGTAGTTAGGATACGCGAGGGTCTTGGGATTATTGATGAAAAATAACGGCAAATCAGTGGGGTTTGTCCAAGGAAAAATTATGGATTCTTGATAATTTATTCAAATTTTTCCATTACAGCGAAAGAAAGGGGGCGAAAGAATGGGATATCAGTCGGTGTTTCAGCGGTATGAGCTGAAATATTTGCTGACCCGGGAGCAGCAGAAAACGGTGCTTCGGGAATTGGAAGACTATATGGCGCTGGATCAGTACGGAAAGACCGTGATCCGGAATGTCTATTATGATACGGATACCTTTCTTCTCATTCGTCGCTCCATCGGCAAACCTGCCTATAAAGAAAAGCTGCGGCTGCGAAGCTACGGCCAGGCCGCACCGGGAACGCCCGTTTTTGTGGAGCTGAAGAAAAAGTATAATTCTGTTGTCTATAAGCGGAGGCTCTCCGCGGAAGAACAGCAGGCCATGCAGTGGCTTCGGGGAACGGAAAGCTATTCTCCCGGCAGCCAAATTTCCCGGGAGATTGACTATTTCCGGGACTTTTACGGAAGCCTTCACCCGGTAGTGTTCCTTTCTTATGAGCGTCATGCTTATTATGCCAAGGATGGCTCGGATTTTCGGGTCACCTTTGATGATGAGATTTTGTGCCGGGAAACGGATCTGACCCTTACCGCGCCGG
Organism: Oscillospiraceae bacterium; assembly: GCA_017631155.1. Classification (GTDB taxonomy): domain Bacteria; phylum Bacillota; class Clostridia; order Oscillospirales; family Oscillospiraceae; genus Faecousia. The sequence continues at coordinate 4,644 of JAGBTV010000017.1, read as the reverse complement.
TCTATGGAACGTCCATTCTTCCGGAGGGTAAGGTATTGATGGAGCTGAAATGCTCCGGGGGAATCCCTATGTGGATGACCAAAATCCTGTCCCGGGAGAGAATTTATAAGACTTCATTTTCCAAATACGGAACGGCATATCAAACCTTGATCTATCCAAAACTGAAGGAGGAATCGCGCTATGCTGCAGAATTTGTTTAAAGGACTTTTTGATACGGATCTGACGGTGGTGATCTCTGTCGGAGATTTTATGAAGTGCCTGGGAACGGCGCTGGTTTTGGGTCTTGTGCTGACTCTTTGCTATATGTTGCGCAACCGCTACACCAAAAGCTTTGCTGTAACCTTGTCGCTGCTGCCGGCAGTGGTCTGTGTGGTAATTATGATGGTTAACGGCAATGTGGGTGCCGGTGTGGCGGTGGCAGGCGCTTTCAGCCTGGTGCGTTTCCGCAGCGTTCCCGGTACGGCCAAAGAGATCTGTGCTCTGTTTTTGGCCATGGGCATCGGTCTGATTGCAGGTATGGGCTATTTGGGCTTTGCGGTTTTGTTCGCCCTGGTCATGTGCCTGGCCTTTGTGATCTATAATTCCCTGAGTCTGGGAGTGGAAAAGAATTCTGCCCGATATAAGACTTTGAATGTGACCATTCCCGAGGATCTGGATTATTCAGGCATCTTCGACGATATTTTTGCCGAATATACCGCGTCTCATACCTTGGTTCGGGTGAAAACCGCCAATATGGGCAGTATGTTCCGGCTGACTTATCAGATCACCCTGAAAACCGGGGCAAAGGAAAAGGAAATGATCGACAAGCTGCGTTGCCGCAACGGCAATTTGGAGATTTCTCTTTCCAACCAGGAAATGGGCACCGTGGAGCTGTAATGATAAAAAGAAGATTTTTAGCCATTATATTGGCTACAGCATGTGTCCTTGCGGGGTGTTCTGTTTCTCCGAACGACCAGGGGCAAACCATCCCAAACGGGGGAACAACAACGGATAGCAGTGTGATTCCCAGCGGCACACCGGGCACACCGGTGCATATGGATTTTGAAAAAAACGATGACGAGATGCTCTCGCGAACGGAATATATTCTCCCGCCCGGGACACCCACATTTACGGTGTCTTGCAGCGGCAGCACCATCACCACAGATACCGATGCGGTGCGGTGCAATAATGGTGTCGTCACCGTTGCCGGGGAAGCAGTCTATGTGTTTTCCGGGGAACTGTCAGGAATGCTGGTGGTGGATGCCGGAAAAGAGGATACCGTCCATCTGATCCTGAAGGGTGTACAGATCCACAGTCAGACCAGCGCGGCTCTTTATATCCGCAAGGCCGGTCGGGTCATCGTGACCCTGGCAGAAGGAACGGAAAATGTGCTTTCCAACGGCGGCAGCTTCCAGGCGGTGGATGAAAGCAACATTGACGGTGCGGTGTTTTCCAAGAAAGACCTGGCCTTTATTGGCAGTGGTTCTTTGAAAATTGATTCTCCTGCTGGTCATGGCATCGTTTGTAAGGATAATCTGATGATCGCTGAAGGCAGTTATACTATCACCAGCGCCGGTCACGGACTGGATGCCAACGACAGCATCCGTATCGGAGAAGCTGAGATGACGATCAATGCCGGTCAGGATGGTATCCATGCGGAAACCAAAGACGATAACACAGTGGGCTTTGTGTACCTTTCCGGTGGTACGGTGAAAATCGAAGCGGTAGGCGACGGCATCAGCGCCGGTGCCTGGCTGCAGCTGGAAAGCGGCAATTACGACCTGACCTGCGGTGGCGGCTACGAAAACGGAGAGGAACATTCCGGAGGTATGGGAGGTCCCGGTGGCATGGGCGGTCCGGGCGGCCGTCCCTGGAGCGCTGCCCAAACCGATGAGGATAGTGTCAGCTGCAAAGGCTTGAAGGCTGCCACAGGACTGGTGATCAACGGCGGTATCGTTAAGATCAATTCGGCAGACGATGGGATCCACAGCGACCTTTCTTTGGTGATCAACGGCGGCAGCTTTACCATGGACAGCGGCGACGATGCCATCCACGCCGAGGAAGCGCTGACGGTGACCAACTGCGATTTGGAAGTTTCTAACTGCTATGAAGGCATGGAAGCCCACGAGATCTATATTACCGGCGGAAATCTGCGGCTGGTCTGTACCGATGACGGCATCAATGCCGCTGGCGGCAACGATGACAGCGGCAACGGCGGACAGAGAGGCGATTCTGCGGGCGTGGTGGCGATTTCTGGCGGCAATCTGTATTTGCAGGCATCCGGAGACGGAATCGATGCCAACGGCTCTCTGAGCATCACAGGGGGCTACACCGTGGTTTGCGGCCCTACCCGGGGAGATACTGCGGTGCTGGACTATGACAACCAGGCTACCATTGCCGGTGGTACCTTTATCGGTACCGGCTCGGTGATGATGGCACAGACTATGGCATCATCTTCCGGGCAGGGTGTGGTGGCAGTCTATAACCAGGGCGGTTTTACGGCTGGCACCCAAATTACGCTGACGGAGGTCAGCGGCAAGGTGTTAATCTCCTATACGCCGGAGCTTCCTTTCCAGTTGGTGATCCTCACTACCCCGGAAATGAAAGCCGGCACGGAATATACCCTTACAGTGGGAGAAACTTCTGCTGCTGTTACCGCAAACTGATACACTAAAAACCGTGGGCACTCCAATAGGAGTGCCCACGGTTTTTGTGTACAAATTTCCGTTTGTAGGGCAGATAGTAAGAACCGGCGGCAAAGCCGCCGAGCTTCCCCTGGGGGGGGGGAAGCTGGCACAAAAAACGGCTTTTCGGAACCGTTTTTTGTGACTGATGAGGGGATTTTCTTTATATCTCCCCTCATCCGCCTCGCATTCGCTCGGCACCTTCCCCCCAGGGGGAAGGTTTTAACTGCCCGATAAACGAAAATTTGAAAATGCTTACAAAAAAGGTGTCTGCCGTTTCGGCAGACACCTGAAATGTTTACAGTTCGCAGTTGCTGACGGTTCTGGGGAAGGGAATGGAGTCGCGGATGTTGCCGATACCGGTGAGGTACATGACCATACGCTCGAAGCCGAGACCGAAGCCTGCGTGACGGGCAGAGCCGTATTTCCGCAGATCCATGTAGAAGCCGTAGTCTTCGGGCTTCATACCAAGCTCTTCGATACGGGACTTCAGGATCTCATAGCTGTCCTCGCGCTGAGAACCGCCGATGATCTCGCCGATACCGGGTACCAGGCAGTCCATAGCTGCCACAGTCTTTCCGTCGGGATTCAGCTTCATATAGAAAGCCTTGATATCTTTGGGATAGTCGGTGACGAACACAGGCTTCTTAAAGACCACCTCAGTCAGATACCGCTCATGCTCGGTCTGCAGGTCGCTGCCCCAATGGACAGGATACTCAAACTGATCGTTATGCTGTTCCAGCAGAGCAATGGCATCGGTATAGGTGATGTGGCCGAAATCGTTGTTCAGAACGTTGTTCAGACGGTCAAGCAAGCCCTTGTCCATGAACTGGTTGAAGAAATCCATTTCCTCGGGGGCATGCTCCAGCACATAGGAGATGATATACTTAATCATATCCTCGGCCAGACGCATATCGTCAGAAAGGTCAGCGAAGGCGATCTCCGGCTCGATCATCCAAAACTCAGCTGCATGGCGGGTGGTGTTGGAGTTTTCTGCCCGGAAAGTGGGGCCGAAGGTGTAGATGTTGCGGAAAGCCATGGCGAAGGTCTCACCGTTGAGCTGACCGGAAACGGTCAGGTTGGTGGGCTTGCCGAAAAAGTCCTGGGAAAAATCGATCTTGCCGTCTTCGGTCTTGGGCACATTGTTCAGATCCAGAGTGGTGACCTGGAACATTTCGCCTGCGCCCTCACAGTCAGAGCCGGTAATCAGGGGTGTGTGGACATACACAAAGTCCCGATCCTGGAAGAACTTGTGGATGGCCATGGCAGCCAGGGAGCGAACACGGAACACAGCCTGGAAGGTGTTGGTCCGGGGACGCAGATGGGTAATGGTCCGCAAAAACTCCATGGTGTGGCGCTTGGGCTGCAGGGGATAGTCACCGGTGGAAGCGCCTTCTACGGTGACGGTCTCCGCCTGGATCTCAAAGGGTTGCTTAGAATCGGGAGTCAGAACAACCTTACCCTTGACAATCAGGGCAGCGCCGATGTTGATCTTGGAGATTTCCTGGAAATTTTCAATGGTGTCATTATAAACCACCTGAACGGGGGTGAAATAAGTACCGTCGTTCAGGACGATGAAGCCAAACTGCTTAGATGGCCGGCGGTTACGCACCCAACCGCCGATATCGATAACCTGGTCGGCATATTTGGCGGTGTTTTTAAACAGCTCTCTGACAGAAATCAGTTCCATATCGTATACCTCACTTACGAATTGGGATAATATTCAAGTATACGCCAATTTGGCGGATTTTACAAGAGGGAAGTTGCATTTTTGTGGAGAAATATCAAAAATCTGCCACAGAGAAAACAAATTGCCATTTCTCGGTGAGTTACAAATTTTAAAAACCTTGTCATCCCGAGTATAGCGAAGCGATTTTGGATAGGATGCTTGCCGGTGGCAAGCATACCATAATTTCGCGAAGCGGAATCGAGGGATCTTCTCGCTGAAATTACCGGAAACTGTATCGAAAGTGTGTAGATT
>JAGBTV010000112.1 GCA_017631155.1 Oscillospiraceae bacterium | reverse complement strand
ATTGCCGATATTAGGCAATTTGACTGAGGGAGTTCGCCATTTATTTTACTCCCCCAGTCAAAAATCGGCTTTTTACAGCCGATTTTTGACAGCCCCCTCAAAACGAGGGGGCCAAGAGCTCTAACGAATCTCATCGACAAATGGGAATTGGCAACGGTTTCTCCCAAATTCCGAAACAAAAAAGACAGTGGAAAATTTTCCACTGTCTTTTTGCGTTATCTCATTTTAGGCTTCCACAGACCAGGAAAGCTGCCCGGTTTTCTCCGGCAGGAAGGTCTTTTCCACCAATTTACCAGTCTCCGGATTGTAAGCTTTCACGGTGTAGGCATCCCCTGCCACCACCTTGGAAACGCCGCAAAGCTTGCCGTTTTCCAGCTTCATATCCAAAATTTCTGCCGCACCCTGCGTCAGGTGCCGATTCGTGGTCACCAGCTGCAGCTTTCCGGTCTTTTTCCGAACAGCCAGCACAGCGCAGCCGCAGGCCGGCAATTTCACAGTCAAACTGCCGCTTACCACGCCGTAGAAGGTATCCGTCCAGTATTCATGGACCAGATATTCTCCGGCTTCCAATCCCAAATCTTTTTCAAGGTCTACGGTAATTTCCCATTCTTCCTCGTGAAGATTCAGAACGCCTGCCACATTCCACTTTTCAAAGGGGCGGTCAACCACCAGATTCACAATGATCTCGTCTTTCTCCAGCACCTGCTCGCGCATATCCATGGGATGGATATCCAGAGTAGGCAGACCTCTGCGCAGAAGCTCCAGCCGATCCTCGGGCAGCTCCCGCAGGTCATCACCGAAGGTTGCCGGCAGACCCAACAGCGACACAATGGTCGTCCGGGTCCGGGCCTGATGCAGATTGTTAAACTCCGGCCGCAGAACCAGGTTGTCGGGGTCACAGTAAAGCACGGTGTTGTGATAAGGATACACCCGCAGAACCCGCTCCACCAGACTGCTCTTGAATTCCTCCCAGGTGAAGATATCGCCGCCGATCCGGGCGCCGTCAAAGATATCACAGGCGCTGAGGACATAACGGTCATTGTTGCCGCTGCAGGAGAGCATATAGAAATCCTCGCCCACAATATCCCGGGCGATCTGCATCACCCGACGGTAAGCCTCGTGGGTAGAGCATTCCGGATCGTAAGTTTTTTGATGGATCCGGTCCATAAAAATCATGGTGTACGGCAATACATCCCACTTCAGCGCTTCATAGCCCCACTTGGAAACCTGCTGGATGGCTTTGGGCAAAAAGTCCTGTAAAAACTTCGGATTGGTGAGGTCATACATAAACCGACCGCACCACATACAGCTGTCCAACAGGACGACATCGGGGTTTTCCCGAATAAAGTCTGTTTCCACCGGCTCATGGGTAGGTCCGATCCACAAAGCCGGGATAAACCCTGCTTCCTTGATCTTTTGGGACACATACTCCAGGCCATTGGGATACTTTTCCGGGTCAGGACGGAAGTAGTGGACATCCGGCTTTACATCTTTCTGGAAACCGGCATGATACCATTCCCAGTCCACCCACACGGTGTCCACGCCGTAATCCCCCAAAAGCTCCTTTTGGAGCCGGGTATTCTCCAAAACCGCCTCTTCACAGGCATCAAATTTCACCGCATACCAGGTCATCCAGCCTGCAGGAGGCGTAGGATATTGTTTCTTGGCCAAAGGCTTGTAAGGCACCTGGAAGCGATCCTCAAAATACCGGGGCTTGATCTGCATCCGGAAGCTGTTCTTGGCAACGAAGGTATACAAGCCTTGTTCCCAGGAATAGGAAAGCTTTACTCCCTCCGGTGCGATGATCTGCAAAAGGCTGCCGTCCTGCCGGTTAAGCAGGGCATCATCCCAAGGTGTGGTTGCCGGGCCGCAGGCAGAGCGCAGGCCGAAGCCGGGTCGCTCCAAGCTCACCGCAAAGGTGCTGTTTTCCGGGTCTTCACCCCAATAAAGGGAACCCTGAAACACCGGGGTAAAACCGTTTTCCCCACTTGCCTCCAGGTAAACGCCTTCCCGGCTCACATACAGCGACATCCAGGCTTCCGGCAAAGCCTCCGGACCCTGCTCCAGATAGAGGGTCAGCTTGTTGCTCCAGTTGTCAACCTTGGAGTCCCATTTGGTAGTCCGGCTCTGAAAATCCGACAGCTGAACAGGGGTCTGGCCATCTTTTTCCCAGCGGCAGATGCCCTCCAGCACAGTGCGCTTTCCTACATATTGCAGCTGAAAGCTATCCCGCGACTCCGGAAGGCTGGCGCTGTAGTGGAAAAAACTGACATAGCGATCCACCATTTGTGTACTCATTCCGGTTTCCTCCTTTACCTTGCCCTATATTTTTGTGTCCGCAATACTATGCCCACAGAAAAACACAGGGCTTTCTCAGGAATTATTATGATTCCAACAGTCACCTTAGGGCTTCCAGTTGGCGTAGCCGAACAGCTCCATCATTTCCACCATGATATCGGTGGCCTTTTCGGTGCAGTCCCGGAGATACCGGCGGGAGTCTGCGGCGTCAAAGTCGCCGGAGTGGACCTTGTCCATCATGGCTGCGGTGCGGTCAGCAGCATACTGGCCGGCCTCCCGGGCGATCCGGGTCCACATATTCACCCGGAGAACGCCGTCGTCGGACAGGCCCCGGATCTGATCGTTGGTCAGGCAGGAGGTGCCGTGGAGCACCAGCATTTTCTTTTTCAGCACCTCGGTGAGTTTCCGGGCACGGTCGCCGTAGTAAGCGCCGCAGCCGGTACCGGAGGCCTGCTGCTCGGTGCCCAGGTCGGCAACCAGGAAGTCGATACCGGTGGCATCTACATACTCCTTGGCCAGCTCACAGTAGTTATCTGCCTGGGCAGCCCGGGAGCTGCCTTCCACATTCAGCATCTCCATAATGCCTTCCACCAGCACATCGCCGCCGTAGGCATCCACATATTCCTTGGTCATCTGCCGGTTTTCCTCATAGGGGAACCGCTGGGCGTCAAACATAACGCTGGAGAAATACTGGGCGCCGGTGGTCAGGGCCCACCGATCCTTCACAGGGTCGGCATGATCCAGGTGGGGCAGCACCAGAACATTGCGGTAGGGAGAATACTTGTCGTCGCACAGGGCATGCAAGTGTGCCATGTTGGAGATCAGACCCAGCTTGGGATCACCGCAGTGCAGCATCCGGGCGGCCTGAGCCATATGGTCATAAGTAAAGGTGGAAGACACCACCACAGGCACGGTCTCCAGCTCGTATTTCTCCGCGATGCGCTGGGCGGCCATCAGGATGGCTTCTGTGTTCCAATGGCTGGCGGTACCGAAAATGGCAATACTGGTGCCGCAGTCAGCCAGCTTTTCTGCAATTTCCATGCTCTTGGCACGGTTGGTAATAATAGGCATTGTTTTTTCCTCCTGTTACAGTTCGATCCGGCGGTAGCCGAGGTATTTCGTAAAGGCTTCTGCCACAGCTTCGGCCACATCGCCACGGGTGATGGCCACATGATGCCGGAAACCGGCGGCGCTGATAGTCTGCAGCTTCTTTTGCAGATCCTCAGTTTCCAAAACGGCGTAGGTGCCGAAGAATTCCTTGGCAACCGGTGCATCCACAATATTGCCGGTGCCCACATAGAACTGGACTTCACCGTTTTCCGTACGGAAGCCGCAGTAGGTCACGATACCGGTCTTAATCTTACCAACATTCAGACCCCAGCTGCAGCCCTGTCCGTAGGACTTGGACAGCATCTTGTGCTGCTGCACCTCACCGGGTCCCTCCATCAGATCCATGGGGAAGGGTCCGCAGTGGAACAGGATGCACTTGTTGGGATCATCGCCATAGTTGTTATTCCAGTCCAGGCAGCCTGCGGCGCAGCCGGAAGCCAGGGACAGACCGGCCATTGCCAAAGCGTTGGTAGCGTCGGTCTCACATACAGTGGGGATACCCTCCTGGTTCATCAGACCCATGGCTGCGCAGGGGGTAATGCCCAGCTCCTGCTGCAGCTCGCTCCAGCAGCGAATTGCCAGGGCATCCAGCTTGTTGTCAGCCACCAGAGCATCCACTGCAGCGGCAAACTTCGCCAGAGTCACATCCCGGCCGGCAGGTGCGTTGGCAAAATTCGCTACCCGGTGCAGATCCTGCAGGCGGTTTTGTACCGCGGGATCGCTGTCTTCCAGCTTGCGGATGGCAGCAAACAGGATGGACAGGTCATAGCTTTCCACATCCACGCCGTGGGCTTCCAAAGCCATTTCATCGTAGCGAACGCTCTTAAATGCGGTGGTTCTGGCACCCACAGCACCCAGACGCATGGCGCGCATCTTTTTCACGATACGGCATACGGCAGCAAACTCACCCAGCTGCCGGTCAAAATCGGGGCTGTCAGGATGGGTTGTAAAGGGCAGCATGGTGGTGTATGCCTTTTTCATCTGAGCCAGCACGCTGGTCAGTGCCAGCTTGCCGCAGAAAGCATCCCGGCGATGCTCAAAATCCATTTCATCCAGCCGGTCGGGATAGGCCTGCAGGAAGATAGGCACATCGCACCGGGCGATAGCCGCTTTGATACCGTTTTCATCACCAAAATTGGGCAGGCTGATGACCAGACCATCATATTCGCCCCGGTGTTCTTCCAAAAATTCTGCAAAAACCATGCCCTCTGCGGTAGTTTCCACCGCACCGTAGCGGGTAGCTTCCAGATCCGGATAAATCGCTTCCACACCTGCCCGGGCAAAGGCGGCTGTGAGTTCTGCTCTGGCAGAACTGATTACACTACTGGGAAAAAATCCACGGTTTGCAATTAAAAGAGCCAGCTTCATAAAATACCTCCGTAAAAAAGAATTAACAGTAACGTTATCGTTAACGTTACCGTTAATATACCAATTCCAAAAAACAAAGTCAAGACTTCTTCCCGGAAAAAGCAACTGCCCTTGCTTTTTTTCCGGAAATACATTAGAATAAGAAAAAAATCAGGAGGCAGGCAGATGCAGGAAAAGAAACCAGGGCATGTGACCCTTCGGGAGCTGGCCCGGGAAACGGGTTTTTCCGTCAACACCGTTTCCAAAGCCCTGCGGGACAAACCGGACATTTCCCGGCAGACCAAGGAATTGGTGCGCCAAGCAGCCAAAGAAATGGGCTATGTAGGAAACAGCATGGCCAGCGCCCTGCGCAGCGGCCATTCCAATGTTCTGGCGCTGATCGTCAGCGACATTTCCAACCCCTTCTTTGGAATCCTGTGTAAAGAGATCGAGCAGCAGGCGGCGAAGCATAACTATACCGTAGCGGTATTTAACACAGAAGAAAATGCCCAGCGGGAAGACCGTGCCATTTGGACAGCCCTTTCCCAAAATGTGGATGGCGTTCTTTTGACACCCTCTCAACACAGTGCCGAAGGCATCCGCCTTTTGCAGGAGCATGGCAAGCCCTGTGTTCTCATCGGCCGTTACTTTCCGGAGCTGGCTGCCGACGCAGTGGTGTTTGATGATGCGCAGGGCGGCTATTTGGCAGGCAAGCACCTGCTCCGGCAGGGCTGCCGCAATCTGCTGATGGTCAATGCTCCCTGTAACACCAGCGCAGAACACCGGGCAGAAGGCTTTGCCAAGGCCATGACCGAGGTCCCCGGTGCCAAATGCCGCTTACTCATGGCGGAAAGTCCCCTGGGCGGCGTGAAAGACATTTTGAAAAGTGCCTATCAGGAATCGCCTTTTGACGGTATTTTTGCCTACAGCGACCTGTTTGCCATGGAAGCGGCCTCTGTTTTGGAGGAAATGGGACTTCCCAACGGTGCTGTGAAGCTGGTTGGCTTTGACGATATCCAGTCCCGGCTGGCTTTGCCCCTGCCCCTGACCTCCGTCAGCGCAGGAAAGGCCGCCTTTGGAGAAGCTTTGGTGTCCTTGCTCCTGCGGCGCATCTTTGGGGACACTTCCGATTTCCCGGTGCGAAAAGTCCTGCCTACCACCCTGGTGGTCCGCAAAAGCACCACAGCAGACTGACCAACCAATTGCCATTTTGCGTGCTGACGCACGAATTGACAATTGATAATGGATAATTGACAATTGTGGTATTTCCTTCGGAAATGATTTTTAAAATGTCGCCTTTGGCGACTCCTTCATTGTCCATTGTCAATTTTCAATTGTCAATTTGCAGCCATCGGCTGCCCAACAAACGGAATTTTGATTTCTAATTTCCCCGGAGGATACTATGCCTATCTTGATTCGTACTCTCGGCATTGCCGCGCTGATTTTTTGTATTATCCCCTTCCAATTTAAGCGTCATAAGCATATCGTCCTTTGTAAAATGGTCTCGGAGCTTCTGTTCGCCACCCAATATTTTCTCATAGGCCCCACAGCCTACACCGGTGCCTGTTTGGATCTCATTTCCGGTGGCCGGAATTATCTGTTTTACAAGCTGGTGGACATGAAAAAGTCCACCCTGCCGGTGATTATCCTGTTCTCCGGCTTTATGATCGCCCTGGGTGCCATCACCTGGGCCGGCTGGTTATCTCTGCTGCCGGTTTGCGCCAAGGTGATCTCCACCGTATCCTACGGCATGAAAAAGGAAACACTTTTGCGTTTCATCACCCTGCCGTCCTGTATTTTGTGGGTGATTTACAACATCTCCGTAGGTGGCTGGGAAGCCGTCATCGGAGATACCCTGTCCCTTTGCTCCATCCTCATCGGCATTTGGAAATTCGACATCCGCCCCAAAGCGGCCGTACAGTAAATATGCAAAAGGACACCCCATCGGGGTGTCCTTGCTTTTTTGCCTTGCTATTACAGAATCTCTTTTGTTGCCACGATCTTGGTGCCGAAAACATCCTCCAGCACCACATCGCCAATGTGGATGGGAGCCTGAACGGTGATTTTCCGCAGCTGGGCCATCACATCTGCCATGCTGCCCTTGGGTACCGGGTTCTCGGTCTTCACGGACACCATCACATCCCGGCGGTTGTCCACCCGGACGGTAGCCGTGACAGTCCGGACAGGGTTGGTGCATTCGTTAATGGCATATTCCTCACCCTTGGGGCAGGAATGGCCGCTGACCTTAACGGAATCCCCTTCGATCACAGCGGTCATGGGGCAGCCCCGGGGGCAAATAATGCAGGTAATCTTTCTTTCCATATCAAAGCTCCTCCAGTTCCACAGTCACAGTGCCTTCTGCATCCTGCAGCAGTGCCTGCTTCAGGGTGATGCGCTCCATCTCACCGGGGGCGGCCTTCAGCCGCTTGGCCACCGCCAGCACCTTATCTCCGGCGGTGACGGTGAATTTCACCTTGCCGAAGGGCTGGGTAACACGCATAAACAGATCCACATCGCCGGTGTCTTTCCGCAGCTGCTGGGGCACCACATAGCGAACGCCCTTGCCAGCCTTCGTCTGCAGATACGCACCTTCCGATGCCTTGCCTTCCCGGACAAAGTCCGCCGCGCCCTTGCCGGCCCGCTCGGCTTCGTCGGAAACATAGTCCACCAAGTCGTGGACATGGAGCACATTGCCGCAGGCGAAGATGCCGCTGACCTTGGTCATGCACCGTTCGTCTACCATAGCGCCGCCGGTAACGGGGTCCATGGGGATGCCGCAGACCTGGGTCAGCTCGTTTTCGGGGATCAGACCCACAGACAGGAGCAATGTATCACAGGGAATGAATCTGCTGGTGCCTTCGATGGGACGGCGATTCTCGTCCACCTGGGCAACGGTAACACCCTCCAGCCGCTTTTGGCCGTGGATCTGCACCACGGTGGTGCTTAAGTACAGGGGGATGCCGAAATCTTCCAAACACTGAACAATGTTCCGGGTCAGACCGCCGCTGTAGCTCATCAGCTCGCAGACAGCCTCGACTTTTGCCCCTTCCAGGCTCATACGGCGGGCCATAATCAGGCCGATATCACCGGAGCCCAGGATGACCACCCGCTTGCCCACCATGTAGCCATCGCAGTTGATGAGCTTCTGGGCAGTACCGGCACTGTAGATACCGGCAGGACGGGTGCCGCAGATATTCAGCGCGCCACGGCTCCGCTCCCGGCAGCCCATGGCCAAAATCACAGCCTCAGCCTGGATCTTCAAAATACCCTCCCGATTCCGGGCAGTTACCACCCGGTCGGGGGAAACGGAAGTGACCATGGTCTCGTAAAATACGGGAATGTTTCTTTCCGCCACCTGCTGGGCGTAGACATCGGCATACTCAGGGCCGGTCAGCTCCCGACCCAGCTTGTGCAGGCCGAAGCCGTTGTGGATGCACTGCTGCAAAATACCGCCCAAACGAGGCTCCCGATCCAAAATCACCACATCGGTCACACCCCGGTCATAGGCTGCTACCGCCGCTGCCATACCGGCAGGGCCGCCGCCAACGATCACAATGGCATGCTTTTTCATGTCACTCACCGATCCTTTCTGTCACCATCCGGCTGTCGCCGCCGTTTTTGGTCACTTGTTCCATGGGAATTCCCAGCTCTTCCGCAATGAGCCGCATCACATAGGGGCCGCAGAAGCCGCCCTGGCAGCGACCCATGCCGGAACGGGTGCGGCGCTTCACGCCGTCCATATCTCTTGCCTGGGGATTGCGGCGGATGGCATCCCGAATCTCACCCTCGCTGATCTGCTCACAGCGGCAGACGATTCTGCCGTAGTCGGGATTTTTCTGAATAAAGGCATCCTTTTCTTCGTCAGACATATCCCGGAAGGCATGGGTATCCTCCCGCGTGCCGTCCCAGGCAGCCTTGGCTTCCAGGGAAAGGCCCTGACCCTGGAGCAGCTCTACGGCATACCGGGCAATGGCCACGCAGCAGGTCAGGCCCGGAGACTCGATGGCCACCAGATGTACCACGCCGGGGGCTTTCTTGGAAGGCTCCATGATAAAGTCGCCGGTGGTGCCGGAAGAACGGACACCGGTAAAGGATGTAATAACCTGACGGAAATTCACAGAAGGCACGCTCTTGGCAGCCAGCCGCTGCACCTGCTCAATACCCTCGGCGGTGATTTCGCGGCTGTCCGGGGTGGCTACCTTGGCAGCGGTAGGACCGGTCAGCAGGTTGCCGTCAGCTGTGGGAGAAACCAGGATACCCTTACCCTCTTCGGAAGGCACCTGGAAAATGGTGTAGCTGACCCGGCTGCCCTCGGTCTTGTCCAGCAGCAGATATTCACCGGCACGGGGTACGATGGTGTAGCCGTCGTCACCCACCATAGCCGCCACCTTGTCGGAGTAGCCGCCGGCGCAGTTCAGCACAAACTTACCGGTGACAGACTGACCGTCTGCAGAAGACACGGTATAACCCTGGGCCGCCTTTTCGATGGCTGCCACAGCAAAATTCCGCTTCAGCTCCACGCCGTTGTCCATGGCATTGCCCACGGCCGCAATGGTCAGAGCATAGGGGCAGATAATGCCTGCGTTGGGAACCAGCAGGGCGCTGGTGACCTTGTCAGACAGATTGGGCTCGAGCTCTCTTGCCCGGTCACCGGAGATTACAGACAGCCCGGCAATGCCGTTAATCAGGCTTCTTTCATACAGAGCCCGGACGGTCTCGTCCTCTTTCTCGCTGAAAGCCAGCACCAAAGACCCATTGTTTTTATGGGGAACATGAAGCTCCTTGGCTGCTTCGTACAACAGCTCGATACCTTCGGTATTCATCTTTGCTTTCAGCGTACCCGGCTCCGGGTCATAACCGCCGTGGATGATGCCGCTGTTGGCCTTGGAAGCGCCGCAAGCCACATCGTTTTCCTTTTCCAGCAGGCAGACCTTCAGCTGATATTTACTCAGCTCCCGGGCTGCCATGGCACCGATGACACCGGCGCCAACGATAATCACATCGTAAATCATAACAAAACCCCTTTCTTTTGTTCATAACTATTTGAAAAAATCGGCTTTCGTAACCGTTTGAAACAAATCGGCAAGAGATAGTGGCGAGAAATTTTGTCTCAAATTAACGTTCAGAAAACGAAGGAATACTGTATGTATTTCGAGTTTTTTGAACTGAAAAGTTGGGGCAAAAGATCCGCCAATATCCGCAGACGATTTTTCAAGCGGTTACTATTAAATAAAAAAAGAGAAACGCGAAGCGGGGGCGCTTTTTAAGCGTCCTTGCTTTCCGTTTCTCTTAATCTCTAACGGCAAATATTCCATTATAGTTCCCAAAGTTCCTGTCTGCCGGTGGAAATGGCGGTGGCGCCGTTGCCTAACGCTGCGGTAACCTCTTGTTTTGTTTCGATAAGTCCCCCGGCGATGACCGGGATGGTGCCGGCAGAAAACTGCTTGATGGCTTTGCCGATAACACCGGGCATAATCTCCATCAGATGGGGATTGGTGCTGCGGAGCATTTCCTGAATGCTGCCCATTCCCTGCGAATCCAGGGCGAAGAACCGCTGGACTGTCAGCAGCCCCTGTTCTTTGGCCATACGGATGATCTGGGCACGGGTGCTGATGATACCATCCACACCGGCTTCTGCCAGATACCGGATGCCCACCTTGTCCTTGCCGATGCCCTCTGCCAAATCCACATGGACAAACAGCGCTTTATCGGCAGCATGGGCCTGGGCCACATGGGTCTTTACTGTGAGCAAGCTGGCTTCCAGGTCAAAAATCACGGTAGCAGGACTTGCCAGCGCACTTTCCCACTTGTTTTCCCGGACAGCCGCAATAATGGGACAGCATTCCAGCCGCCGGATCAGTTCTGTGAAACGCATAGCCTCACCTCAAGCAAAAATGCAAAACTACACCTAGTCATTTTAATGGATTGGATTGCGAATGTCAATAGAAAATGCCTATTTTCCATCAAAACGGATGACCGTACCATAAGAAATCCCTTTTTCCTGCAATTTTTCGTCAATATCTTCTTTCCATTGCCGGTGACTGCGGCGCACTCCATAGGGCACCGCCAGGTCGAATACCAGCTTGGTCTGCTTGGCACCCCGGACGATGCGAAAATCGTGAACCGACAGTCCCGGGTGGATTTTTTGTACAATTTCCTCCACCTGCGCCTGCATTTGGTTTCGTTCTTCGTCATTGACCTCCACCGGGTCGTAATGGATCACCAGATGGACATTCAGCTCATGGAGGGCATCGCACTCAATATCGTCAATGATGTCATGGCATGTCAACGGGTCTTCCTGGGCGCTAAGCTCTGCGTGCAAGGAAGCAAAGCACTGACCCGGGCCGTAATCGTGAACCAGCAGGTCATGGATGCCCAAAATCTTCTCATGGGACAATACCAAGCGGCTGATTTTTTCCGTCAGCTCCGGATCTGCCCGCTGTCCCAGCAGGGAAGAAACGGTCTGCCGGGCAATGCCGATGCCGGACCAAAGGATAAACAGGGCAACCGCCAAACCGATCCAGCCATCCACCGGGAAGGTAAAGATCCGTTCTGCCAAAAAGCCTGCCAAAACGCCCAAAGTCGCGATGCAGTCGTTGCGGCTGTCGATGCCGGAGGCCGCCAGTACCCCGGAGCCAATTCTGCGACTCAAAGCGGTGTAAAACCGCCACAGCCACAGCTTTACGGCAATGGAAGCCACCAAGATCCCCACCGTCAGCCAGGAAAAGGTCGGTGCCTGGGGATGGAAGATCTTGCCCACCGCGCTTCTTGTCAGCTCTGCGCCCAACAGCAAAATGACCATGGACACCACCAGGGCAGACAGATATTCATACCGGGCATGACCGTAAGGATGATCGGCATCCGCAGGCCGCCGGGCCAGTCGGAACCCCAAAAAGGTAATGCCGGAGGAAGCCGCGTCAGAAAGGTTGTTGGCGGCATCGGCAATGATGGACACGGAGCCTGCGATCAGACCGCAGATCAGCTTGCCCACAAACAGCAGCACATTACAACAAATGCCTGTGATGCCGGCCATAATCCCAATGGCGCTTCGCACCTGGGGATTCTTCCCGTCGGGGTAATTCTTCACAAATAACGCCAGCAGCAGCTTTGTCATTCCACCGCCTCCCTTCTCAAAATTGTATTGGATTTATTTTACCAACAGAACCCCTTCCTGTCAACCAACCCCCCACCCACCAATTTGCCATTTCTCGGGCAGTTGGGTAGAACTTGGCGGCGCAGCCGCCCTCGGCTCCCTCGTTTTGAGGGAGCTGTCAAATTGCCGATATTAGGCAATTTGACTGAGGGAGTTCGTCATTTATTTTACTCCCCCAGTCAAAAATCGGCTTTTT
>JAGBTV010000111.1 GCA_017631155.1 Oscillospiraceae bacterium | reverse complement strand
GGACCGCTTGCGGTGGGAGAGGTTCTAACCTCTTCCGTCAAAAACCGGCTAAAAGCGCCGGTTTTTGCCACCTTCCCCAAAGGGGAAGGCCTTGGCGGCTGCGCCGCAGAGGAACGGATAAATCCGTTCCCTACTCCCCGATAAACGGGAATTGGTACACTTAAAATACCACATCTGTGTGGAGAAATCCTGAGAAATCCGTCCGTTGCATAAATTCCATAGATTGTTCAAAAATAATTTATATGCCACCCCCTTGACTTTTTTAGCACTCTAGTGTATAGTGTGCTTAGCACTCAAACATGTCGAGTGCTAAGAAAGGAGGCCGCTATGGAATTGACCGAACGCAAAAAGAAGGTTTTGCGCAGCATTGTAGACCTGTATATCCGCACTGCCGAGCCTGTCGGCTCCAAGGCCATCGCAGAGCTTCCCGATATGAACTACTCCTCCGCCACCATCCGCAACGAGATGGCGGATCTGACAACCCTCGGATATTTGGAGCAGCCCCACACCAGCGCCGGGCGGATCCCCTCCGCTGCCGGTTATCGGCTGTATGTGGATGAGCTGATGGCGGACTACCGCCTGAGCATCGACGAGGCCCACTCCATCAACACAGCTATCGAGGAAAAGATGCAGCGTGTGGACAAAATGATGGAAAAGGTGGCCAAGCTGGTTTCCCAGGCAACCGATCTTCCTGCCATTTCCGTAGCCTCCCGTCGGGGCGGCACCACGGTAAAGCGGTTTGATCTGATCCTGGCCGGCAGCGGCAGCTTCATTTTGGTGCTTCTGCTGTCTACCGACGAGGTAGTTAACAAGCTGATTAAACTGCCTCTGCACATCACCGAAAGCGACTTGAAGCTGCTGGGCGCTGTGCTGAATGCCACCGTAACCGGCCTGGAACCCGGAGAGATCACCGGAGAGCTGTTGGAACGGATTATGAACTCTGCAGAATCTGCCGCCTCTTTGGTGCCGGTGATTATCGACTTCACCACCGAGACCCTGAACCGCAGCGGCAGTACCAATATGGCGGTGGCCGGTCAGGCAAGACTGCTGCAGCAGCCGGAGTACCGCAATATCGACAAGGCGCAGAAAATGCTTACCACCCTGGATGAGGAAGCCCTCAGCAATCTCCCGGCCGTGATGCAGAACGCAAACGGCACCAAGGTTTTGGTAGGCCCGGAAAATGTGGCCCAGGAGCTGAAAGACACCTCCGTGGTCATGACCAAATTTGACATTGGTGACGGCCTGCAGGGCATGATTGGTGTGGTGGGTCCCACCCGGATGGATTACGCCAAAGTCACCGCCCGGCTGAGCTATTTTGCCGAAAGTCTCAGCAAAATGTTTGCCAAGCCGGAACAGCCCCAGTTGGCTGAACCCAAAGAACAAGAATAAGGAGGCCAAACCGTGGCTAAGAAGAAGAAAGATACTCCCGTGGAGGAAACTGAGGTAACCGAAACCCCGGAAACTCCCGAAGTCAATCCCTTTGAGGAAAAGTACAATACGGAACGGGAGGCACACCT
Source organism: Oscillospiraceae bacterium (assembly GCA_017631155.1). Lineage (GTDB taxonomy): Bacteria > Bacillota > Clostridia > Oscillospirales > Oscillospiraceae > Faecousia. The sequence continues at coordinate 4,397 of JAGBTV010000111.1, read as the reverse complement.
GCGGCTGGCTGCGGAATATGACAATTTCCGCAAGCGCACCGCCAAGGAAAAGGAACAAAGCTATCAAAACGGCAAATCCGATGCCGTGGAAAAGCTCCTGCCGGTGTACGACAACCTGCAGCGGGCCCTGAACCAGGAAACTGCCGATGCCGCCTTTAAAAAGGGTGTGGAAATGACCATGAACGAACTGGTGAAAATCCTGAATGGCTTGGGCGTGGAGATCTTCGGTCAGGTGGGTGAAGAATTTGACCCCAACCTGCACAACGCGGTGATGCACACCGACGACGAAAGTCTTGGAGAAAATGTCATCAGCCAGGTGTTCCAGCAAGGCTTCAAGCTGGGCGATAAGGTCGTCCGCTTCGCCATGGTGCAAGTGGCAAACTAATCTTGTAAACAATTTAACTTTTATATAGGAGGAAATTTATTATGGGTAAAATTATTGGTATCGACTTGGGTACAACCAACTCTTGTGTTGCTGTTTTGGAAGGCGGCGAGCCTGTTGTCATCGCCAACGCCGAGGGCGGCAGAACCACGCCCTCTGTGGTTGCTTTCAGCAAGACCGGCGAGCGTATGGTAGGTCAGGTGGCTAAGCGCCAGGCTGTTACCAACGCCGGCCGCACCATCGCTTCCATCAAGCGCCACATGGGCGAAAACTACAAGGTAGACATCGACGGCAAGGGCTACACCCCCCAGGAGATCAGCGCCATGGTGCTGCAGAAGCTGAAGGCTGATGCAGAAAGCTATTTGGGCACTACCGTTACCGAAGCTGTTATCACCGTTCCCGCTTACTTCTCCGACTCTCAGCGGCAGGCTACCAAGGATGCCGGTAAGATCGCAGGTCTGGAAGTCAAGCGTATCGTCAACGAGCCCACCGCAGCCGCTTTGGCTTACGGTCTGGACAAGGAAGGCGAGCAGACCATCATGGTCTACGACCTGTGCTGCGGCACCTTCGACGTTTCCATCCTGGAGATCGGTGACGGTCTGGTGGAAGTTAAGGCTACTGCCGGTGACACCCGTCTGGGCGGTGACGACTTCGACCAGCGGATTATGGATTACCTGGTTGCCGAGTTCAAGAAGGCCGAGGGTATCGACCTGTCTAATGACAAGGCCGCTATGCAGCGTCTGAAGGAAGCTGCTGAAAAGGCGAAGATCGAGCTGTCCGGTGTTACCACCACCGCCATCAACCTGCCTTATATCACCGCCAATGCCGAGGGTCCCAAACACCTGGATGTGGATCTGACCCGGGCAAAGTTCAACGAGCTGACTGCCGATCTGGTGGAGCGGACTCTGAAGCCTGTGAACCAGGCTATGTCCGATGCCGGTTTGAAGCCCAGCGATCTGACCAAGGTTCTGCTGGTTGGCGGCTCTACCCGTATCCCTGCCGTTCAGGAAGCTGTTAAGAAGCTCACCGGCAAGGAAGGCTTCAAGGGCATCAACCCCGACGAGTGTGTGGCTCTGGGCGCTGCCATCCAGGGCGGCGTGCTCACCGGCGATGTGCAGGACATCCTGCTGCTGGATGTAACCCCCCTGTCCCTGGGTATCGAGACCATGGGCGGCGTGTTCACCAGACTCATTGACCGCAACACCACCATTCCCACCAAGAAGAGCCAGATCTTCTCTACCGCTGCTGACGGTCAGACCTCCGTTGAGGTTCATGTCCTCCAGGGCGAGCGCGAGATGGCTGCTTACAATAAGACTTTGGGCCGCTTCCAGCTTTCCGGCATTGCTCCGGCTCCCCGTGGCGTACCGCAGATCGAAGTCACCTTTGACATCGATGCCAACGGTATCGTCAATGTTTCCGCGAAGGACCTGGGTACCGGCAAGGAGCAAAACATCTCCATCACCGCTTCCACCAACCTTTCTCAGGAAGACATCGACAAGGCTGTGAAGGAAGCCGAGCAGTTCGCTGCTGAAGATAAGGCCAAGAAGGAAGAAGTGGATACCCACAACGCTGCCGACCAGACCGTCTATCAGACCGAAAAGACTCTCAGCGAGCTGGGCGACAAGATCTCCGACAGCGAAAAGGCTGAGATCCAGGCTGCCGTTGACAACCTGAAGGAAGTCAACAAGGGCTCGGACCTTGCCGCCATCAAGGCTGCTACTGAGGCTGTTCAGCAGGCCTTCTACAAGGTCAGCGAGAAGCTGTACCAGCAGGCAAATCCTCAGGGTCAGCCCGGCGATGACGGCGTGGTAGACGCTGATTACGAGACTGTTGACTAACACGTAACCAAAGGGGCGGAGCTTCCGCCCCTTGTTGGTGTATTCTGCGCCGAAGGCGCTTTCCCTTCCCCCGGGGGGAAGGTGCCCCGAAGGGGCGGAAGAGGAATGCGGGGAAATTAACTGCCGATACACAAAAACAATTGAACCTTCTGTGTGTAATATTATGGAACGAAGTAAGAAACAAACAAGAAGAGCGCAAACCCTTCGAAAAAATATGACAAAGGAAGAAGCGCATCTTTGGTATCAGTTTTTATGTCGCTATCCTCTTCGTTTTCGAAGACAATATGTAATTGGAAATTACATTGTTGATTTTTATTGCCACCAGGCAAAGCTGGTTGTAGAGCTGGATGGTTCTCAGCATTATACGCCCGAAGAAATGGAATACGATCAAAAACGAACGGCGTATTTGGAATCTTTGGGGTTAAAAGTTATCCGATTTTCAAATTTAGATGTCATACACAACTTTCGGGCTGTGTGTGAGTCAATTTATCAAGCTACGGAAGAACAGACTGCTCAGAAAGAATAACCTTTCTGCCCGCATTCCTCTTCCGAGCCGCTTTACAGCGGCCCACCTTCCCCCCGGGGGAAGGGAAAGCGGCAAAGCCGCAAAATTGAGGTGAAACTATGGCAGAAAACAAACGCGATTATTATGAGGTGCTGGGTGTCCAAAAGGGTGCCAGTGCCGAGGAAATAAAGAAAGCCTACCGAAAGCAGGCTCTGAAATACCATCCCGACCGCAATCCCGACAATAAGGAAGCGGAAGAGAAGTTTAAGGAAGCTGCAGAAGCCTACGAGGTTCTTTCCGATGACGAAAAGCGCAGCCGTTACGACCAGTTTGGCTTCGCCGGTGTAGACCCCAATTACGGTGCAGGCCAGGGTGGCTACGGCGGCGGATTCGGTGGCTTTGGCGGTTTTGGCGACTTGGGCGACATTTTCGGCTCTTTCTTCGGTGGCGGCAGCACCCGGAGCAATCCCAACGCACCTCGCCGGGGCGAAAATGTAGGCGCCCGGCTGGAGCTGACCTTTGAGGAAGCCGCCTTCGGCTGTGAAAAGGAAGTGGGTGCCCAGCGGATCGAAAACTGCAGCGCTTGTTCCGGCACCGGCTCTGCCGATGGCTCTGTGGAAACCTGCTCCTATTGCCGCGGCGCAGGCCAGGTACGTACCACCCAAAATTTCATGGGTATGCAAATGCAGTCCACCACCGTGTGTCCCCAGTGCAGCGGCCGGGGTAAGATCATCAAGACTCCCTGCACCACCTGCCGGGGTAAGGGTCAGGTTCGCAGAACCCAAAAAATCAAAGTCAAGATCCCTGCCGGTGTGGATCACGGTCAGAGCGTCCGTGTCCGGGGCGAAGGCTGTGTCGGCACAAACGGCGGCCCCAGCGGTGATTTGCTGGTAGAGATCGGCATTCGCCGGCATCCCATCTTCACCCGCCGGGACTATACGGTTTTGTGCGAAGTACCTATTTCCTTCACCCAGGCAGCCCTGGGCACCAAGATCCAAGTTCCCACGCTGGACGGCAAGGTAGAATTCGACCTGCCCGAAGGCACCCAGACTGGCACAGTATTTACCCTCCGGGATAAGGGCATCCCCACCATCAACAATCCCCGCCGCCGTGGCGACCAAAAGTTTACCGTTGTAGTGGAGACTCCCACAAAGCTGACCAAGGAGCAGAAAGAACTGCTGCGTCAGCTGGACGGCACGCTGGAGGCATCTCCCAAGCGGAAAAAGTTCTTTGATTCTATTAAAGATTTGTTTGACTAAAGAAAACACCGATACCCGCGGGTATCGGTGTTTTTGCCAATTCCCGTTTATCGGGTTGTAGGGAACGGATTTAGACCTTCCGCCGATGCTTTTCCTAAGTTGGCGGAATGCATAAATGCATTCCCTACAAGGATTACGCAACTCCCCGAAAAATGGCAATTTGACTTTCCCATTGACATACCTTTATCCATTATGGTATCCTAAAGAAAAACACTTGGAGGTACGCTATGAAACGCACCGACTATATCAACTGGGACGAATACTTTATGGGCATTGCCATGCTGGCTGCCAAGCGCAGCAAGGACCCCAGCACCCAGGTAGGCGCCTGTATCGTTTCTCAGGATAATATCATCATCTCCACCGGCTACAACGGCATGCCCAAGGGCTGCTCTGACGATGAATTCCCCTGGGAT
>JAGBTV010000110.1 GCA_017631155.1 Oscillospiraceae bacterium | reverse complement strand
TCATGGGCTTTGCCGTGCTGATGGGTACCATTGTCAATAACGGCATCGTGTTTGTTGACTACGTCAATCAGCTACGGATCGGTGGTTTGGACCGCCGCAGCGCGCTGATCGCCACAGGCAAAACCCGTATGCGTCCGATCCTCATGACCGCACTGACCACAATCCTTGCCATGTTCCAGCTGGTATTCAGCGATGATATGGCAGGTCAGCTTGGCGGCGGTATGTCCATCGTTATCATCGGCGGTATGATCTATGGAACCATTATGACTTTGATCATCGTACCTGTGATCTACGACATTCTCTTTAAGCGTCAGCCCAAGGTGGTAGATGTTGGCAGCGACAATCTGGACGATGTTCCGGATGATGCTGCGCAATATCTGGAACAGATTTCTACCGAGGAAACCCAGGAGCAATCCGAAAGATAATAGCGAACGCCGCCGGATATTCCGGCGGCGTTTACTTATTTTTTGCAGTTAATATAGGCGTCCAGTTTCCTCTTATTTCGTTTTACTGCAAGTGCGAAATCGTATATCACCCCATCGAGAACAAAATTCCCGCAAGGGCGGAGATGCCGATAAACACAATCGGATGCAGTTTTTTCGTCCACTTTACCTTATTTGACAGCAGCCAGATAACCACCGCAAGGATCCACCCCTTCCAGTTCACAGCCGCAAGGGTAAATCCGTTAGAAGTATAAAACAGATTGGAAATCACAACGCCAATGCCGGCTGCGGCAATCAAACCGGTGGATGCAGGACGCAAACCGTAAAATGCCCGCTCTACCAACGGATTATTACGAAAGCTGCTCAGAACGGCAGCAATGATCAGAATGATGATCACAGACGGTGTGATCAATCCCAGTGTTGCCGTAACGGCACCAAGGATCGCACCAAGGACGCCGGAATCGTTCATTCCCGTAACGAATCCTACATAAGTAGCCATATTGACACCAATGGGGCCGGGCGTAGACTCACCCACTGCCACCATATTGGCCAGATCGTCATAACTGAACCAGCCGGTGCTGTCTGCGATTTCATAAAGAAACGGTATGGTCGCCATGCCGCCGCCTACCGCAAACAGACCGGTTTTGAAAAACTCATAAAATAAGCGCAGATAAAGCATCATTTCTTTTTCCCTCCTACCATCTGGATGGCAATACCGGCGGCACCGGCAAGAAGGACAAATATAACGGGACTCAGGGAAGTAAAATAGCTTCCCAATGCCACAATTAAAAAAATCGCCAGCGTTACCTTATCGATAACAGCCTTCTTAAAGAGCTTTACAACGGCATTACAGATCAGAACGCACACACAGACCCGGATACCACCAAAGGCATTTTGCACCCATATAAGGTGAGAAAACGCTTCGATCACACCTGCAAGTGCCGAGACGATCAGCAGCGACGGAAATACAACGCCTACCGTTGCTGTGATCGCACCCCAAATGCCCTTGTACTTATGTCCGATAAACGTTGCGGTATTGACCGCGATCACACCGGGAGTACACTGACCAATGGCAAAATAATCCATCAGCTCCTCCTCGGCAGCCCATTTCTTATTCTCCACTACTTCCCGCTGCAAAATCGGCAGCATAGCATAACCGCCGCCAAAGGTCATAACGCCGACCTTGGCAAAGGTTAAAAACAAATCCAAGTAAATACTCATTCTTCTCACCACTGCTCCTTAATCTTCTCCAAAGCGGTAATTCCTGCAACAGAAATCTGCTCCGTTACCACAGGACTTGTCAAACGCCCCTGCTCAAAACATTTCAAAATATGTTCGACCTCGTAAACCAATTCATGTTCGCAGGGGTATTCAGCAACTTCCTCCGGTTTTCCCGGGAAATGAAATACCGCCTTGCGGGCTTTCCAGTATTCCGGAATCTCCACCCATCCTTTGGTACCATAGATTCTGGCAGTGTTATCCAAAATAGCCTGTGTGCTGTTTTTTGCTGAGAACAGAATGCCGTTCTCCATTTCTCCGGAAAGTATGTACTGCCATTCGACCCCCGATTCGTTGGCGCTTCTTTCACTGCGGATGTGTTTGATTTCCCCAAAAAGCCAAATCAAAAGCTGCACAGCATAGATCCCGCTGGAAAGCAGCGGCCCTCCGCCGGCTGAGGCATCAAACATCCATGTATTATAAGCCGCAGAAAAACTGTGGCTCATTTCTACCATGTGGATCTGACCCAGATCTCCGTTTTCGATCCGGCGGCTTACCTCCAGCAACGCCGGAAGGAACAGCATTTTCTCCGCCTCCATCAAAAACAGGCCCTTTTTTGCCGCAAGGGCAAACAGCACTTTGGTGTGCTCTGCCTTTGTGGTACAGGGCTTTTCACAGATCACATGCTTACCATGCTCCAATGCGGCCTTCGCCCACCGATAATGCTGCGCATTCACAGGAGAAATGTAAACAATATTGATCCGTTCGTCTGCCAGCAATTCATTGTGATCGCCATAGGCTGCCGGTATCTGCCACAAGTGCGCCTTTTCCTGAGCTTTCTCCAAGGAACGGGAGGAAATCGCCACAAGCTCCCCTGCTTTCGCAGCCCGGACTGCAGCAATAAACCGGGGTGCTATGGAAGATGTGCTCAATATTCCAAAACGAAGTGGTTCCATCAATTGCGCTCCCTTCTGCGTTTTGATGTATTATAATACATTGCGGACATAATTGCAATCGAGTGGATTGATTTTAATTGCATAGTCATTGTTTTATGTGCCTTTATTAATCAGAATCGTGAATAACCATTAAAGCATGAAAAGAGAGCAAGTCTTTCGACTTGCTCTCTTTATGGAGGTACCGCCCAGATTTGAACTGGGGAATGAGAGTTTTGCAGACTCTTGCCTTACCACTTGGCCACGGTACCATATGAAATAAGGAACGCAATGCGTTCCTTATCTGTTTGGAGCGGGTGACGAGGCTCGAACTCGCTACCTCCACCTTGGCAAGGTGGCGCTCTACCGGATGAGCTACACCCGCATCTATGGTTCCCAAAGGGAACCGTGGTGCCTCCGGTCGGAATCGAACCAACGACACGCGGATTTTCAGTCCGCTGCTCTACCTACTGAGCTACAGAGGCATGTTGAGCAGAGCATTAAGCTCTGCTCAGATGCTTTATATGGCGACCCGGAACGGACTCGAACCGTCGACCTCCAGCGTGACAGGCTGGCGTGCTAACCGACTGCACCACCGGGCCAAAT
>JAGBTV010000109.1 GCA_017631155.1 Oscillospiraceae bacterium | reverse complement strand
GGCCTTTCCATGCTTACCGGGTATTGCGCAGGTTGGTCCTTAAAGCAACTGATTGAAGAAGGTTTGGGCGGTGTTCCCGGAAAAATTACTTCCGCACCCGCAAAACACCTTGCAACCCTTTGCAACCAAATGGTAAACTTCCTTGGCATTATGCAAAACGAATGGGCGGGCGCGCAAGCGTTTAGCTCATTCGATACCTATCTTGCGCCCTTCGTTAAGGTAGATAACCTTTCTTACGACGCGGTGAAAAAATGCATCGAATCCTTCATCTACGGCGTAAACACCCCCAGCCGTTGGGGTACGCAAGCACCCTTTAGCAACATCACTTTGGACTGGACGGTTCCCAACGACTTAAAGGACGAAAAGGTTATCGTTGGCGGTAAGCGTTTGGATTTCACCTACGGTGATTGCAAAAAGGAAATGGATATGGTAAACCGCGCGTTTATCGAAATTATGATTGAAGGTGACGCCAATGGCCGCGGCTTCCAGTATCCCATCCCCACTTACTCCATCACCCGCAACTTCGACTGGAGTGAGACCGAGAACAACAAGCTCCTGTTTGAGATGACCGCCAAGTACGGCACTCCCTACTTCTCCAACTACATCAACTCCGACATGGAGCCTTCCGATGTCCGTTCCATGTGCTGCCGTCTGCGTCTGGATCTTCGTGAGCTGCGTAAGAAGTCCGGCGGCTTCTTCGGCAGTGGCGAATCCACCGGTTCTATCGGTGTTGTTACCATCAACCTGCCCCGGATCGCTTATCTGGCTAAGGACGAGGCTGACTTCTATGCCCGTCTTGACAAGCTGATGGATATCTCTGCCCGCAGCCTGAAGACCAAGCGTACCGTCATCACCAAGCTGCTGGAGAACGGTCTGTATCCCTACACCAAGCGGTATCTCGGCACCTTCAACAACCACTTCTCCACCATTGGTCTGATCGGTATGAACGAAGTTGGTCTGAATGCTGCCTGGCTGAAGGCTGACCTGACCGACGAGCGTACGCAGAAGTTTGCTAAGGAAGTTTTGGATCATATGCGTGAGCGCCTTTCCGACTATCAGGAGCTGTACGGCGACCTGTACAACCTGGAAGCCACGCCTGCTGAGTCCACCACCTACCGCTTTGCCAAGCACGACAAGGAGCGCTATCCTGAGATCATCACCGCCAACGAGAACGGCACACCTTACTACACCAACTCTTCCCACCTGCCTGTGGGCTACACCGAGGATATCTTCACCGCTTTGGAGATTCAGGACGAGCTGCAGACCCGGTACACTTCCGGTACTGTCTTCCATGCCTTCCTGGGCGAGAAGCTGCCTGACTGGAAAGCTGCTGCTGCATTGGTGCGGAAGATCGCAGAGAACCACAAGCTGCCTTACTACACCATGTCTCCCACTTACTCCGTCTGTGCAGACCATGGCTACCTGGTAGGCGAGCAGTATACTTGCCCCCACTGCGGCAAGAAGGCTGAGGTCTACAGCCGTATCACCGGTTACTACCGTCCTGTTCAGAACTGGAACGACGGCAAGACTCAGGAATTTAAGGATCGTAAGGTCTACAACATCTCCAGCTCTGTGCTCCGTAAGGAAGCTCAGGCGGCTGTGGTACAGGCTTGTGAGGCAAAGGCTGAACCTGTCATCCAGGAGCAGAAAGCCCCCACTGCCAACACCAAGGCTATCCTGTTCTCCCGGGTGACCTGCCCCAACTGCCGTGTGGCAGAGGGCCTGCTGTCCAAGGCCGGCATTGCCTACGAGAAGCTGATCGCAGATGAGCACATCGAGGACTGCCGTAAGTACGGTGTCAAGGGCGCGCCCACTTTGGTTATCACCGACGGTGAGAACCACAAGGCAATCTACAGCGTTCCCGAGATCAAGAAGTATATTGCTTCTGTGTAAAAACCGAAAAGAGCCGGGCGAAAGCCCGGCTCCCTTTTCCATTCATAAGACAATTTATTATAAGCCGTAGGGAACGGATTTATCCGTTCCGCTAAGCCGCGGAATGCATAAATGCATTCCCTACACCCTCTCAATTTATATTCCGTGAGAAAGAAGGATGCTTTATGCATGATATTATTATTGTGGGCGGCGGTCCTGCCGGACTGACTGCCGCTGTCTACGCCCTTCGGGCAGGTAAGACTGTTTTGGTCATCGAAAAGAACGGCTTTGGCGGTCAGATCGCCTATTCTCCCAAGGTGGAAAACATTCCCGGCACCATTTTAATCAGCGGCACCGAGTTTGCTGACCAGTTGGTGGAGCAGGCCATGAATTTGGGTGCGGAAATGGAACTGGAAAATGTTGTCCGGGTGGAAACAGAAGGCGACATCAAACGGGTCTACACCGAAGAAGGCGGCGTCTATGAGGCAAAAGCGCTGATTTTGGCAGTTGGTGTGAAGCACAGAATGCTGGGTCTGGAAGGGGAACAGGAGCTTGTTGGCAACGGCATTTCCTTCTGTGCAGTTTGTGACGGCGCTTTCTATGCCGGACAGGATGTGGCTATGGTGGGCGGCGGCAACTCTGCTCTGCAGGAAGCCCTGCTTCTCAGCGAGGTCTGCAATCATGTGACTGTGGTACAGAACCTGGCATTCTTCACCGGTGAGAAAAAGTTGGCTGATGCCCTTTTGACAAAAGAGAATGTCAGCGTTATGTTCAGCACTCTGGTTACCGGTTATGAAAGCGCTGACGGTGCGCTGACCGGCATTCGTGTAAAGAATACGGAAACGGAAGCCGAGCAGATTTTGGCCGTCAGCGGTGCTTTCCTGGCCGTTGGTCTGGTGCCGGAAAACGATGCTTTTGCGGAGTTTGCACAGCTCAATGACCGCGGTTACTTCGCTTCTGGGGAAGATTGCCGTACCGCAACACCGGGTATCTTTGTTGCCGGTGACTGCCGGGCAAAGACCATCCGTCAGGTGACAACGGCTGCTGCAGATGGCGCAGTTGCTGCCCTGGCAGCCTGTGATTACTTGGCATAATTAAAAAACAAGAAGGGGTGCAGTCCAATTGGACTGCACCCCTTTCTTTTATTCAGCAAAGAGAAGGTAGTAATCTGCGATGCCCCGGGCGATGGCCTGGGCTTTTTTAACATTGGTTGCCTGGTCGGCAATGGCATCCATATCCGCAGGGTTGGACATATAGCCGTTCTCTGTCAAAACCACAGGACAGTAGGTCTGCCGTCCCATGTAGTAGATGTGCCAGCCAACATCGCTGGAGGAATAGATACCGGCAGCTTTGGTGGCATCGTTTACCTTATGGGTTACAACATGGGAGAACGGACTGTAGTAGAAGCTGTCAAATCCTCTCGAGGTGTTACTGCTGTTGGAATTGTGGTGAACAGCAATCAGCAGGTCTACATTGGCACCGCGCATCATTAAAATACGCTCATCCACCGTTCGGGTAGAGCTGTCTTCACGGTTGAGCAGAACAGTTGCGCCCATTTTCTCCAATTCCGCTTTCAGAAGCAGGGCAAGGTTTAGGTTTCTTTCGGCTTCTGTATAGCGAACACCGCCGGAGGTGTAGCCGCTTGCTCCGGGGTCGGCACCGCCGTGCCCCACATCCAGCATGATGGTGATGCCGGTTAAGTCAACACCGTAAGCGTTATCGGACTTGGAGACTTTGGGGGGATTCAGGAAGGTGAAGCAAAGCTGTCCCTTATCGTTATAGTTGGCATCCCAGCCGTAGAAAGCACCGGCCTCTTTAAAGTGCAGCCGCAGGGTACAGTCGCTTTCGTTTTGGGTCAATGTAGCATGACTGAACAGAGGATTGTCAGCAGGAATTACCAAATCACCGGTAAATACGGTGGCATAGCAGAAGGTGATGTCTATATAGCTGGAGGTGAAAGCGCTGACTTCATAGCTGCGTCCACCACCACCATTGGGGTTAGCGTAGTCCTGAGCTTCCAGTAATAAGCGGAAGGGGGCTTTCCACAGCACATCCAGGGTCATAACGGAATACTGTCCTTCGTCCTTCATGGAAACAAAGCCGATCTCATTGTGATCCGGGAGTTTGCCAATATAGCAGTTGAGGACGGTTGTTTTTGCGGCAGGAGGATTGTTTTTCTTGGTAAACACCCGATAACCGCAGCGCATAATGCGGAAAGTTTCCTCACCATTGTCGCTGACCAGGATATCTGTAGTAACATAATCCAAAGTGCCTTCCGGCAGGTAGTTGTTGACAGGGTGGGAATAACCGTAATTGTCCCAGTAGTAGAAGGTTTCTGCAGAGTAGTTGATAACTTCACCGATGTAACCGGAGCCAACATCCTGGTACCCACCGGTGCTGGGGGTCACGCTGGGGTCTGAGGCAAGAATTTGACCGGACTTCTGACAGATGATATTTCCGGATGTATAGGTTTCTGTGACACCGTTATAAGTTGCTGTGAAGGTGATTTGACCGAGGTCAAGATCGGCGGTGTTGGTGTTGGTCAGGGTATATTCTCCTACATAGATGGCAAAGCCCTCACTGGCACCGAAACCGGACTGATTTGCACCTTTGGCCAGGGTAATGGTAGTGCTGTTGAATGTTGCGGTAACGGTACTGCCGGTGCGTGCGGATACTTCGAAGAATACGGTAGCACCGCTGCCGTAGGTTTGGTCACTGCTGGGGGAGAAATACTCCACAACATACCGATATTCTGCAGTGTAGACAACCGTTTCCCCGTTATAAGCGATTTCAAAGGTGTTGTTGCCGCTACTAAGCTGAACGGTATAGGAGAAATTTCCTTCTGCATCCCGACTGACCAACTGACCGTTGATGGTTAAATCCAAAGTAGGATCAGATGTTCCCTGGAAGGTAAGAGTGTCTTCCGTAGTAACCGTATGGGATTGCTGGGGGAACAAAACCTCCAACCCTGCTGGGGTATACGGCGCGGTGGAACTGCTTGGGACAGTGGCATCGCTGCTGGATCCCGGCACCTGTGTGGTGGTTTCTGTGGGCTGTGTGGGTTCCGGTTTTTTGCCCTTGACAGCAATACAAATCACGACAATCAGCAAGATGGCCAAGACGACAATCAGACCCATGAGGATCAATCGAATATCCGGCCCTTTTTTGCTGCTGTATTTTCCTCGTCTGTGTTCCATGGTGATACCATTCTTTCTGTATAGTCTGCCTTAAATATATCACATTTTTTCGCATCAGTAAAGATAAAATAGAGAAATAAAAATCTCCGGGCCGTAGCCCGGAGATCAAGGCGAAATTATGCAGGATTGTAATTGACAACAATGCTTAGCTCTTTGAGCTTGGAAACATCAGAAATGGGGTTTCCAAAGGCATCTACCCGTGTAAGAAGGGGGCATTTTGTCAAAGAGTCTAATGTGGAAATGTTGTTATGATCTACAGCCAATGTAGTCAGATGTCCCAGGCCGGAAAGGGGTGCGACGGATTTGAGCCGGTTGCTGGAACCGTTCACATAAACCAGCGCTGCAGAATCATCAAATTCCGGAATGGCGGTAATTTGGTTGTTTGAAAAGTCAAAGTAAGTCATTTTAGCCAAACCGGACAAGGATGAGATGTTTATAAGTTTATTGTAGGAAATATCCAGCTCAATAATTTGCACACATTCACTGAGAGAATCTACGGACACTAGGCTATTGTTGGCTGCATACAGGTACTGCAGTGCGTGTAGACCTTCTGTGCCGGAAAGGGTTTCCACATAGTTTTGCGAAATATTCAAATCTCTCAAGCTGGGGCATCCGGCAAGAGGAAGCACGGAAACCAGGGAGTTGTAAGAAACATCCAGAACCTCCAGTCCCGACAGGGCACTGATGAAGCTAAGGTTTGTTAATGCATTGTGACTCAAATTCAGTTCCTTGAGCTTTGCCATAAAGGAAAGGGAAGAGATGTCGCGGATATTGTTGTTACTCAAGTCCAAGGAAACCAAATTGTTGGCACCGGAGAGTGTTTCGATGGAAGAAGAGGAAAGCTGACAGTTAGACATTGTCAGATACTGCAAATTCGGTAAGGATGCGATTACAGAGACATCCTGGCTGGAAACGATGCTGTCACGGCAGTCCCGAATTGTCAGCGTGTTCAGCTGGGTAAGAGAAGAAAGAACACTTAAACTGGAAAAACTGCCGCCTTCAATGGTAAGGGATTGCAGATAGGGGAACCACTGCAGATCACTGTAATCTACGACTTCTGTTGGCATTTCAAATTCTGTAATGGCCCAAAGATCGCTGGAGAACAATGTATCTTTGGAGGTAAGTCCCAGCTGCTGACGGACGGCCGCATCGATTGCCGGATCGGTAAGGGTAACTTCCTCGATGACACCGGCTACGGTGTAG
>JAGBTV010000108.1 GCA_017631155.1 Oscillospiraceae bacterium | reverse complement strand
TCCAAAGAGGAAAGACCACCCGTTGGGTGGTCTTTCCTCTTGGAGCAGGGTACGGGAATCGAACCCGCCTTCACGGCTTGGGAAGCCGTTGTATTACCGATATACGAACCCTGCACGGTGATGGTATTATAGCAAAGCCTTTAGAGAAATGCAACCACTTTTTGTCGAGTTCCGCCACTTGTCCCCCGGATTATTCTGTGTTATACTGAAAAAGAGGTGATGCGTTATGCAAGAATACGAACTGGTTTGGGAAATCCAAAATCTTTGCGGCAACAACCAAATGCGGGACATCTTTTTTGAAGAAATCGAAACCGACGACCCGGAAGCCTATGTCCGGGCAAAGCTAAAGGGCAAAAACATCCTTCTGACCCGGGATGACCGGCCTGACGGCGGCATCACCATCTATGCTTCCTGCGACGGACTGAACCAAAAGTTTATTTTTACGCCCATATAACAAATAAACTTCCAAAAATGGTTGCACCTGTCAAAAGAATGATGTATAATTAGACTACAAAAATACGGGCATACGCCCGATAATATGGAGGAATGATTCCCATGTTCAATGCAATGATCGAAACCTTGAAAGCAAATCCCCGTAAGATTGTATTCACCGAGGGCCATGATGCCCGTATTCTGGAAGCCACTGCCCGTTTGGTAGAGGGCGGTTTCCTGACCCCCATTTTGGTGGGTAATGTTGAGGAAGTTAAGGCCAACGCTGCCAAGGGCGGCTTCAACATTGAAGGCGTTGAGATCCTGGACCCCGCTACTTACGAAGGCATGGAAGCCATGATCGAGAAGATGGTGGAGCTGCGTAAGGGCAAGATGTCCGCTGAGGAGTGCCGCGCTGCTCTCTCCAAGGGCAACTACTTCGGCACCATGCTGGTAAAGATGGGCTACGCTGACGCTCTGCTGGGCGGCGCTACCTACTCCACCGCTGATACTGTCCGTCCTGCTCTGCAGATCGTTAAGACCAAGAAGGGCAGCCATTTGGTGTCCTCCTGCTTCATCATGGTTCGCGGTGAAGAAAAGCTGGCTATGGGCGACTGCGCCATCAACCTGAGCTACGAAGATTCCGTCGATAAGGACGGCAATGTGACTCTGACTGCTGCTCAGAAGCTGGCTGAGGTTGCTATCGAGACCGCCAACACCGCTAAGGTTTTTGGCATTGACCCCAAGGTTGCTATGCTGAGCTTCTCCACCAACGGCTCCGGCAAGGGCGGCACCGTGAAGTTGTCCAACGAGGCTACCAAGGTTGCCAAGGAAATGGCTCCCGATCTGGCCATCGACGGTGAGATGCAGTTCGACGCAGCTGTTGCTCCCGAGGTCGGTCAGCTAAAGTTCCCCGGCTCCCCTGTTGCCGGCTACGCCAACACCTTCATCTTCCCCACCATTGAGGCCGGCAACATCGGCTACAAGATTGCACAGCGTCTGGGTGGTTACGAAGCTTTGGGCCCCATTCTGCAGGGTCTGGCTGCTCCCATCAACGACCTCAGCCGCGGCTGCAATGCTGAGGAAGTCTACAAGATGGCGATCATCACCGCTGCAATGGTGTAATTTCTCTTGCAAACAAAGGTGCTGCCCCTGGGCGGCACCTTTATTTTTTGCGTTTACACAAACGGTTTATAAAACACCGCACCAAATAATGCTTTCTTTTCCGAATAACTACCCGCTTCCATTCTCCACAGCCTTCGCATAGTTCTATTCCCCAACTCATAACATAAGATTCCTGAGGATCATCAAATCCATTTAATGTGTTCCAGAAATCCAAGCAAAACTCTGCCATACCATCACCTCTTTCTTTTCTTTAATTATGGCCCAGTTATGGGCAATAGTCAACAAATTGGCAATCCTATACGATATATAAAAAAGGAGATTTTTTATGATCGTATATGACCGCCTGTGGAAGACCATGCAAGATAAAGGCATCTCACAATATAAATTAATCAAAGATTATCAAGTAAGTCAGGGACAACTTGACCGCCTGAGAAAAAACGCCAATGTGAACAGTCACACCCTGAATCAGCTTTGCAAAATTCTTCAGTGCAAATTGGAAGATATTGCTGAATATATTGAAGACTAAGCATGTATTATTGCGTGCCGCTCAAATGAGCGGCACTTCTTCTTTGTACCGTTCAAATTTCCGTTTATCGGGCAGTTTACTCCCAAGTCTGTCATTTCGAACGAACGAAGAGATGCGAGAAATCTACACACTTTCGATACAGTTTCCGGTATTTTCAGCGAAAAGATCCCTCGATTCCGCTTCGCGAAATTATGGTATGCTTGCCACCGGCAAGCATCCTATCCAAAATCGCTTCGCTATACTCGGGATGACAAGGTTTTTAAAATTTGTAACTCACCGAGAAATGGCAATTTGTCTTCTGCAGCCCCAGCCCCTTTCATATCCGGTTAATTTTTTGTAAACTTCACTATTTTGCCCGGAAAATGTATTGCATTTGCCTGTTTTTGGTGTAAAATTAAAGTAGATAATTATCCGCATTTTTCGTTAGGAAAGGATATTGCTATGTTAGAACTAATAAATATCAAGAAGGATTACCCTGCCGGAAGCGGTACTGTCCACGCTCTGCGGGGAATCGACCTGCAATTCCGGGAAAGTGATTTTGTAGCGATCCTGGGTCCCTCCGGCTGCGGCAAGACCACCATGCTGAACATCATTGGCGGCTTGGATCAATACACCCAGGGAGATCTTAAGATCAACGGCCGCAGCACCAAGGGCTTCAAAAGCCGGGACTGGGACAGCTATCGAAACCATTCCATCGGTTTTGTGTTTCAGAATTACAATCTGATTCCCCATCAGTCGGTTCTGCAAAATGTGGAACTAGCCCTGACCCTGTCCGGTGTTTCCAAGCAGGAACGCCGCAGACGGGCTAAGGAAGCCTTGGAATCTGTGGGCTTGGGCGATCAGCTTAAGAAAAGGCCCAACGAAATGTCCGGCGGTCAGATGCAGCGTGTAGCCATCGCCCGGGCGTTGGTGAACAACCCCGACATCATTTTGGCTGACGAACCCACCGGCGCATTAGATACCGAAACCAGTGTGCAGGTTATGGAGATTCTGAAGGAAGTGGCCCGGGACCGTTTGGTCATCATGGTAACCCACAACCCGGATCTGGCGGAAACCTACGCCACTCGTACCATTCGGATGCTGGATGGAAAAATCATCAGCGACTCTGCGCCTCTGTCCAAGGAAGAGCTTTCCGCCCATCGGGAGCTGGATAAGGAGCGACTGGCCATTGCCAAGAAAGAGCGCAAGTCCTCCATGTCTTTTGCCACCTCGTTCATGCTTTCCTTGAAAAACCTGTTTACCAAAAAGGGACGCACCCTGCTTACCGCTTTTGCCGGTTCTATCGGCATCATCGGCATTGCGCTGATTTTGGCTCTGTCTACCGGTATCAACAGCTACATCGACCAGGTGCAGCAAGACACCCTATCCAGCTACCCCATTACCATTGAAGCGGAAACTGTTGACATGAGCGCCATGATGCTGACCCTCATGGCCAACCAGCAGGACGAAAACAAGCAGCATGACCTGGATAAAGTCTACTCCTCCACCGTCATGTATGATTTGATGAACTCCATGCTCAATGCCGAGGTTTCCACCAACAACCTGAAGGACTTCAAAAAGTATTTGGATGCCGGCGGCGGTGGAATTTCGGATTTAGCTACCATCATCTACAGCTACGATTTTGACTTTGACTTCTACACCAAGGACACAGACGGTGTTATCATCAAAAGTGATGTTATGACTTTGATGCAGGAAGCTATGGGCGCCATGTTCGGCGGTGACTATTCTTCCTTCTTCAACTCCCCCATGGGCTCCATGTACGAAAGCTTTGATGTATGGCAAGAGCTGCTGCCCGGTGAAACCAGTGCCTCCGTTGGCGAACAGGTGCTGGATCAGTACGATCTGATCCACGGCAGTTGGCCCACTGCTTACAACGAAGTGATTTTGTTTGTAGACAGCAACAACGAGATCTCCGACTTGATGCTCTATGCCCTGGGTCTGATCTCCTCTGAAGAAATGAATGAGACCCTCAGCAATATGACCCAAGGCAAGCAGGAAGACGCTCCGCAGCTGAGCTGGACTTATGAGGATCTGTGCGGCATTACCTTCAAGCTTCTGCTGCCTGCAGAATACTATCAGAAAGATTCCATCACCGGCACCTATGTGGATATGTCCAAGACCCCTGCCGGCATGGATTTCCTGTACAACAGCTCTCAAATTGGCACCGAAATGAAGATCGTAGGTATCGCCCGTCCCAATGTCGAAGCTACCTCCACCATGGTTACCGGTGCCATCGGCTACACCCAGGCGCTGACCAACTATGCCATCGAGTCCACCGCCAACATGGAAGTGGTAAAAGAGCAGCTGGCAAACCCCAAGCAGGATGTGCTGCTGAACCTGCCCTTCGCCACCGGTGAGGAAACAGAACCCACCGAGGAAGAAATCAAGGCTGCCATTACCGAGCATCTTCTGGCCCTGACCACAGCGCAGCAGGCAGCCGCCTATAGGGATGTCATGAGCCAGCCTTCTTCTGAGTATGTAGCCATGGTGGTTGAGCAGCAGGTAGGTCAGCTGTCCCGGGAAGATGTAGAGAAAATGATTATGGACAAATATGCCCAGGAAATGGGCGTAGATGCCAGCACCGTCATGGGTTACATCCAGGAAATGAGCGATGAAGAGCTTTTTGCCCAGGTTCGGGAAGCTGCCGCCACCCAGGTCAGACTTCAGTATGCCACCGCTGTAGAAAAGCAACTCAGCATCTTCAGCCTGGAGCAGCTGGCCGGCAGCTTACTTGCCACTTTGTCCGGCATGGAAGGCACTCAGCCGCTGACTGCGGAGCAGTATGCCTATCTGTACGAAAACTATATGCCTCCCACGGTTTCTAAATCCACCTATGAAGAAAACCTGAAGCTGTTGGGCTATGTGGATAAGGAATCCCCCTCCACCATCTACCTGTATACCACCACCTTTGCAGACAAGGACCTGATTGCAGATTTGATCCAGGAATACAACAACGGTGTGGCAGAAGAAGACCAAATCGAGTACACCGACTATGTGGCGCTTTTGATGAGCTCCATCACCGCCATTATCAGCGGTATCAGCTATCTGCTGATTGCCTTTGTGTCTATCTCTTTGGTAGTCTCTTCCATCATGATTGGTGTTATCACCTTGATTTCTGTCCAGGAGCGCACCAAGGAAATCGGCATTCTCCGTGCCATCGGTGCTTCCAAGAGAAATGTCTCCCGGATGTTCAACGCAGAAACCCTTATTGTGGGTCTGTGCGCGGGATTGGTGGGCATCGGAGTTTCGTTGCTGCTGACCATCCCCATCAATGCTATCCTGCTCCACTTCACCGGAATCGCCGGTCTGAAAGCCATCCTCCCCTGGAGAGGTGCCATCGTCCTGGTAATCATCAGTGCGCTGCTGACCCTGATCGCCGGTATCATCCCCTCTCGCAGTGCTGCCAAGAAAGATCCCGTTGTGGCCTTGCGAACGGAATAAACCCTATATAAAAATTGCCTGCTGCGTTTTTGCAGCAGGCAATTTTGTATTGTCCTCCCAACAAATGGCTATTTCTCGGGCTGTAGGGGACGGGTTTCCCGTCCCTTGCGGCGGCGCAGCCGCCAAGCTTCCCCTTGGGGGGAAGCTGTCACAAAACGGCTCTTCGCAACCGTTTTGTGACTGATGAGGGGTCGTTTTTTTCTTTTTTTCCCCTCATCCGTCTTCCAAAATGTTCATAATTGGACATTTTGGAATCCACCTTCCCCCCGAGGGGAAGGTTTGCGGAACGGATAAATCCGTTCCCTACTCCCCGATAAACGGGAATTGGCAAGTCAGACTTGTGATACAAAATCGGAAGGGAATGCACGCGCATTCCCTTCCGGTATTTTAACCTTATTTGTGGCGGCCTCGTTCCCGGAGAAGCTGCAGCACCTCATCTGGGTTATTGCAGGTGATCATCTCTGGGGCCAATCGTTTTTCATAGCGTCCTTTCCTTACAAAAGCCCTTGTACCCGCTGAGGAAAGTCCAGATAATTGTCGATCTCAATGAAATTGTAGTCTTCCAGGTACACAGACTCATCGTTGCCGCCAGGGCCGTAGTCATCCCCCACATAGACCACTTCCTCATGCCGGATGCCCCGTTCTGCACAGTACTTATCCAACGCATAGGCCTTATTGTAGGGAACGGGGACCATATCAAAGGAGGAAGAACCACAGATAAACACCCCATAATCGCTGAACACCTGCTTCACATCTTCATAGATGGCGCGGCGCTTTTTCCGGTCAGGGTCAAATGCCAGCTTATCCGCCTGCTTGGCTTTCGTGCCCAAAATCGGGAAAGTCACCACGCCGGAGGCATGGTATTCCACATTGTCACCGGCAAATTCCGTAAAACCATACTTTTCCCGAAGCATGGTCACCCGCTTTTCTATGCTTTCCCGGTCACAGGGCAGGGACACACTCTCAATGATCTCAATATCTTCCTTTTCCGGGCAGTACAAGGAAAGCTGCATACCGTAGTTGCCATAGATATCAATAGGATAGCGACCCATCTGATTGAATACCCGGTAGCACATACCTGCACCCAGCATCAGCAGCTGATACTTCTTGCCCAGCGCATCCAGCACCGCCCGATGCTCCGGGCTTAGGAGCGTCTTATGCTGAGTCAAAGTGCCGTCCAAGTCAAACGCTATCAGCTTGATCTTACTTACATCCATTCTTTTTCTCCTTAGCAGTACTGGTAGGCCAGCCAAAGCACGGTGTAGCGATCCTTCAAATCCTTGGCATACAGCACCGCATCCTTGATCTTTTCCCTGCCATAAAGCTTTTCAAACTCTTGGTAGTCCAGGCCAATACGTCTCACCATTTCCAGCATCTGCGCCTCGGTGGGTGCTTCGGCAAGAACCTGGCAAATCTTTTGCCACTTATCGCAGACATTCTGATAACCGTCAACCTCATACCAGCCCATCTTCTTCTGCAGCTTTATCACCTCATCCGAAGAAGTGGAGTAGAGTCTGCGGATCTCCTTTTCCCAAGCCGCTGCATCATGACTGTAAGGCTTCGGCTGAGAAGCGAGAACCTTTTCCCGGAGCTTTGCGGTAACTACCGCGGAATAGATTACATCAATGCCGTGGCAGAAATAGGGCTGATCGTCCAAAATTCCGGTGATCTCAAAGAAGTGGGACAGATGATGCTCACTGCCGGAAGCCGGCCGGGAATTGCCCACAAAGCTTATTTCAAAGCCAACGGATACCAACGCTTCCATCAGCGCGCCCAACGCCTCTTCTTCCCGACCCACTGCCGCTTCCGCAAGCTGCTGTACCCGGCTTACTGCCTCATAGATCAGATCATAGACCTTTTGGCAAAAATATTCCCCATGGACCAAGGCACCGAGCTTCCAGTCGTTTAAGCAGGAGTGCTTTCCCAAAATGTCACCCACACCGGCCTGGATCATATCCAGGGGCGCAGTCTTCAGAATTCTCGTATCTGCTACCACCGCCTTGGGAGGTCTTGCGGTGAGGGTCACTTTCATCCCCTTGAGAATCAGCGCAGAACCCACGCTGGTATACCCGTCCATAGAAGGCGCCGTAGCCACAATAAAGTAAGGCAGATCCTTCACAAAGGCCGTCTGCTTGCAAAGGTCATTGATGACACCGGAACCAACACCCACGATCAGCTGCGTCTTATCCGTAACCGCCGCGGCCAGGGTCTCCAAAGCTTCTTCGTTGGGGATCAAAGGTTTGTCCCCAGACTGATAGATCACCTTGCCCTCCAGTTTTTCCGCCAGCAGCTTTTCTGCTGCTTCGCCGCCTACCCGGTATGTATTCTGATCCGCCACCAGCAGGATCTTCTCATACCCGGCACAGAGCTGGGGCAGCTTTGCCAGTACACCGCTGCCGATTTCTACCGCCTCGGTAGGGCAGCTGTGGTCTTTTCCGCAGGGGCAGTCATGGATGCCCTTTACCAATTCCCGAATATCCGTCACCGTACATCCGCCTTTCTCGTTTGAAATATCCTGCAAACTTTTCATAATCTTGGTTAAATTATTGTACCACTATCCCCGGCAAAGTCAATATTTGGCGCAATCTTTGTCACGCTTGCAAGCTTTCGCAAACGACCCGGCAGGCGCCTGCGCTTTGCCAGCGACCTGCGTCGAAGCTTCCCGAAAAATAATTGTATACTTTTCTCCAAAAAGGTGTTATAATAATCCTACGATGTGCCGGGTGGGCAGACCCGGGCAGTATCACAGAGCGTAGCTCTGACCTATGAAATTTCATAAATATGCAGGCGTTTTCCTTTGAAATGGCGATACAGGGCCAGGACAAAGGCAAGTGGCTGCTTGCTTTGCTTGGCCTTTTTGGCCTCAACAACGAAAGGAGTCCTATTTTGGCAGAAAAACTCAAAATCATTCCCCTGGGCGGTTTGGATGAGATCGGCAAAAACATCACCGTTCTGGAATACGGAAAAGACATGATCGTGGTAGACTGCGGTCTCGGCTTCCCGGACGAGGATATGTACGGCGTGGATCTGGTGATCCCCGACTTTTCTTATCTGGTTGCCAACAAGAAAAAGCTTCGTGGCATGTTCATCACCCACGGTCACGAAGACCATATCGGTTCTATCCCCTACTGTATGCGGCAAGTGCCTTGTACCATCCACGGCACCGCCATGACCAACGGCCTCATTAAGCTAAAGCTGGAAGAACACGGCTTGGCTGACGCCATTAAGCTCATCAACCACAAGCCCGGTGATGTGGTAAAGGCGGGTTGCTTCTCCGTGGAATTTATCCATGTGAACCACTCCATTGCCGATGCCGTTGCTTTCTGCATCACCTGCCCTGTGGGCAAGGTGATCTTCACCGGCGACTTTAAGATCGATCCCACCGCCGTAGGCGGCATGACCGACCTGGCCCGGCTGGGCGAACTGGGCAACCAGGGTGTACTGGCTTTGCTGGCAGACTCCACCAATGTGGAGCGTCCCGGCTATACTCCCAGCGAAAATGTGGTAGCGGAAAGCCTGGATCGGCAGTTCAAAAACTGCGACCAGCGAATCATCGTTACCACCTTCGCTTCCAATATGCACCGGATCCAGGCTGTCCTGGCCACCGCCCAACGCTATGGCCGTAAAGTAGCTGTCACCGGACGCAGTATGGAAAATATGCTGAAGGTTGCCCAGGAACTGGGGTATCTGAAGGTGAAAGCCGGTACCATTGTGGAGTTGGGTGCTATCAAAAACCTGCCCAAAAACAAGGTGGTCATCGTTTCCACTGGCTCTCAAGGCGAAAATATGTCGGCTTTGTACCGGATGGCATTTTCCACCCACAAGCAGATCGACATCACCGCCGGCGACCGGATCATCATTTCCGCCTCCGCCATCCCCGGCAATGAAAAGGCGGTGTCCCGGATCATCAATGAGCTGTACCGCAAGGGTGCGGATGTGGTGTACGAAAAGAGCGAAGGCCTTCATGTTTCCGGCCACGCTTGTCAGGAGGAGCTGAAGCTTATCCACGCCCTGGTCAAACCCAAATTCTTCATTCCTGTCCACGGCGAGCAGCGGCATCTGCAGATCCACGGCAAGCTGGCTCAGCTCATGGGTATGAATCCCCGGAATATCCACATTGGCGAGATCGGCACGGTCTTTGAGCTGTCCGGCAAGACCTGTAAGGCAAGCGGTGCTGTGACTGCCGGCAAGGTGTTCGTAGACGGCACCGGTGTTGGCGATGTAGGCAGCGTGGTGCTACGGGACCGGAAGCACCTGGCAGAAGACGGCATGATCGTGGTATGCGTGAACCTGTCTGCGGAAGACGGCAGTGTCATCACCGGGCCGGACATCATCACCCGCGGCTTCATCTATGTGAAAGAATCGGAAGAACTGATGGAGGAGCTTCGCTGTGTAGTCATGGAAGCCCTGGATCGCTGCGGACGCAAGCGCACCCGGGACTGGGCGACTATTAAATCCGCCATCAAAAACGATCTTTCCGGCTATCTCTATAAGCAAACCAAACGCAATCCCATGATCCTGCCCGTTATCATGGAGATTTAAAACTATGCGTTACTATTTCGCCCCAATGGAGGGGATTACTGACAGTATTTACAGGAAACTGCACCATCGGTTTTTCCCCGGTGTAGACCAATACTATATGCCCTTTCTGTCCCCCACCGTCCACCGGGAGCTGACAAACCGGGAAGCCCGGGAGTTGCCCCCGGCTGACAGTGTTCCCTTCCGGGCTGTTCCGCAGCTGCTGACCAAAGTGCCCGCAGACTTTTTGTGGGCGGCAGAAAAATGCCGTGAACTGGGGTACGAAGAGGTAAACTTAAATGTTGGCTGCCCTTCCGGCACCGTTACCGCCAAGGGCAAGGGCAGCGGTATGCTCCGGGACTTAGGCGCGTTGGATGCCTTCCTGAATGAAATTTTCTCCAAAACCACCCTGCCCATTTCCGTCAAAACCAGGCTGGGGTTTGAAGACCCCGAGGAATTTCCTGCCCTGTTGGAAATTTTCAACCGCTACCCCATTTTGGAGCTGACGGTACACCCCCGGGTGCGCAAGCAGTTTTACAGCGGAGATGTAGACCTTGCCATGTTTCACTACGCCGCGCAGCACAGCAAAAACCCGTTAGTCTATAACGGAGATATTACTGACACTACCCGGCTTCAGGAAATCCAAGTGCAATTTCCCCAGGTGCAGGCGGTGATGATCGGTCGCGGACTGATTGGAGACCCTGGCATGCTGATGCCGGAAGGCACCGGGGTATCTTCATTAGAAGACTTTATGAATGCCTTGCTGGAAGAATATCTGATCGCCTTTGGCAGTTCCCGGAATGCCATGTTCCGGCTGAAAGAAAACTGGAATATGCTGCTCCCCAATTTTTGGGACTGCGAAAAGCTGGGAAAACGGCTTCGCAAGACTACGGATCTTGCGGAATTTCAGTCCATCACCCGGGAGATCCTCCATACCTGCCCCTGGACCGGCTCTTCCCTTCCCAATTTATGACGCAACCCCCCTGCAAAGTGCAGGGGGGTTGTTCCTATTACGCCTTATATCTGGGCTCGCAAGTCAGGTTCACACCCAACCGCTTAAAGGTCTTTTCGTCCACCGCAGAGAGAATCACAGAGCTGTGGACCTCACAGCCGCGGAGCTTGCTCAGCTGTTCCATGGCCAATTCCGCATCGGGATTGGTGGCGGCGCTGATACTCAAGGCGATGAGCACCTCGTCGGTATGGAGCCGGGGATTGCGGTTGCCCAAATGATCCACCTTCAGATGCTGAATCGGATCAATGGCATTGGGAGAAATAACATGCAGTTCATCCGGCACGCCGCCCAAAGCCTTCAGGGCATTGATGAGCAATGCCGCAGAGGCACCCAACAGATTGGTGGTCTTACCGGTGACGATCCGTCCGTCAGGCAGCTCCATGGCCGCAGCAGGTTTTCCCGTCTTCTCTGCCAGTTCCATCGCACAGGCAACCACCTGGCGGCTGGTAATATCCACCTGAGCCTTCCGCATCAGCAGCTCCAGCTTCCGCACCACATCATCGGAGCATTTTCCCTGCTTCTGTTCACACAGGGCGGCATAATACCGGCGGATGATCTCCTGCTGGGAAGCTTCCTTGGCAGCCTCATCGTCCACAATACAGTTACCCACCATGTTGACACCCATGTCTGTGGGGGACTTGTAGGGGCATGTTCCCAAAATCCGCTGGAACATGGTCTCCAGCACCGGGAAGGCTTCCACATCCCGGTTATAGTTTACGGTGGTAATACCGTAGGCTTCCAGGTGGAAGGGGTCTAACATATTCACATCGCTTAAATCCGCCGTAGCCGCCTCATAGGCAAGGTTTACCGGATGATTCAGAGGCAGATTCCAAACCGGGAAGGTCTCAAACTTGGCGTAGCCTGCCCGGACACCCCGTTTATACTCATGGTACAGCTGGCTTAAGCAAGTGGCCAGCTTGCCGCTACCGGGGCCAGGGGCGGTAACCACCACCAATTCCCGGGTGGTCTCAATATAATCGTTGCAGCCAAAACCGGCTTCGCTGACCACATGGGCGGTATTGGAGGGATACCCCTCGATGGCATAATGCCGGTATACCCGCAGTCCCAAGCCTTCCAAACGGGCCTGGAATGCCTTGGCCGCAGCCTGGCCGCAATACCGGGTCAGCACCACACTGGATACATACAAGCCAAAGTCCCGGAAAATGTCAATAAGCCGGATCACATCCCGGTCATAAGTAATTCCCAGATCGCCCCGGATCTTATTCTTTTCAATGTCCGCAGCATTGATGGCGATGACCATCTCCACCTGATCCTTCAGCTGCAGCAGCATCCGCAGCTTACTGTCCGGCTGAAAACCGGGCAACACCCTTGCCGCGTGATTGTCGTCATACAGCTTGCCGCCAAACTCCAAATACAGCTTGCCGCCAAATTGAGCCAGCCGCTGCCGGATATGCTCTGACTGGGTCTGCAAATATTTCTCGTTGTCAAAGGCTACGTTTCCCATAGGGCGCACCTCTCCTTTTTTATCCTACCTGTTTATTGTACTCCATCCACGCCCAAATAGCAAGGGATTTTGACAAGGAATTTCTGACTTCTTCTTTCCAAAATTCGGGGTTTTGTCCCGGCAATGCTTGTTTTATCCCCATCCGTATGTTACAATTATTTTATATTTTTATGGAGGTGTTCTCTATGGAATTTCGTGTAAATCACCCGATCCTGTTCATATTGGCTGGTGTTTTGATTGCCGTGGTTTTGGCCCAGTCTGTCTTTTTTCTGGTTAAGGCTCTGAAACGCAGCCGTCAGCTGGGTATGGATCAGAAAAAGATCCGTAAGACCATCAAAACCGCCACCATTTTCACCATTGCTCCTGCAGTAGCTATCGTTATCAGCATCATCACCCTGAGTAAAAAACTTGGTTTGGCGCTACCCTGGCTGCGGCTCAGCGTGGTAGGCTCCATGAGCTACGAAACTGTTGCCGCCAACAACGCCCTTTCTGCCATGGGACAGTCCCTTGGCTCCAACATTCCCCTTACGGCGCAGCAGTTTGTCAATGTGCTGCTTGTCATGACCATCTCCATCCTGCTGGGTATTTGGCTGGTGCCGCTGATCGGCAAGAAGCTCCAGGGCGGTATGTCCAAGCTTAGCAACCGGGATGCCAAATGGGCAGACATTTTCAGCAACGGTCTGTTCATCGGCATGATCTCCGCTTTCCTGGGCTTTGTGTTCTGTGATGTATCCCGACTGTGGTCTGCCGGCCCCGATGGCATGGTCACCGTAGTCGAAAAGGAAGTCAACGAAGTGGGTGAAAAAGTGGACAAAGTGGTGCAGTATTCTTCTACCTCCGGTTTGATCCCCGTATGCGTTATGATTGTTTCCGCTGTTATTATGGTTCTGTGCGGTTTGGCTATGCGCAAACCCAAGCTGAAATGGCTCAGCGAGTATGCTTTGCCCATTTCCCTGATCCTGGGTATGGCTGCCGCCATCCCCCTCACCACATGGCTCAGCTGAAAGGAGGAACTGTAATATGAAAAAGAATTTATGTTATCTGGACAGTGTCCATCGGGACGGTCGGATTTGGAACTTGATCGTTATGGTCCTTCTGCTGGCTTTCCCCGTTGCTGTTGCTTTTATTTTCGGTGTCTACCCCGACTGGAAAGCTTTGGGGGTGGGTCTGGTGGCCACAGCCCCCATGTATTGGGCAGTAGGTGCTATTGAGACTGTCACCTATGTTCCCATGCTGGGTGCCGGCGGCTCTTACTTAAGCTTCGTTACCGGCAACATCTCCAACCTGAAGCTTCCCTGCGCCCTAAATGCCATGGAGCAAAACGAAGTCAGTGCCAACAGTGAAGAGGGCGAGATTATTTCCACCATCGCCATCGCCACCTCCAGCATCGTCACCACCGTCATCATTATCATCGGTGTTATCTGCATCGTACCCCTGACACCCATTTTGGAAGCTCCGGTGCTGCAGCCTGCTTTTGAGCAGATCCTGCCTGCCCTCTTTGGCGGTCTTGGTGTTGCCTTTGTCAGCAAGAACTGGAAGCTGGCTCTTGCCCCCATTGTCTTGATGTTGGTGCTGTTTATCTTCATCCCCGCCCTCAACGAAGGTACTGTGGGCATTATGGTTCCGGTTTCCGCCCTGTTCACCATCGGCACAGGCCGTATCCTCTACAAGAAAGGTGTTCTGTAAATGATTGGTTGGATCCTTGGCGGCCTGGTAGCCGCATTCCTGGCGGTAGTTTTGATCCGCACCGCTATGTTCCGTCCCAAAATGCCACCCAAAACGGACGATGCCCCCATCTCCTTCCCAGAAGATGCCGCTGTGGATGCCCTGGCCGCACTGATTCGGTGCAAAACCGTGTCCCATGTAGATCCCCAACAGGAAAATGATGCCGAATTTGAAAAGCTCATCACCCTGCTGCCTACCCTATATCCCCGGGTATTCGACACCTGTTCCTTCCAGCGGCTGCCCAACCGGGCACTGCTGCTGCGGTGGCCGGGCAAGTCCGAAAAAGAGCCTTCCGTGATGATGGCCCACTACGATGTGGTGCCTGTGGACGAAGCCAGCTGGGAAAAGCCGCCTTTTGAAGCCATTATCGAAGACGGTGTCCTTTGGGGACGGGGATCTTTGGATACTAAAGTCACCATGAACGGCATTCTGTCCGCCGCCAACCACTTGATTGCCCAGGGTTATACCCCGGAAAATGATGTGTATTTTGCCTTCTCCGGTGGCGAAGAAATTAACGGCATGGGTGCAGTCAACATCGTCAATTACTTTGTCGAGCATGACATCCACCCGGCCCTGGTGGTGGATGAAGGCGGCGCTGTGGTAGAAAACGTGTTCCCCGGTGTCAAAGCCCCCTGCGGCCTTATCGGTATTGCGGAAAAGGGCATGATTAATGCCCAATATCGTACGGTCTCCAATGGCGGACACGCCTCTGCTCCCAAGCCCCATACCCCTGTAGGTATCCTGGCTGCCGCCTGCAAAAAAGTGGAAGATCATCCTTTCAAGGCTCACATTCAGGGGCCTGCCTCCCAAATGTTTGATACTTTGGGCCGCCACTCCACCTTCCTGTATCGGATGATTTTCGCCAATCTTTGGTGCTTCGGCTGGGTCATTGATCTGCTGGGCCGGATGTCCGGCGGTGAAATGAATGCCTTGGTGCGAACCACCACTGCCTTTACCCAAATGGAAGGCAGCTCTGCCCGGAATGTGATCCCCCCGGAAGCAAAAATGGTCTGCAATATGCGGCTGAACCCGAAAGATTCCGTCCAGTCCGCCCTTAACTATCTGCGTAAGACCGTAAAGGATCCTCAGGTGGAGATCACAGCTTTAGAATCCTTTGAGCCCAGCCCGGTTTCCGAAACCGGCTGCCCTGCCTGGGACAAAGTCGCTTCTTCCGTAGCAGAAACCTGGCGCGGCTGTATCGTTTCTCCCTACCTGATGGTGCAATGCTCGGATTCCCGCCATTACCGGGATCTGAGTAACCATGTTTATCGGTTCTCTGCCATGGATCTGACTGCCCAGGAGCGCAGCACCATCCACGGTCACAACGAGCGAATTCGACTGGAAAGCATTTCCCGCTGTGTAGAATTTTATATCCGCCTGTTAAAAAAATGCTGAAAATGACTGTTTGGCTGAAAACCATTGTGTTTGCCGGAATTCGGTAAAACACAGGACCAACGCCATTACCGAATATCTGCGTAAGCGGATCGCAAAAGAACAAGCATGATACAGAAAAAAGGGGGGGGTAACCGTGTTTTATAAAAACGCGCGGATCTATTGTTCCGATTTCCGGTTTTATTTGGGTGCTTTTTCCGTAAAGGATAACCGCTTTGAGACAGTGCTTCCCGATGCTGTCCCGGAGGATGCCATTGATCTTAGGGGTGCTACCGTCATTCCCGGTCTGATTGATGTTCACACCCACGGCAATTCCGGCGCAGATTTCTCCGACGGTGACTATGAAGGCCTGAAGAAAATGGCCGCCTATTCTGCCAAAAACGGCATCACCGGCTTTGCCCCCACCTCCATGACCCTGC
The DNA here is from genome assembly GCA_017631155.1 of Oscillospiraceae bacterium. Lineage (GTDB taxonomy): Bacteria > Bacillota > Clostridia > Oscillospirales > Oscillospiraceae > Faecousia. Next base: position 6,610 of record JAGBTV010000108.1, on the reverse strand, counting down.
CTTATGAGGTGCTGGAGAAGGCTTTTGCCACCGGCAAAAAGCTGACCGAGGAAGCTCCTGCTGGCTGCGCCCGGCTTTTGGGCATTCACATGGAAGGCCCTTACTGCAGCGAAGCCAAAAAAGGTTCTCAAAATGGTGCTTATCTGAAAAATCCCGATTTTGAAGGTTTCCGGACTTTATATGATGGCTGCGGTGGCCTTGTCCGCATTGTGGATGTAGCACCGGAGCTTCCCGGGGCAGAAGATTTTATCCAAAAAGCCAGCAAGCTTTGCACAGTTTCCGTGGCCCACACCGATTCTGACTACGAACACGCAAAAATTGCCTTCCAGCTGGGCGCCACCCATCTTACCCACACCTTTAATGCGATGCCTCCCATCCATCATCGAAATTCCGGCGTGATTCCCGCAGCAGCAGAAAACCGCCATGTCCGGGCTGAGCTGATTTGCGACGGCAAGCATATCCATCCTTCTGTTGTCCGTTTGGCTTTTGCCTTGTTTGGCGGTGAACGGATGATTCTGATTTCCGACTCTCTGCGCTGCTGCGGTATGCCGAAAGGAAAATACGAGCTGGGCGGTCAGCAGATTCTGCTGAAAGACGGATTGGCCCGTCTTCCAGACGGTACCGTGGCCGGTTCTGTTACAAACCTGTTTGACGGTATGGTCAACGCCATTCGGTTTGGTGTCCCCGAAACAGATGCCATCCGCGCCGCCACCTTCAATCCGGCCTGTGCTTTGGGCGTACAAGCTGATTTCGGCTCTATTGCCCCCGGAAAGGTTGCCGACTTCATCATTTGCCGCAGTGACTACACCGGCAAACGGGTCTTCCTGGGCGGCCGGGAAATTTAACACCACTATTTGCAGGTATCTATCGCTACCGATATTCTCAAATGTCTTTTCGGTTCCTATGTAATCAAAACGGACGCTGGATTCAAAATCTTTCCATTAGATAATAAAAAATCGCCCCGGTGTTTGTGGGAAGCAAACCTTGGGGCGATATTTTTTGCGGAATTTCCTGATATACGAGAATTTGGCCTTTGGGATATGCCTGATTCATGCGGATCAGAAAGGTCTCCAAAATGCTGGTTTGACCGTATGCCAGCAAAAGAAATCCCGGTTCCGGCTGGGTAATCAAATAGCGCTGAGGCCGCCCCCCAGGCCACTGGGTTTGCTCTAGTCTGTCTTTCCACTGCAAAGCCATTTGCACCATATCTGTTCCCCCTGTCACACGAAACACTCCGGCACAAAAAGCATTGCGGTTTAACAGATGTTCCAAAGCCGCCCCTTCGATAACCCCCCTACACAAGGTCTCTGTCAGGAAGAAACCCTGCTGCAGCATTGCTTTGTCGGCAATATTCAAATCCCCTGGACCATCTGCAACAATATTTTGTGAATCGCCGCCATACACCAAAAAGCGTTCTTCTTCCCTGTAGTTTTCCCAAATATTTGCCAGGATTTCACTGCATTTCGTAATCGCAGTACCATCCATGGTTTGGGATTCTGTCACACTTCGGAGTCCAGGCAAACTTGGCTCTGCCGCTGGGTTGCTGCAGCCAGTCAGAAAACTCAAAAGCAACAGCCAAAACATCCATTTTTCTTTCATGAAACCCCTCCTTTTCTAGCATGCTCTGAATTTGTCAAAATATCCTGTGCATCCGATTTCCCGTTTATCGGGCAGCCGATGGCTGCAAGTGGACAGTGGAAAGTAAAAGTGTCGCCTTTGGCGACGATTTGAAATCCACTTCCGAAGGAAATTCCACAATTGTCAACTGTCAACTCGAGCATCAGCGTGTAAAATGGCAATTTTTAAGGCCTGTTGCATTTTGGCAACAGGCCTTGTGTTACTGATTCAGCATAATTTTCAAAATCGTCTTGTCCGTTTCCCGCATACCTTCCCGGGCCAACCTTCCCACATTGCTAACGGTATTGTCTGCGCCCTTGGTCACGATACCGTCACCGCCGTAAAACTGCTGGTGTTCCTGATACATATCCCAACCAAGGATGCCTGCATCCACAGCCGCAGCGATTTTTGCCGCGCAAGATGGTTTTGCACCATCACAGATGGTGCCGGACAAAATAGCAATGGCATTGACTACCGTATGGGCAATGGCATGGAGTCCGCCGCCTAAGAGATAAGCAATACCGGCGCCGGCACCGCAGCCGGCACTGATGGCGCCGCAAAAAGCAGACAGCCGTCCGATTCCGGTTTTCTGATGGATGGTCACCAAGTCACTGAGGGTTACTGCCCGCAGCAGTTTATCCTCCGGCAGCCCCAGTTCCCGGGCATAGACCACCACAGGCACACTGGCGGTGATACCCTGGTTGCCGCTGCCGGACAGGATGATTACCGGCATCTCACAGCCGCTCATACGGGCATCGCTGCCTGCCGCTGCATAAGCGGCGGCCTTTTTGCTCAAAAGCTCTCCTTGTCGGCTGAGAATAACCCGTCCCACATTGGCGCCCCAGTCGCCTTGCAGGCCTTGCTGGGCAATCGCCATGTTATATTTGATCTGCCGGCCTACCAGCTCCCGTACATCCTCAACATCCAGCACGTCCACAAATTCCACGATCCGTTCCATAGACAGGCAGGATTTATCGGTCAACCGATCTTCCGAAGACTCTGCCACCGGAAGCTCCAACAAGACCTTTCCATTTTTCTCAATGTACACCAAGTTGGTATGATGATTGATAATCCGCACCCGGACGGAGCTTTTCTCCCGGTAAAGCCGCAGATCAATGTCAAACACCAACTCTGAGTCCGAAGGCTGAATTTCAATAGCAGCCGTTTTCAGATACTCCCGCAGCTGCTGTTGCTGCTCCCGGTTCACCTGGCTGATTACCTGCAATTCTTTTTCTGGGTCACCTGCCACGATACCGGCGCAGACTGCCGCTGCGATACCGCAAAGCCCCCCTGTATTGGGAACGATCACGCTTTTTACATTCTTGATAATATTGCCGCTGACCCAGGCTTCCACCCGTGTCGGCTCTGCACCCAGCAACTCCCTGGCTTTTGCACCGGCATAGGCCAGGGCAATGGGCTCTGTACAACCCATAGCAGGCCGCAGTTCCTCTGCCAAAATGTCCAGATATTGCTGATAAATTGCGTCCCCTTTTTTCATAAAGGCACTCCCTTTTATCTGTCTTCGGGTGTTATTATAGCATCCGGCAAGGAAATTGTAAAGATTTCTTATAAAAAGGCCCAAACTGTTGCACTGCTTTCTATAATGTTGTATAATTGTTTTATCTTAACATGAAGGAGCTTTCATCATGTCTCAAAAGAAGAAGAAGCCTCAGAGCAACATGAATCATTCCAAAAAATCCAAGCAACCCAGCAAAAGCGACCGTATTTGGACGATTTTCCTCATCGTTCTCAGCGTCTGCGTGATTGGACTTGCTATTTATGCTGTAATTCCCGAAAAGCAGCCCCAAGCCCCCAAAGTAGAAGCTCCCAAATTTGAAGAATTGGGGGAAAACCAATATTACTTTGCCACCATTGAAATTTTTGAGTATGGCACAATTAAAGTCCAGTTAGACCACAAAGAAGCCCCTATCACCGTTGCAAACTTTGTCAAACTGGCAAAGGATAAATTCTATGACGGATTGAACTTCCATCGCATTATCCAGGGCTTTATGATGCAGGGCGGCCGTACCTCCATCCCCGAAAAAATTCCGGATACCATCGTGGGCGAATTCAAAGCCAATGGCTATGAAAACAACATTGCCCACAAGCGGGGTGTCATTTCCATGGCGCGGTCCGGTAATGATAACAACAGCGCTTCCTCCCAGTTCTTTATTATGCAGAAAACCAACAGCAGCCTGGACGGACATTATGCCGCCTTTGGCTATGTAGTAGAAGGTATTGAAGTGGTGGATGCCATCTGCGACAGTGCTGAGCCCAAGGATGACAACGGCTCTATCGACCTGTGGGAGCAGCCCGTTATCGACTCCATTACCATCACCATTGAAACTGTTTCGTAAGGTTATACAAAAAAACGATCGCCTCCTAGGCGATCGTTTTTCTATATTTGTCTCCCGGGATTCCGGGCAGGATTGCAGGTTATTCCGTTTCTTCTGCAGTCTCGTCACCGTACTCTTCCGCTTCCTCCTGGTCAGAAGCAGCTTGGGCCTCATTTTTTCTTTGCAAAACTTCCTGTTCAAATTTTTCCAGGTTCTTCTTGGCTTCCCGAATCAGGTAAGACTCTTCCGGCTCCGGAACATCGCCGGTGATAAGTCCAAAGGGTTTGCGCATCATCCAGTTGAAGAAAGCACCTATCACAGAAAAATAGAGCAAAGCGAAGATAAACAGCCACTTGAAAATGATCCAGTTCAGCAAAGGAATCAAATAAAAAGCCACCGGCGCCCAGGTCAGGGCTGTTCCCAAAAGTATACGAACGGGAAAGGCAATCAGCATTTTCAGGCTGTTAAATGCCATTTCTTTTACCGTGCAGTCAAACCGGGAAAAGAACATGGGCGCAAGGGAAGCTACACACATAACAACACCCATGCAGATATAGGAAATCACACCCATAAAATTCTGTCCCAGGCTATAAGAATTCCGGGCATTCAGAGAAAAAAGAATCAGCAAAGGCAGACAAATGCACCAAAGAATGGTGGGCTGCTTCAAGCTTGTGACAAAGGTCTTCCAAAACAGCGCGCACCAGGGTTCGTTGCGTTGGCTGGCCCGGAGGGCAGTATAAAATGCCACATGAGCGCTGCCGATGGTGAGTACCGGAATACAGCACAACAAGAACATCATGTTTAATCCAATGTAGTCAAACAGCACCCGAAAGGTCTGAATCAGCTTGGAATCATAGGAGAGAAATTTCATCGTATTACCTTCTTTCAACGAAACTCTGAGGGAAGCTTCGGTGTTTCCACCTGCCCAAATGGCGCTTTCTTACGGAATTCATCCGTGCCAACACCGGTTATCTTTTTGAAAACCCGGTGAAAATAGTTTATATTGCCGAACCCAACCATCTCACTGATCTCATAGGTTAGGTACTGCGTATTTAACAGCAAATCACAAGCTTTGACAATGCGGTACAGGTTTAGATAATCCGTAAACTTCACACCGTTCTGATGGTGGAATCGCTGTCCTAAATAGGAGGCATTCATATAAAAGGCGCTTGCCACCCGGGAAAGAGAAAGGGTCGGGTCTGTGGCGTTATCATGGATATATTCCAAGATCCGATCCATGTGGGTACCGCGCCGCTTGTCTGATCTGTCGGGATGCTCACAATTCTCTTCTGCGACTGCCTTCTTCGGCAACTGGGCTATAAGACGATTCAGACAGGACTCCAAAGCTTCCTTGGGAAATGGCTTTAATAGATATTGAAAAACACCAAGTTCCAAAGCCGTCTGTGCATAGGAAAATTCCGCATAAGCACTGATAATCACAACTGTAGAAGATATGGCTCGTTCCTTCATTTGGCGAATAATATTGAGACCGCTTTGTTCCTGCAGCCGGACATCGCACAAAACAAGATGATAATTTCCGGAAAGGGCAGCTTTTAATCCTTCCTGGTAGCTAAAACGCAAGTCGATCTTAGAAAAACCATGGCTTTTCCAATTCACCATTTCCTTGATGCCCATACACATCATCGGCTCATCATCAATAATCAAAACACTGTAACTCATATGTAACCCCTACCTTTCCCCGGCAAACGCAGCGTAACACAAGTACCGGAGCCGGGAACGGTCTTAATATCCATGCTACAGCTATCACCATACAAAAGCTGCAATCGCTGATTGATATTGTTTAGACCAATACCATGGGAATTTTCTGCACCGGAAAAACCGGTTCCGTTATCGGTCACAGACAAGCAGAGAAAATCCTCTTCAAGACTTGCTGCTACTTGCAGATGCGGGCTTTCCATATCTGCACTGAGTCCATGGCGAAGAGAATTCTCCAAAATTGGCTGCAACAAAAAACGGGGAATCTGCAAATTATCTGCTTGCTGTGAAATGCAAAATTCCCATGTGAGTTTTCCCAAATAACGAAATTTGTACAGATTCAGAGTATCTTCTAAAAAGGAAAGTTCCTGGGAAACGGTAACAGTATCCCACGGGAAAAATCCATATGTTTTCAAGCTTGTTTGCAAGCATCGCAGCAGTTCTGCGGATTCTGATTGGCCATCCAAAAGCAATTTCATCCGAATGGTCTCCAGAGAGTTCACGATGTAGTGTGGGACAATCTGATTCTGCAAAGCGGAAAGCTTAGCCGCTTGCAATTCCTTTTGCATAGAATCCATTTCATCGTCCCCCTGTAAAACTCCGAACACCAGCTTATTCTATCAATTTTTTTAGTGAAAATCAATGGGCAAGCCGCAGAAAATGTAGAAATTGTGCATGAGTTTCTAGAAAATTTACATTTTATTGGGATTCCAAGGGTTTGTACCTGGTCAGAACGCGTAAAGGGACCATATTTCTGCACAAGGCCACCATCAAATTGCCGTTTATCGGTCAGTTTCCAATTATCACCCAAGCTGTCATCCCGAGCATAGCGAAGCGATTTTGGATAGGATGCTTGCCGGTGGCAAGCATACCATAATTTCGCGAAGCGGAATCGAGGGATCTTTTCGCTGAAATTACGGAAAATAGTATCGAAAGTGTGT
>JAGBTV010000107.1 GCA_017631155.1 Oscillospiraceae bacterium | reverse complement strand
CCGCTTCGCGAAATTATGGTATGCTTGCCACCGGCAAGCATCCTATCCAAAATCGCTTCGCTATACTCGGGATGACAAGGTTTTTAAAATTTGCAACTAACCGAGAAATGGCAATTTCGCTTTCTTCTATGCGCAGAAAAACCGGCTCCGCAGAGTTGCGGAGCCGGTTGAAAGGAGATTTATGCATTGCGGAAGCGTGCCAGGAAGTCTTTGGTTTCCTGCTTCTGCGGGTTGCCGAATACAGCTTCTGGAGAACCTTCCTCGCAGATCACACCGTCGTTCATATAGACCACATGGTTGCTCACATCCCGGGCAAAGGCCATCTCATGGGTAACCACCAGCATGGTCATGCCCTCCTGGGCCAGGTCCTGCATAACTGTCAGGACTTCGCCAACCATTTCGGGGTCCAAAGCGGAGGTGGGCTCGTCAAACAGCAGCACTTCCGGATCCATAGCCAACGCACGGGCAATGGCCACCCGCTGCTTCTGACCGCCGGAGATCTGCCGGGGCTTGGCATTGATGTAAGGCGCCATACCTACCTTTTCCAGATAATACATGGCGTGTTCCTTAGCTTCAGCCTTACTCTTTTTCAGAACCTTCACCTGACCGGCGATGCAGTTTTCCAGCACTGTCATATTATTGAACAGATTAAAAGACTGGAACACCATGCCGACTTTGGCCCGATAAGGGGGAGCTTTGAATCCGCGCTTTGCCACATTTTCACCGTGGTACAGGATCTCACCGGAAGTGGGGATCTCCAAAAGGTTAATGCACCGCAGCAGGGTGCTCTTACCGGAACCGGAGGCACCTATGATGGAGGTGACATCTCCTTTGTTGACGGTGAAGTCAATGTCCCGAAGAACTTCGTGAGAGCCGAAGGACTTGGACAAATGGTTAATTTTCAAAATCATTTCATCCATATCAGCGGTCTCCTTTCGGTCTGCCGTATCTAAGCTCCTGGAGCTTTCTTTCCCGGCGCTCCCGCTTCAGCTCTTTGGCGTTGCGGAACTCCTTGCTCTTCTCGTCGAAGGGAGAGCCTTTGTCCGGGTGGCTGTAGGTGCCGGCAGTCATGGTCAGGCTGTCCACCTGCACCAGCTCATAGCTGCTGGCACCGTCCATCTTCTTCTCCCACAGCCGCAGCAAGAAGGAAGCAATCAGCGTCATAGACAGGTATCCCACCATTTCAATGGCTGCCGAGGGGAAATACTGATAGGTAGTACCGGCCACGCTCTTATGAATGGCGAAGAACTCGGTAAAGCCAATGATACTCATAACAGAGGTATCCTTGATGTTGATAATCAGGTTGTTTCCGATCTGAGGCAGGATATTCCGCAGTGCCTGGGGCAGGATCACATTGGTCATAGTCTGCCAGTGGGTCATGCCGACGGCCTTGGCGCCTTCGGTCTGGCCCGGATCAATGGAAATGATACCGCCGCGGACAGACTCTGCCATATACGCGCCGGTATTGACAGAAACCACCACAAAGGCACACAGCCACACGCTGGAAAACCGCACAGCGTAGTTGGTAAAGTAAGGAAGACCGTAGTAAATCACCACTGCCTGCAGAATCATGGGTGTGCCGCGAAATACTTCTACATAGATCTGATTCACGATCCGAATGGTGCGCAGAAGAATCCGCTTAAAAATGTTATCATTTTTGGTATAGGGAATGGTATTCAGGATACCGCACAACAGGCCGATCAAACAGCCTACCGCTGTGCAAAGTACCGCCAGGGAAACGGTATTCCACACACCGTTTAAGTACAGGCCAGCGTATTCTTTCCACAAGCTGACAATATCCTGGCCAAGCTTTACAAATATGTTCATGGCGAACTCCTTTTACAAAACGGGAATATGCGGAAGCGTTAACGCTTCCGCATAACCGTATTTTTACTCTTCGATGGGCTGAATGGCAACGGCCTGGGCCAGCAGCGCATTGAAAGCATCTGCATTCATGGGAGACAGAACCTTGTTCATAGCATCCAGCAGAGTCTTGTTGCCTTCCCGGACGGAGATGCCGATATTGATCTCTTCCGCAGAAACATTGAAGTTGTCCTGAGAATTGCTAAAGTCCAGGATGGTCAGGTTGGGGTAGGTGATGACCGCACCCTGGGCGGTGGGCATATCGGTACATACAAAGTCACAGGTACCGGAGCTGACAGCCATCAGCATTGCGCCGGCATCATCAGCTGCAGACTGAATGTTCGCACCGGTGATCTGGGGCAGGCAGGTATCATACCAAATGGTACCACGCTGGGAAGTGCAAGTGCCGGTCAGCTGGCTGATGCCGGTGGCAGCTGCCAGAGGAGAATCCTTCTGAACCAGGCAAACGATGGATGCATAGAGGTAGGGGCCAGCAAAGTCAACGACTTTATCACGCTCTGCGGTCATGGACTGGCCTGCGATGGCGCAGTCGATCTCACCGGTCTGTACAGCGGGTACCAGGGAATCCCAGTCCAGCTTCTTGACTTCCAGCTGCCAGCCGTTGGCTTCACAGATCTTCTTGGCCATCATCACATCGTAACCGTTGGCATATGCGCCCTGCACGTTGGCAATGGGAACGGCGCCGTTGGAATCATCGGTCTGAGTCCAGTTGTAGGGAGCGTAAGCACATTCCATACCAACGGTCAGAACACCGTCTTCCACACCGGACTTGGGTGCAGCATCGTTGCCGCCACAGGCGGTCATGGACAGCAGCATCATCAGGGCAATCGCGATACACAGGATCTTCTTCATTTTTTGTTACCTCACATTCTTTGTTTTGGGGATCGTTCCCTCCCCTGGGAATAAAAATTGGACCGCTTTGTTAAGCGGTCCATGGAAATTCGGATAATATCCCAACAAGGGATCCGGATGGCCATTGATAGCGCTTCACAAAGTTTTTTTGTGACAGTCTGACAGATCTTATCTGCCAAACCAGCAATGGAACACCATGCACTATTCCACCACTTCGGCGGTACACCCTTTCCCCTCTGACGGTTGCATGACCTTGCCAAAGAGTACTGATGAGGACCGCGCCTCTATCTAAGCGATTCAATTTTTAAGTATACTATCACAAGGGGCAAAAATTGTCAATGCTTTTTGGAAGAAGTCAAAAACTTTTGTACAGAGTGTTTAGAATGCGTATTTCTTCCGGCGATAAACCCGTCATTTCGACGACAAATGTCCCCGTTCAGCGGACAGCTAAAATGCTACGCAATAAAAAGAACAAGGATTTACACAAAACAGCACCATCCGAGCAGGATGGTGCTGTTACTATTGCCGCCATTTGCGGATCACACCGCAGGCAATTTTCTTTCCGGCGTTACCGGCAGGTTGAGAGTGAAAGTCATCTGGATCGCTGTGGATCACCACAGTCCGCCCAATAATATCTTTCACAGAAAAACGATCTGTTTTTACGGACAAATATGCGTTTCCCCGACACTCTAATAACGGCGGCAAGTCTCCTGCGTGTTTTGGATGTCCCTGGCCCGTCGGATTATAATGGCTGCCTGTTCCGGAAAAATCCGTTCCGGAGCAGCTTTCCCCTTGATGAATATGGAATCCGAAGAATCCTGCTTCGCTTTCAGGCAAACCGGAAATCTTCGCCACAATCAATACCCATCCGCATTCTTGGTAAAACTGAACACATCCGGTCAGTTGCGGTGCTTCCCTTCCACCTTGTATTTGCGCCACCGCATTCGGACATTTTCTGCAATATTGCATGAGATCACCTCATATCATCCTATGACCGTAACCATGTTTTGCAACAAAGATTTTCAAAATCTCAAGCCGATAGATGATGTTTGGTGACCGCTCTTAGTATAAAAGCCCAGTTCGGTGCAAAACCGAACTGGGCTTCTAAAACTATGGTCGCTTTCAGCATCTGCTTTTCCTTGACAGATGCGCTTAGCCGGTATTGCTATAAGTGCTTTTGCATCTGCACAATTCCGCACCGTATCATAATTTCCAGCTTTATTGAATTTTACTATAGATTCGTCCTTATCCGTCAAGGCCGTCTGCAAGCTCTGCAAGACTTTTGCTGATCTGCAATTTTACACGAAACACCTTAATATGGTTACACACATCCAGAACCCTCTGGAGCTCCGGCTCATTGCTGGTCAGCAGCAGGCACAGTTTGTTCGCCTCATCCTTGCCTTCCTCTGTTTTTCCCTGCCCTATCAGATCATACATTCTGACATAGTGTTGTAAGAAATCGCTGTGATACTGCAGGAACTTCCATTCGCCGGCATATTCGTCCCCTGCCGCTACATGTTGGTCGATAATGGGACGGAACTCCCGGATCAGACGGTACAGTCCCTCATAATCTTCGCACACAGGCTCCTTCGGCATCTCAAAGTTGGGATAGTCGATCAGGTTCATAGCCTTGGACATTGTTGCCATGTACTGCCGGACCTGCTTTCCGTCGGGACCATAGGCCGACAGATAATAGGCATCTGCCTCTGTTTCAAAGTCACTGTTGCTGTCCCACAGGCCCCGAGCCATCATATGCATGGGCAGATTGGTGGGGAAGGAGCATCTCTGGGTCTGACAACTAATCATGCCTTGAACACCCATGGTAGGCAGATATGTCATGTCATCATGGATAACCTTTGAAATTCTCTCATAACCAGGGTCATTAACATGGGCCCACATGAGATGATAGTCAAACAGGACCACTTCTCCATCAAATTTTTCCTTCCACTTACGAAGGTAAGCCATATTGTCAGCGATTTTTTCAGAAGCCTCAGCTTTGTTGTAAACAAACTCTGCAACTTCTCCCTGTTCTGCTTGGCAGTCGACATAGCTTCTGTCGTAAGTTCTGGTGATGGGGCAAAAGGTCATCCCAATCCGGTCCGGATTGCGAGGCTTTTCCTGCGTAGGCCCCCACATAAGTTCATGATAGGCTGGGATAGCGATCTTGGTAGGAAGATTTTCTTCCGTCAGTCTCTCATCCAGCTCATTTAAAATCTTCAGCACCCAGTCTGAAGGCCGCAGTTTCCGGCACTCCTCACATTCGCACCAGTTGCGCGTGCCGTCGGATACAGCGAATTCTGGCTGATCCACATGGGGATTCTCCTTGCAGTACTCCACAAAGCTATCTATAATCCGTTTGCGGACTACGGGCTGAGAGTAGCACAGCTGAGTGTTCAGAGGGCTGTTCCGATGGAGGCCCCGCTTTCCGTCCAGCATAGCAAGAACCGATTGGGTCTCTTCCGGAATGTTATGCTCCCAGTCTGCATGCCAGCCGGTAGCATCCATACCAAAAGCTTTGGTGCCCCAGCCATGACCGACTTTACGGTAGAAGATACCCCGCTTTTTGATTTCCTTCTCCAACTTCGAAAGCAGTCCCGCCAGCAGTTCCGGACTGAGTTTTTCATTATCCTCAGCATAGGGGTTGTAAATGTGCTCCCACCATCTTTCAAAAAAGGCAGCAGGAAGCAAGAATTGGATGTAATACTCATTCATACCCACTCTTGGCAGATATTCAATCATATTCATCACGTTCTCGGTGGATAAGGCGCCTTCGATGCACACACAGCGATGCCTGCAGCTGGGCACATCTTCCACGCAGACAGTGATATTGTCCAGCTCTTTCTGCTTCACCCGGAAGCCGTCTGCACCAGGACGGTACCAGTCGCAACCCAGCTCTTTCAGGAACCGATAGGCCGAGATCAGGACACTTCTTTCGTTTGTTCCGGAAATGTAGCCCGCACCATTCTGCACGGAAATGACAACGGCATCATCCCAAACCCTGTCCTTCACTTCAGGTACCTTGAAGCTGTCATGGAGGCCCACCCAGACCACATCGCCGCAGGCGGCGTTGGGTTCATCCACCAGCAAAATTTCTACAAACAGACAGGGATCAATCTGTTTCAGATATTTCTGCAGTTCTTCCACTGCAAAAGCCACGGTCTCATGGTTGCCCAGCTGACCCAGTCGAATCTTTCTAAATTTCATTGTCATTTCCTCCTGTTTAATCAATAAATGCAAGTTCTGATGCCATCGGCGCTACAGGGTTGGCTGACTGCGGTGTAGTCTGGCACACGGTCATTTGGCTGGTATCCAATTGCCAAAACATTCTTAACCGAACATTTTTCCATATTGTTTCAAAATCAACGGATAACGGCCACTTCTTTTGTTATTCTATGGTAAATTTCAAAGCAAGTCTTTAACCAATAATTCCTAATTTTTAACACATCGTGCAGGCGAGGAAGTGATGTAACGAAATCGCCAAAACAGGTAACGCATTTACTGTTATTGCCCGGAGGCGTGCGCTACGACAAGTAAAACTTACAGCAGTAGAAGGGGAACTCACTGCGGTAATCCCGCTTATTTTTCGGTTGCCCTGTACCGTTTTTTCAAATGTTGCACTTGATAGTATAATTCACCTACCTAAAAAAAGCCATCCCGGTTGGGATGGCTTTTCCATTGGTTGACCAAAGTTAACCAATTAAAGCAGCGGCAGAACGACCCGCCGCTGCTTTTTCGTAGAGGGAAAAGAAAACAAGAAGAACAATTGTAATATTGCTGAATTTGTTGATTAAAGTTGAAAAATCGACTTGAAAGTATCAACTTTTTTGAAGTTGATGTCTATATTGGTCTTTTTTCCATCCTTAAATTCTGCAGCAAATCTTAACGTCGGAATTTTGACTGTGTTGCCGGCTGCATCCTTGCCGCCATTCAGAGCATGACCCTCACCGATATAGGTGAATTCAACGATGTCACCAGGTGCGAAGATATAATCTTCGTCGGCGGTATTATAAATAATGCCTTTGCCGTTTTCTAGCTTCTCCTGAATACACAGTATTAAACAGCTGCCAGTCAGTTACAGTGCGATACTTTGTTACAGGTCGCTGACGAGTAATATATTTATCGCCTACTTTTTCCTTGTAAGTCTCATAATCCATGTAGGGTTCTTGGCGATCATAACCCACGGATGCGGTACAGGTTCCTGATACTTGTGCCGTACATAAAATAACTTCTCTGATACTCTCCTGAACTTCACCGATTTCCGCGTTGACAACATCCACAGGTGTCTCTGCATTGTTGCCAAGATTAATTAGTAATTGCCTAAGAAATGCTTCTTTTTCGATTTCTTTTTTTACCGTAAAAACAGCATTGAATTCCATAGTTAACTTGTCTCCTTAATCAGTGTAAGCCTAAAAGTCACAAGTCCATTTGGAACAATCTTATCCATCATCCGATATCTGGATATAGATCAAAACACGAAAAAATCCTAAGCAGACGGTTTCCTTCTGCATGGTACAACAAAAAGCCACTAACCGTAAGCACCGCAAATAAAAACTGCACTGAATTTCAATTGAAATCCGGTGCTGTTTTTGTGTGTGCATTGAGGGAATCATTGTTCTGTGTCCCTCATTTCATTTTAGACAAACTCCAGTATTTGATAACTTGCCTTGTAAAACACCATATCAATTTATTGATATAGTTGCAAACATTTTTTGTCTTTTGGTGTCTTTTTTACTAAAAATTGCCCAAGTGACCCAGAATTGACCCAAAACGCAAAAAGCCGCCCTTTGAAAGGACGGCAAAAAGTTAGAAAAACCCCGGTATTCGTAGTGAATACCGGGTATTTTTATGGTGCGGGTGTTCATAACGGACTTAAATATATTTTACAACCTGCACGAATATATTCTTCTTGCATTAACAAATTACCGTTAATTAAAGACTACATTTTCCTCACATACCATAATGTCAT
>JAGBTV010000106.1 GCA_017631155.1 Oscillospiraceae bacterium | reverse complement strand
TTTGGATAGGATGCTTGCCGGTGGCAAGCATACCATAATTTCGCGAAGCGGAATCGAGGGATCTTTTCGCTGAAATTACGGAAAATAGTATCGAAAGTGTGTAGATTTCTCGACTCACTGCGTTCGCTCGAAATGACAAACTGGGGTGGGCAACTGCCCGATAAACGGCAATTTGATATGACGAATCGGGCGATGTCCAAGCGTGTAACGATTATCACCCGACAGACAGTCCCGAGCTTGTCAGCGCAACTAGCCGCAAAAAGCCGGCAGGTCAAAAACCTGCCGGCTTTGCAACATATTATTCTGCGGTTTCGGATTCTTCGACTGCTTCAGCCTCTTCGACTTTCTCGGTTTCTTCAGCTTCTTCGTCTTCCTCGTCCTCTTCTTCCTCTTCATCGAAAGCGGGGACTTGGTTCACATAGAGATTTGCTTTGTTGTGGGTCTTAAAGGACATCATCAGCAGCACAGCCACCGCCACCACACAGCTTAGTGCTGCCAGTAGCTGACTGACCCGCAGATCGGTATTGCCGATGTACAGGCTGTCGGTTCGCAGACCTTCGATAATGGCGCGGCCAAGGCCATACCAGGCGCAGTAGCCCAAAGCGATCTGGCCGTCATATTTCCGCCTTTTGGACAGGAAGTGCAGCAATACAAAGCCGAGGAGATTCCAAACGGATTCATACAGGAATGTGGGGTGGTGATAAGTTACTTTTCCGGTAATGGCGTTCATAAGACCCATCTTCAGGAAGGAATTGGTCTCCTCGCCGAAAGCTTCCCGGTTAAAGAAGTTGCCCCAACGGCCGATGGACTGACCGATGAGAAAGCCCAGGAACACCAGATCCAGCAGGGCCGCCAGCTTGATCTTTTTGACCTTGCAGAATACGGCAATAGCGGCAACCGCACCGATCACACCACCGTAGATGGCCAGTCCGCCCTCCCAAATGTACAAAATGCTAATGGGATTTTCCGCATAACCGCCGGCTTTCCACTGGAAGAGGCAGTAATACAGCCGGGCGCAGATCAGGGCAATGGGCACAACGATCAGGACGCCGTCCACAATATCGTTCTGCTTAATGCCGAACTGCCGGCTGCGCTTCCAGCCATACAGCACTGCCAGCACCATGCCAAAGGCGATAATCAGACCGTAGTAGTGGATGGACAGAGAACCCAAAGACAAGATGCGGTCCGGGTTCCATTGAATGCCAAGGCCGGGGAAGGAAATCTCGGTATATTCGTTCATAAAATAGCCTCCTTGCTTAGATTGGTTCTATTACGGAAAGCGACCAGCGATTACGGTCGGTCAGAGCCAGCAGAAACTGCTGCACATCCTCCCGGGTTACCCGGTCGTAAATTTCCGGAAAAGCGAAATAATCAAAATCCGACAAAGCATAGGCACAGAGCCGGAAGCAGGTGCTGTCGAAGCTGTCCAGATCCCGGATCCTGCGGCCCAAAGCGCTGCGCTTCATCCGCAGAAAAGCGGCTTCCTCAATGCCGGTTTGGGAAAGCTTCTCAGCCTGGGCCAAAACAGCATCATAAACAGCCTGGGGATCGTCGCTGTCGCCGCCGCAGATCAGCATGGCCCGGTTATCTGCAACTTCAAAGCCACCGCCAAAAGAACCGTCGATGATACCTTTATCATAGAGATCCAAATACAGCTGTGAGGATTCACCGAACAAAGCCTCGGCGGCCAAATCGCCAATGATCTCCAGCCGGATGCTTTCCTGGGTGTTTTCCAAATCGCCCCACTTAAAGCCAAGCAGGAAGGTGGGCATGGAGATTTCCATTTTGTCCAGAATCCGGGGTTGGAAGCAAGCAGTGGGTTCGGTTTCTTGACGGTATTTTTTACCGGCCTCCCGGTTTTCGGTGCCAAGCACCTGCTGCGCCACAGAAAGAACCTGTTCCGGGTCAACATCACCTACAATGCTCAGCACCATATTAGATGGATCATAGAAAGCCCGGTGGCAGAGGGTGAGATGTTCCGGGGTAATTTCCCGGATACTGTCAGAAGTGCCTAAAATCGGCAGACGGATGGGGAAATCCCGGTACATCGCCTGCATCAGATTCTCAAAGACCCGACTGTCCGGGGAGTCGGCGTGCATGCCGATCTCCTGATCGATGATGCCCAGTTCCCGTTTTACGCTTTCTTCCGGGAAGTAGGGTGTGCTGACAAATTCCAGCAGCAATTTCAGACTTTCGTAAAAATGTCCGGTGCAAAGCACATAATAGGCGGTCATATCGTAGCTGGTAAAGGCGTTGACATGGGCGCCCAAAGCGGAAAGCTGGGCAGTCACATCCTGATCCGGCAACTCAAACAGCTTGTGCTCCAAAAAATGGGCGATGCCGGCAGGAACACTGTGGGTTTGCCCTTCCAATGTGAATTGGTTATGGACAGAACCGTAGCTTGTGGCAAAATAGGCCAGGGTTTTGGTGAAACCGGGTCGGGGATTAATCAGCACCTGCAGGCCGTTTTCCAGCCGATAGCGGTAAAGCTTCGTATCCAAACGGGGATAAGTCGTCAGCATGAACCCACCTCCTTTAAAAAATAGGTGGTATGCAGCTGCACAGTCCCGGCGGCTGCCGCCACATCCCGGGCGGCAACAGCTTCTACCGCTGCAATATAAGCTTCCGGGGTCAGGGAAAGGCCGCTGAGGGCGGCCGAGGCATAGTAACCTTCCATGGCACCAGGGGAGTCGTGGACTGTCCGCAGACCGCTGATGAGAGAAAGCTTGGCGGCTTCCAGTTCTTCTTCTGTAATGCGACCCTCCCGGCAGTCTTGCAGCAGGGCTAAGATCTGATCCCGGGTCTTTTCCATATTCCGGCTGTCAATGCCGGCAGATACGGTCACAATGCCTTTGGAGCTATAGTAGCCAGAGCCGATACTGTAACAAAGGGAAAGTTTTTCCCGTACGGTTTGGAACAGTTTGCAGCTTTGCCCGCTGCCAAACAGGGCGTTGAATACCTGCATAGCGGCAAAATCTTCGTGGCGGTTGGTAATGGGGGTCACAAAACCCATGCACAGCTTCGCCTGGGCGACCTCCAGTTCTTCCGTCCGCAGCGTCTGCGTGGGCAGGTCTTGAAAAGGTGTTTGCCCGGGAAGGTTAACATAACGCCTATCCATCCCGGAGAACAGTGGAGCTAAAACCCCAGCAACCTGAGAAAGATGGGCGCCACCGGCATAAAAGATCTCCACAGGGCTTTCCTTCAGGATCTTTTGATAATGGGTCATCAGGGACACCGGGTCTATGGCGGCCACGGACTGAATGGTACCCAGTCTGGGGATGCCGAAGGAATCTTTTTGGCACATGGTCCGCAGCAGCTGGGCGCCGGCATAGGCTCGCTTATCGTTGCGCTCTGCTTCCAGGGTGCTGATGAGATTTTTCTTTTCACTTTCTACAAAGGCTTCGGAAAAGCCGTCCCCTTGCCGAACGGGCTCCAGGAAAAGCTGCCGCAGCAGCTGGACCATAGGCACCAAGATCTGATCTCCTGCCATGGCAAAACGGTCAGCAATAAAGGCACAGCTAAGACCGGTGGTCTGATAATCACCGATGCGGCGCACCAAAGCGCTGATGCCGGCACCGTACAGGTCATCCAGCCGGGCTGTAATGGCCCGCAGATCCGGGTAGGCTTCACAACCCCGGAGAAGCACCGCAGGAATCAAAGCATTTTGGGAAGCTTCCTCCCGGCACATAGGCCTTACAAACTGGATGCTTAAGACACTCTGCTTAAACCGCCCGTCGGAGCAGCCACGAAGGGTGATACCCGGAGCAAGAGAAAGGGTCTGAATCATAAAAAACTCCTTAATAGGAAGTGATCGTAAATTTGCCATTTATTGGGCTGTTCTACTGTAGGGGAGGGTCAAGGCCCTCCCCTACAAGGCCTATCGCAACTGCCCGATAAACGGGAACTGGCAGCATAATATCGATTATTATACACCACTTTTTTGAAAATAGGAAGAGGTACAAAAAAATTTAACAGCTTTTGCGGTTGCGAATTTGGCGCAAATAAGGTACAATAAGAGAGAATGAGGGCATATGCCCGGAAGGAGGGATCACATGGCTTGGCTGGAAATTACGGTGCAGACGGACCCGGGGAATGTGGACCGGACCGCGGCATCCTTGACGGCAGCCGGTTTTTCGGAGCTAGTGATCGAAGACCAGCAGGAGTTTTCGGATTTTTTGGAGCAGAACCGGGCTTGCTGGGATTATATTGATGAAAAGCTTCAGGAGCAGCTTCGGGGACTGTCCCGGATCCGGCTGTATCTGGAGGATACGGATATAAAATCTTTGGAGAAGCTGGAGTCTTTGGTGACGAGTTTGGATCTGTCTATGCAAAAGGCTTCCCTGGCAGAGGAAAACTGGGAGGAAAGCTGGAAAGATAATTATCCTCCGGTGGAGCTGGGTACGGGTCTGGTGATCCTGCCTTACTGGTTGGCGGATACTTATGCCGGCGACAGAACCCCGGTGATTTTGGATCCCGGTCTGACCTTTGGTACCGGCTCGCATCCTTCTACCCAAATGGTCATTGAGGCCATGGAAGAAACGGTAAAAGCCGGGGATTGCTGCCTGGATTTGGGCAGCGGCAGCGGTATCTTGTCCATTACCGCCCTGCGGCTGGGTGCTAAGCGGGCGGTGGGGGTAGATATTGACCCCAAGGCTGAGAATATGGCCCGAGAGAATGCCGCCGCCAACGGTTACGGCAACGAAGAATTTATTGCCCTTACGGGAGATGTTACCGCCGACAGCGCTCTGATGGCGCAGCTGGCAGGGCGATACGATTTGGTTTTGGTAAACATTGTGGCGGATGTGATTATCCATCTTGCCCCGGTGCTGCCGAAATTCTTGTCGGAAGACAGTATTTTGATCTGTTCCGGCATTTTAGACAGCCGCCTGGAAGATGTAGCGGCAGCCTTGGATCGGGCTGGTATTGACCGGATTCAGGTTTGCGCCAGAGAAGATTGGCGCTGTATTATCGCAAAAAGGAGAATTACTTAATGCTTTCTTATCGTTCCCGCCGGGCCTTGCGGCGGCTGGGTAAGTTTTTTCTGGTGCTGGCACTGGTGGTGGCTGTAGGAATCTTGGTGTGGTTTCTTTGGCTGAACCGGTATGTGGTCTATACCAAGGGCGGTGTCAAGTTTGTTTTCAGCGGCTCCGGAGAATTTCAGCCGGGGCAGCCGGCAGGCACCGAGTCTATGGAAAACACCATTTATGTGGAATATGAACAGACAGCACCCACGGAACCACCCTCCACAGAGCTGAAGCAGTTGTCCGGCTACTATATTACAGCCGACATGCTGAAGGGCGATCTGACAGAGCTGAAGCAGCAGATTTCGCAGCTGCCCAAGGGTACACCCATTATGTTGGATGTGAAAAACATCCGCGGTGAATTTTTTTATTCCAGTTATGTGGGAATTCCTGCTTCTTCTGTTTCTCAGGCGGCCATTGACGACCTGATCGCTTTTTTGCGGGATGGAGATTACTACATAATCGCCCGTCTTCCCGCTTTCCGGGATTATGATTTTGGCCGTAAAAATGTAGCTTGCGGTCTGATGGATATTGATAAGGTCCATTTGGTGGCCCTTTGGATGGATGTCAGCGACGGTGTTGCCACCTATTGGCTGAATCCCGACAAAGACGGAACGGTGCAGTACCTGGTGCGGATCGTGACAGAGCTGCGAACCTGGGGTTTTGATGAGGTTCTGTTCTATGATTTCCGTTTCCCGGATACGGATCGGATTTATTATACCGGGGACAAGACAGCGGCGCTGGCTACCTGCGCCCAAACTTTGGTGACAGCCTGCAGCTCGGAAACCTTTACGGTGTCCTTTACCAGTAACGATCCTACCTTCCCTCTGCCGGAGGGTCGTTGCCGTCTGTATTTGGAAAATGTTGCGGCAGAGAATGTTTTGCTGACGGTAGAACAGGCGGGTATAACGGATCCGGAGTTGCGCATGGTGTTTTTGGCCAACACAAACGATACCCGCTATGATGAATACGGTGTCCTGCGTCCGCTGGACATGGCCCGATAAATTGCCATTTTGCGTGCTGACGCACGAATTGACAATGGATAATGGATAATTGACAATTATGGTATTTCCTTCGGAAATGATTTAAAAAAATGTCGCCTTTGGCGACTCCGAAATTTTCAATTGTCAATTTGCAGCCGACGGCTGCCCGATAAACGGGAATTTGAAGCTTTGAACCCAGTAACGATTCGGGCGGTGACAGGGTGTGTAACGAATATCTCCTGACAATCAGTCCCGAGATTGCCCGCGGGTGCAACCCGCCGATAAACGGGAATTGGCATATATCTCGTATCTTATATCTCATATCTCGTATCTTTTTTAAGAGGAGGCTTCTACATGGCGTTTGATATGGATGAATGGAATAAGCGCCGGCAGAAGCGCAGGGAGCTGAAAGCCCAGTCAGAAAAGCAGCAAAAAAAGCAAACTCTTGTGCTGATCGGAATTGTGGCTTTTTTGATTGTTGCTATCATTTGTGTGCTGATATTCTTGCTGCGCGGTCAAAAGGGAGAAACCCCGCAGCCTCCCGAGACCACCCAAGGTTTGCAGAGCCAGCCTGAGACTGTGCCGCCTACCACGGAACCGCCTGCCACCCGTCCCCCGGATACGGTAATCCATTTCGCCGCCGGCGGTGACCTGAATATTACCGACAAGACAGTGGCGACAGGCAATGTAGGCGGGGGCTATGATTACAGCAAGGTGTTTTTGGATGTGCTGCCTACTTTGGCAGAGGCAGATGTGACGGTGATGAACTTGGAAGGCAATGTTGTAGGCATGCCCTATGGCAAGAATTCCGCTCCGCCGCAGCTGTTAAAAGCTCTGAAAAACGCCGGTGTAGATTTGCTGCAAACTGCCAATTCCCAAAGTGTGACCAATGGCCTTTTGGGACTGACCTCTACCTTGAATGCCGTTCGGGAGGCAGGTATGGAGCCGGTGGGAACCTTTGCTTCCCGAGAGGAATATCGCAAAACCGGCGGTTTTACCATGCTGGAGGTTAAGGGAATCCGCATTGCGGTGGTGGCCTTTACCAAGGGCTTGGACGGCCGGGGCATCCCGGAGGGCAGTGAAGATTGCGTGAATCTTTTGTATACTGACTATAACAGCACCTATCAGAAGGTGGATACCGAAGGGATCACCGCAGTGCTGAAGAAAGTAGCAAAAGAAGAGCCGGATATTACCATAGCTCTGCTTCACTGGGGCAGTGAGTATAACAGCACCGTCAGTTCCACCCAAAAGAAGATCTGCAGTTTGATGCAGGCGCAAGGTGTGGATGCCATCATCGGTACCCACTCTCATTATGTCCAGCAGATGACCTTCAACCAAAAGACAGGCCAGTTTGTTGCCTATTCTTTGGGTGATTTCCTGTCCGATGGTACCCAGGCCGGCACCGATTATTCGGTGGTGTTGGATCTGGAGATCACCAAAGATGGTGTCACCGGGGAGACGAAGATTACCGGCTATTCCTGGACACCGATTTACCTATTGGACGAGACCGAGTCCGGTGGCGGCCTGCGATTGCTGCGGATGAACCATGCCATAGAAACCTATGAGCAGGAAGCCGAGGGCAGCTTGGGAGAGGCAGATTATCTGGCCATGAAGAACGCTCTGGAACGGATCAAAGCCCGGATCGCAGGTGAGGGATAAATTGTCAATTCGTGCTTCAGCACGCAAACGGGAATTGATTTCGTTTTGTGAATACGGCAAAAAACCGACGGATGTTCATCCGTCGGTTTTTACATTATTCGGGTTTATTGGCGGGTTTGTTTTTGGGGCGGTAGCGACGGTGGTGATTGCGATGATGCCCCGGCTTCTTTTCTCCGGTAGAAGCCGCTTGCGGAGCAGGTTCCGCCGGCTTTTCTGCCGGGACTGCTGGCTGGCGGTCTTCCCGATTTTGGCTGTGGCCTCTATGCCGGTTGCGGCGGCGCTTCTTCTGCTCCGGGGCAGTTTCCGGAGGAGCTTCCGGGGTAGTTTCCGGAGGAGCTTCCGGTTCTTCCACTACAGCTTCCGTGCTGTAGCGGAAGCGGATGGGGTTCAAGGTCAGTTCTTTCCCGTTTTCTTCCGACTGGGGCTTGTTTCGCTTGCCGGCGCCGGAAATGGGCGCCAGATCTGCCGGAATGGGAGGGTCAGTTTTCTTAGCTTTGCCGCTACGGAGCACGGCAATATCGTCGTTTGCAAAGGTGCTGACGGTTTCCGGTTGATCCTCCAGCCGTACTTTCACCCGGCTGCGCAGGAGATCCACCTCCACAATGGTGCCACGGCCTTCGGGGGTGTCTACAAAGGATTCGGCTTTGGGGGCGTTACGGATCAAATCTTCGTAAGCGTCCTGCTCATACTTCAGGCAGCACATCAGCCGTCCGCAGGTGCCGGAAATCTTGGTGGGATTCAGAGAAAGATTCTGTGTTTTTGCCATTTTGATGGATACCGGCTGAAAATCGTCCAGAAAGCTGGCGCAGCAGAAAGGACGGCCGCAAATACCCAAGCCACCGACCATCTTGGCTTTGTCCCGAACACCGATCTGCCGCAGTTCGATCCGGGTGTGGAAAATGGAAGCAAGGCTTTTCACCAGCTCCCGGAAATCCACCCGCTCGTCAGCGGTGAAGAAAAACAGTAGTTTACTGCCGTCAAAGGCACATTCTGCGCTAACCAGCTGCATATCCAGCGCCTGCTCGGCAATTTTCTGCTGGCACACCTCAAAGGCGCTTTGTTCTTTCTCCCGGTTTTCGGATACGGTCTTTTCGTCCTGGGCATTGGCAACACGCAGAACGCTGCGCAGAGGGGTCACCACATCCTTTTCCGGGATGCTATGATTGCCGCCGGTTACGATGCCGTATTCCGCACCCCGGGCAGTGTCGATGATGACATGATCTCCGGCACGCAGGGTCAGACCGGCAGGGTCAAAATAATAAACCTTCTGACCGGGGCGGAATTGGATGTCCACCACCTGGACAGTGGGATTTGTTGTTGTTTCCATGGTTTTCTCCTTTTATCTCAGTGTCCAGCACAGGAAACCGCAGATGGTACCTGGGGACACATTACTGTGAGCATAGGTAATGGCTGTTTGCAGCTGTTCAATGGCGTTGGTCAAATCCCGGGCGCTGCGGCAGCCGCAAAGGTTCCGGGTCAGACTGGTGGGGGGAATCCCACCGACTTGGCAGGAAAGAGCCTCGCCCAGCAGCTCCAGCCATTGGTTCAGGGCGGTAAGCAACTGATCCCGCTTCCATTTTTCCATGGGAAGCAAAACCTGCAGGATTTGTGCAGGATCTTTAGCAGCATAGGCTTGTAAAAATTGCCGGGTCTGAGGCAGCAAAACCTCTCCGTCCTGCAGAAGTTCTTTTGCCTGCCCATAGAAGCCTCCGCTTCGACGAACCGCAGCAGAAATGTCGTCCTGTTGCGCCTGGGGGAAGTCTTTTTTCAAAGCGGAAGTCAGCAGCTCCGAAGGCAGTGGCTGCAAACTCAGCTCCGTACAACGGGAACGGACGGTGGGAAGCAGTTTCTCCGGATTATCTGTCAACAACAGGTACACACCGTAAGCCGGCGGCTCTTCAAAAATTTTCAGCAGGGCATTTTGTCCTTCGATGCCCAAGTCCTGATGGAGCAGATAAATCTTGTGGCTTCCCTCGTTTGGCTGGATGAACATATCTTCCCGAAATTCCCGAACGAGCTTGACCGATACATTTTTATGCTCCGGGTCTTCTATGGTAATGACATCCGGGTGGATGTTTTCCAGGACCTTTCGGCAAGCCGTGCAGGAAAGACAGGGCTTTTCAGAACCCCGGCACAGGATGCCAGCGGCCAAAAGACGGGCAAGGGTGTGTTTTCCGGAGCCACGGGGGCCGGAAATCAGATAGAAGTGGGAAATATGGTTTTGGTTCAGGCTGCGGCGCAGGCGTTCTTTCAGCTGTGCATTGCCCAGTAAACGGTCAAACCCCATAATTCCCCTCCTAACATTTTGAAAATTAACCCCACAGGGTGGACAGCAACGGAATAACCTGCTTCTTTCGGCTCATAATGCCGGGCAGGAAAGCGGTGTTGTCCTTGGGAGAGACATTGAAGGCCTGACGGATGACTTCCTCGTCTCCCAAATAAATAATCTGTGTACCTTCCAGCAGCACGTCGGTCAGCATCAGGATCATCATAGAGAAGTCTTTCTTCTCCGTTTGCTGCTTCATCAGCGCCAGGAACTCCTCCTTGCGCTCCAATAGCTTGGGACTGTCCATGCAGGTAACTTGGGCGACCGCCAGATCGTAGCCTGCAATGTGGAATTCCTTGTAGTCACTCATCAGCAGTTCCTTGGCGGGACGGCGTTCTACAGATGCCGAGAAGATCTGCTTGCCCAGCTCTTCCAAAGAAACATTGGCAATCCGTGCCATACGCTCGGCAGTGCGGATATCCCGTTCTGTACAGGTGGGAGATTTGAACATAACGGTATCGGAAAGAATGGCAGCGGCCATGAGACCTGCCATATTTTCCGAGGGCATCAGACCGAGGTCCTGGAACATACCGGCGATAATGGTGTTGGTAGAGCCAACAGGCTCGTTGCGCACATAGATGGGATTGGCAGTTTGGATGTCTGCAAGACGGTGATGGTCAATGATCTCCAAAATTTCCGCTTCCTCCAAACCGGGAACGGATTGGGAAGCCTCATTGTGATCCACCAAAACCACCCGCTTTTTCCGGGGACGAAGCAGGTGATACCGGGTGAGGATGCCTACGACCTGTTCGTTTTCATCCAAAATGGGATAGCAGGAATCTCTGTATTTCAGCATGGTCTCCCGCACATCGTCCACCCGGTCATCCAAATGGAAACAGATCAGGTTGGTGGTACGGCAGATACGGCCGATGGGTGTGGATTGGAAGATCTTACGCACAGCCCGATACGCATCATAGGGAGTGGAAATAATGCAGGTTTGGGTAGGAATTTGGCGCAATTCCTCAGAAAGTTCTGTTTGACACAGAACCAGGCAGCAGACATTCATCTCCAAAGCCCGACGGATCATATCCGGCTGGTGGCCGCAGATAACGATGGATTGAGGATCGTTAAACAAAAGGTTACTCCGGCTTTGGGGCAGGGCGATGGTAACATTGCCGGAGATCATATCGACGTTTTCGCCGGCTTCGTTGATGACTTTGCCTTCCAAAACGGAAAGAATATTAAAAAGAGGCACAGCTTCCAGCCGACCGGCATTGGCCAGGGACATGTTGTAGTTTGCCACATCTTCCCTGGAGAGCATGCCGAAAAGGCTGCCGTCCTCGTTGGAAACGGGCATGGCCGGGATGCTAATCAACTCTCCCAGGACAGACCAGGCTCTGCCCATGGTCACAGCGGCAGAGAACACCGGCGGTTTGTCGAAATCCAGGTCGCGAACCTGGGTGTGCATACTGTGGATTCGTACCGGGGGCTGGAAGCCGAACCGATCCAACAGGCTTTGGGTCTCGTCGGAGACGCGGCCCAGGCAGGCGGCTTCATACTCCCGGTCGCCGGTAGCGTTGCGCAGGGCGGCATAAGCCATGGCGGCAACGATAGAGTCGGTATCCGGGTTGCGGTGGCCGGTAACATAAATAGGATCCATAGGATAACCTCCTTTGAGAAATTAGGGGTTAGAAATTAGAATTGAGAAGTCTTGCTTATTCTTCGGTGATTTCCCCGGTGAGATTTTCGGCAAACAGGGCTGCGACCTGTTTTTGGTCCATTCCCTGCCCCAGGGCCCACATCAACTTTGTCATGGCGGCTTCCGAGTTCATGTCACGACCCTGGATTACGCCCAGTTCCAGCAGCTGGTTGCCCACCTGATAGACCCGCAGATTAGAGCTGTCGTAAAGGCATTGGGTGGTGATGACCACGCTGATGCCATCCTCCACAGCCCGACGAATGCCCCGCAGGCCCTTGTTCAGAACATGGATGCCCCCAAGACCGAAGGCCTCTACCACGATGCCCTTGTAGCCCATGGCAGCCAGCATGTCGAAGACAGCCGGATTCAGGCCCGGAGTCAGCTTCAGCAAGAACACATTTTCACAGATGTTATCCTGAAGCGTCGGAAGTGACTTCCGGGGCGGCAGGACGCTTTCGTCTACCACCAGGCCCAAATTGCTTACCTCCGCCACATATCGGGCGTTGACACTTTCAAAGGCGGAAAAATTGGAAGCCCGAACCTTTACAGCCCGGCAGCCCAGCATGACCTTTCGGTCAAAGGCCAGAAAGACACCGGGGAAGCCGGAGGCGGCCATAGCAAAGGCGGTGCGCAGGTTGTCCGGTCCGTCGGAGAGAATGTCCGACAGAGGCAGCTGAGAACCGGTAAACACCACCGGCAAATCAATACCCGGCAGCATAAAGGAGATAGCCGAGGCGGTGTAGGCCATGGTGTCCGTACCGTGGGAGACCACAATGCCATCAAAGCCTGCCCGATTTTCAAAAATTTGCCGGGCGATGAGCTGCCACTCCCGGGGACAGATGTTGGAAGAGTCCAGGCACAGGATGTCCCGAACGGTGATATCGTAATGGATACGCAGCTGCTGCAGATCCCGGTCCATGACACCGGAGCATTGGGGTGTCAAACCGTCCTCACCGGAAAGGGAGGCAATGGTGCCGCCGGTGGTCAGCAGCAGAATATGTTTCTTTTTCATAGCGGTCCTCCGGAGAAAGCAACATTTTGCCACTCTACTTATGAGTCTGTACCTATTATATCTGCATTTTTCAAAAATAGCAAGATAAAATCGGGACAAGATAAAATCTGTTCTGATACCGACCAGGGTTGCTTTTTAGGGAAGAAAACCGTATAATAGAGAAAAAACATCCGGAGGAATGTTTATGAATGTACTGGTTACCGGTGGTGCCGGGTATATCGGCTCCCATACCTGCCTGGAGCTGCTCCAAAACGGCTACGGTGTTATCGTGGTGGACAATTTGTGCAATTCCTGCGCCAAGAGCTTGGATCGGGTCCGGGAACTGACGGGTAAGGAGATCACCTTCTATGAAGGCGATGTGCGGGATGAAGCACTGCTGCGCAAGATTTTTGCAGAAAATGAGATCGGATGTGTCATCCACTTTGCCGGCTTGAAGGCGGTGGGTGAAAGTGTTGCCAAACCTTGGGAATACTATGACAACAACCTCAATTCCACCCTGGTGCTGACCAAGGTGATGAAGCAGGTGGGAATGAAGAATATTATTTTCTCTTCTTCTGCCACGGTCTATGCGACGGACAACGAGATGCCCCTGCAGGAGACCAGCCGTACCGGCAACTGCACCAACCCCTACGGTTGGACCAAATATATGTCCGAGCAGATATTCCAGAGCTTTGCCACGGCAGAGCCGGACTGGAGCATTGTGCTTCTGCGCTATTTTAATCCTATCGGCGCCCATGAAAGTGGCAGGATCGGAGAAGATCCCCGGGGCGTCCCCAACAATCTGATGCCTTATATCACGCAGGTAGCCATTGGCCGCCGGGAGCAGCTGAGTGTCTTCGGTGACGATTACGACACCCCCGACGGAACCGGCGTCCGGGATTATATCCATGTGGTGGATTTGGCCCGTGGTCATGTGGCGGCAGTGAAGTATGTGGCTACCCACCAGGGCTGCGAGGTGTTCAATTTGGGTACCGGCACCGGTTACAGTGTGCTGGATATGGTACACGCCTTTATTGATGTAAACCGGGTACCTGTACCTTATGTGATGACAGACCGCCGTCCCGGCGATGTCGGCATCTGCTATGCAGACCCGAGTAAGAGCGAAAAGCTCCTGGGCTGGAAGGCGATCCACGATCTGAAGGATATGTGCCGGGATTCCTGGAACTGGCAGAGCAAAAACCCCATGGGCTATGGAGAATAATAAAAAGGGTGCGTTGCAAAACGCACCCTTTTTTTATGGAAGCATTAGATGTCGAAGGGTTCCATGCCCAGGACGGGGTGGCCCACTTCGCTCAGGTAGGTCAGCAGAGCCTCAGGATCTTCGGTGCAGATGGTTTCATCGGCAACCATGTCGGTGAAGTTCTCAACACCGTACATCTCCAAAGCGGTAGCATCCAGGCGCTCGCGCATCTGATCCTTCAGCATCTTGGGCATCCAGACGATACGGCCGGGGCCGCCTTCCGCAGCGATGAACTTCTTGGAGGAAATGAAGTGCTTGCCGTGGCCCATGAAGCCGGGAGTCTGAACACCGCCGCCAGTCATAGAAGCCATTTCGGAGAAGCTCATACCCAGAGGTGTGATACCGGCATGCTCACGGCAGGTGATAACAACACCCATGGAGCAGGGCTCCATGCCGCAGATACATTCGAAGCAGCCACAGGAGGTCATGGGATCCTCGAACAGGGAGTACAGAGTGATCCGCTCAACAGCACCCTGAGAGTACTTGTTGACAGCCTCGTCCATGGAGTCGTAACGACCCAGGCGCTCGTCCTGGCAGCCGGTCTTCAGGATGGGCTGGCAAGGACCGGCAGGATCCAGTTCCTTGGTAGCCTTTGCGTCCAGCCAGGAAACGGCACCGCACAGACCCAAACGCTCGGGAGTGACGATACAGACGTGGCTGG
The DNA here is from genome assembly GCA_017631155.1 of Oscillospiraceae bacterium. GTDB lineage: Bacteria > Bacillota > Clostridia > Oscillospirales > Oscillospiraceae > Faecousia. The sequence goes on along the minus strand of JAGBTV010000106.1, from coordinate 616 downwards.
GGGAGAAGGCCTGGCACATGATACAGGTGTAGAACTCTTCTACGGACTCGTCGGTCATAGAGGCCAAACGGGCATCACGCTTGTTGAAGATCTCGTTAGCCTGAGCGCGCAGTTCCTTGTTCTTCTCGGGATCAACCACGATAGTGACCTGGCACTTGTCCACAACAGCCTCGAACTCGCTCATGACCTTGGCATACAGCACTTCGCCCAAGTGAGCGAACTTGAAGCCGGCCTCAAAGTCAGCCTTGCTGATACGGACGCGGATCATGTCACGCTGACCGGTGTGCATAACACCTTCGATGCAGTTGATCCAAGCATGGATCTTACGCTCCATAACGGACTCGAAGTCGGGCTGCATAGCCTTGCCGGCAACCTCGATGGTGTAAGACAGGGAAATCTTGGAGCCAACAGGAATCTCGTCGATTTCGGGGCCGATAACGGAGATCTTGTGGTCTTCCACTTCCTGCATGGTCTTGGTCTGCACCAGCTCGAAGCAGTCCACACGGGAGCCGTCCACTTCCACCTGCATATCACCCTTACGGATGATCTCGCCTTCGAAAGCGGTAGCGTAGGAAACGGGGATGTCGATCTTGGTGATCTTGATCTTGATGTCACG
>JAGBTV010000105.1 GCA_017631155.1 Oscillospiraceae bacterium | reverse complement strand
GGCGGCGGTATTTCCTACAACCTGCCTTACTGCAAGAATGTTCCCATGGAGCGCACCATCCGCGACTGGCAGTACGTTGACCGTCTGACCGGTCTGTACGAAGAAATGGGCGTTTCCATCAACCGTGAGCCCTACGGCCCCCTGACCGGCACCCTGGTGCCCCCCTGCATCTCCCACGCTGCCGCTATCATTGAGGCACTGCTGGCTGCTGAGCAGGGCGTTAAGAACATTACCGTCGGCTACGGCCAGTGCGGCAACCTGGTTCAGGACGTGGCTGCAATCCGCACCCTGCAGGAGCTGACCGACGAGTACCTGGCCAAGTATGGCTATGGCGACGTACAGGTCACCACCGTTCTGCACCAGTGGATGGGCGGCTTCCCCGCTGATGAGGCAAAGGCCTTCGGTGTTATCTCCTCCGGCTCTTTGATCGCAGCTTTGGCCAAGGCTACCAAGGTCATCGTCAAGACTCCCCACGAGGCTGTGGGCATCCCCACCATGGAAGCCAACGCAGAAGGCCTGCGCTGCACCAAGCAGGTGGTCAATATGCTGGCAGACCAGACCTTCCATGATGAGCATCTGGAAGAGGAGAAGGAAATCATCCGTCAGGAAACCCGCTGCATCGTGGACAAGTGCTTCGAACTGGGTCATGGCGATATCGCTGTGGGTGTCTGCCGCGGCGTAGAAGCTGGCGTTCTGGATGTTCCCTTCGCACCCTGCCGCTTCAACAAGGGTCTGATGCTGCCCTGCCGTGACAACGACGGCGCTGTCCGTATCCTGAACCCCGGCAACCTGCCCTTCACCAAGGACCTGAAGGACTTCCACGAGACCAAGATCTACCAGCGCGCCCTGGCAGAGAAGCGGAAAGCTTCCTTCCAGATGGTCATCGATGACGTTTACGCCATCGGTAAGGGCCGCCTTGTCGGTAGACCGAAGTATTAATAGGTCCGACTCTGTTTCTAAAATAATCATTTTTATCAAAGAGGGTATTGTTATGAAAATCGTTGATGTTGTTTGCTCTGCCGGTCGTACCGGTTTCTACTTTGACGATCAGCGCGCCATTAAGGGCGGCGCAGGTCATGACGGTGTGTTCTATGTGGGCGCACCTGTGACCGAAGGTTTCCGCTCCATCCGTCAGGCCGGTGAAAGCATCTCCGTGATGCTGGTGCTGGAGGACGGTCAGGTTGCTTTCGGTGACTGCGCTGCTGTGCAGTACTCCGGCGCAGGCGGACGAGACCCCCTGTTCCTGGCAGAGGACTTCATTCCTGTCATCGACAAGTACATTAAGCCGGAGCTGGTTGGCAAGGAAGCCAATGACTTCCGGGGTCTGTGCGCTATGATGGAAGCCATCCAGGTGGAAGGCAAGCGCCTGCACACTGCCATCCGCTACGGTCTGTCCCAGGCTATCCTGGACGCTGTTGCCAAGGCTACAAACCGTATGATGTGCGAGGTTGTGGCTGACGAGTACGGCTGCACCGTTTCCGAGACTCCCATCGACATCTTCACCCAGTCCGGTGATGACCGTTACGACAACTCCGACAAGATGATTATCAAGGGCGCTCAGGTACTGCCCCATGCGCTGATTAACAATGTTCAGACCAAGCTGGGCCCCCAGGGCGAAAAGCTGGAAGAGTATGTTGCCTGGCTCCGGGACCGTATCCTGCAGCACCGTACCAGCGAGGATTACCTCCCCATTTTCCACATTGATGTGTACGGCACCATCGGCGCTGCCTTTGGTATCGACAACTACAAGGCCATGGCTGACTACATCGAGAAGCTGGGCCGAATTGCAAAGCCCTTCCACCTGCGGATCGAAGGCCCCATGGACTGCGATGTAGACGTTCCCACCCAGATGAAGGCTCTGGCTGCTTTGACTGCTGAGCTGGATGAGCGCGGCTGCGATGTAGAGCTGGTTGCCGACGAGTGGTGCAACACTCTGGAAGACATCAAGCTGTTTGCTGATAACAAGGCCGGTCACATGGTTCAGATCAAGACTCCCGACTTGGGCGGCATCAACAATACCATTGAGGCGGTTCTGTACTGCAAGGAAAAGGGTATCGGCGCTTACCAGGGCGGCACCTGCAATGAGACCGACCGGTCTGCACAGGTTTGTGTCCACTGCGCTATGGCTACCCAGCCTGTGCAGATCCTGGCAAAGCCCGGCATGGGCGTGGACGAAGGCTTCATGATCGTTTACAACGAGATGAACCGGATTTTGGCTATGCGTAAGGCCAAGAAAAATCTGAAGAAATAAGGAGAAAAATTATGGGTTATCAGTACTGGAAATATGACAAGCTGGATGCGCTGTGCAACGACGCTTTCCAGAAGTTCGGTTTCAATGCCGAGGAAGCTAAGATCATTTCCGATGTTCTGCTGATGTCTGACCGTATCGGCATCGAGAGCCACGGTATGCAGAGAATGTACCGTTACTACAAGTCCATCCAGAAGGGCATGATTAAGGTGGAATCCAAGGGCAATGTGGTCTTCGAGACTCCCGTTTCCGCTGTTATTGATGCTGAGGACGGCATGGGCCAGGTGGTTGGCCATAAGGCTATGACTATGGCCATCGAGAAGGCTAAGAAGTCCGGCATGGCAATGGTCACTGTCCGCAATTCCAACCACTACGGTATTGCCGGTTACTATGCCAAGATGGCTTGCAAAGAAGGCCTGATTGGTATGTCTTTTACCAATACCAACGCCATCATGGTTCCCACCTACGGCCGTATGGCTATGCTGGGCACCAACCCCATCGCCCTGGCTGTGCCCGCTGAGCCTTATGACTTCTTCTTTGATGCTTCCACCACCGTGGTTACCCGTGGTAAGCTGGAAGTCTACAACAAGAAGGGTGAGCCTCTCCATGACGGCTGGGCCCTGGATAAGAACGGCCATCCCTCCAACGACGCAGCGGATGTGCTGGACAATATCGCTGCCAAGAACGGCGGCGGCATCATGCCGCTGGGCGGCAGCACCGAGGATACCGGCAGCCATAAGGGCTACGGCTATGCTATGATGTGCGAGATCTTCTCCTCCATCATTTCCATGGGTATCACCTCTGATAAGACCGGTGTGGGCGGCAAGGGCGGCATCTGCCATGGCTTCCTGGTCATTGATCCCAAGATCTTTGGCGATGCTGAAGCCATCAAGGCCCATTTGTCTGCTTACCTGGAAGAGCTGCGGAATTCTCCCAAGGCTGACGGCCAGACCCGGATCTACACCCATGGTGAAAAGGAAGTTGAGGCTGAAAAGCAGCTGATGGAAAACGGCATCCCCGTCAACGACAACACCATGGTGGAAGTCTACGAGATGTGCCAGTACCTGAACATGGACTTTTCCAAGTACTTCGGTGACTATGTTCCCGAAAAGTCCGCAGGCTTCAAATCCCCCGAAACCTTTAAGTAAACCCAAAGGCGCGCTTCGGCGCGCCTTTTTCTTGAAAAGCACAGCGATAAATTGCCATTTCTCGGGCAGATAGAAAGAACCGGCGGCAAAGCCGCCGAGCTTCCCCTAGGGGGGGAAGCTGGCACAAAAAACGGCTTTTCGGAACCGTTTTTTGTGACTGATGAGGGGACACTTTTCTTTATTTTCCCCTCATCCGTCTTCAAAAAATGTCCATTCTTGGACATTTTTTGAATCCACCTTCCCCCGAGGGGGAAGGTTTTAACTCCCCGATAAACGGGAATTTGACAAAAAACACAAATATTTTCCAGTAAGTTGTGTTTGCAGTTGATTTTTGCAAAATATGCGATATAATAATTGGTGGAAAATCGGGCGGCCAAGCGCTGCCTATTTACTGAACCAGCCGTAAAACGGAAGGAGAAGCGTAATATGATTATTACTCAGAAGAAACCCATTGAAGAAGTCCTGGCTCTTGTAGAAGGTGCCAAGACGGTTGCTCTGGTTGGCTGCAATAGCTGTGCTACTGCCTGCCAGACCGGTGGTCAGCCTCAGATCGACGAGCTGACTAAGATCCTGGAAGATGCCGGCAAGAAAGTTGTTGCTACCACCATCTGCGACTACTGCTGCATGAATTTGGGTGTTAAGACCAAGATGAAGGCCATCAATGCCGCCAACCCTGACTGCGTCATCTGCATGTCCTGTGGTGACGGTGTGCAGTGTGTTGCCAAGAATGCCGGTGACAAGCCTGTTTACCCCTCCAACAACACCATGTACTTAGGCGAAGCCGTTAAGTTCGGTGTTTGGGAAGAGTCCTGCCGTTTCTGCGGCGACTGTGTCCTGGGCAAGACCGGCGGTATCTGCCCCATCACCCAGTGCGCCAAGAGCCTGATGAACGGCCCCTGCGGCGGTCAGAAGAACGGCAAGTGCGAAGTCAACCCCGAGAACCCCTGCGCATGGATTGAGATCTACAAGCGTTTGGAGGCAACCGGTGAGGTTGAGAAAATCACACAGGTCAGAGAGTCCAAGGGCTACGGCAACTTTGCCTATCCCAGAACCATCAGCTTGAGGGGGAAGAAATAATGAGTTTGTTAAAAGAAGCACTGGATGCCGGTAAGTTTGGTGTTACCGCAGAAATGGCGCCTCCTAAAGGCTGCGATTTTACAGAACAGATGGAAGCTGCTGAGCTTCTGAGAGGCAAGGTTCACGGTGTCAATGTCACCGATATGCAGTCTGCCTGCCTGAAGGCCACCGGCCTGGGCCTGTGCATTAAGCTGAAGCAGGCTGGCGTAGAGCCGATCCTGCAGATGACCGGCCGTGACCGTAACCGTATGGCACTGATGGGCGACGCTCTGTCTGCCGCTGCCTTCGGCATCGACACCATGCTGGCTCTGACCGGCGACCATCCTGTTTGCGCCGGCGGCGACTGCAAGGATGCAAAGCCTGTTTATGACCTGGATTCCGTGGGCATTCTGAGAATGCTCTCCAAGATGGAAGAAACCGGCCGCGACTGCGGCGGCAACCCCCTGTCTGGCAATGTGGTGGACAAAGAGACTGGTGAGATCACCGATAAGTCTGCTACCCCCAAGTTCTACAAGGGCGCTTCCGTCACTCCTGTGTACGAGCCCATCTTCCTGCAGATCAACAAGCTGCGTCAGAAGGTAGAGGCCGGCGCTGAGTACATTCAGACTCAGGGCATCTTCGACCTGGATTCTTTCAAGCGCTTCATGGACGAAGTGAATAAGGCCGGTATCAAGACCCACATCATGGCCGGTATCATTCCTCTGAAGGCTGCCGGTATGGCCAAGTTCATGAATGCCAATGTTCCAGGTATCGATGTGCCTCAGCACATGATCGACCGCCTGGCCGCTGCTGCTGCAGAGGGCAAGGAAAAGGGCATCAAGGGCCTGCCTGCTAAGGTCGGTATGGAAATGGCTGCCGAGATGATCGCCAAGATCAAGGACGAGAAGCTGTGTGATGGTGTCCACATCATGGCCATCGGCGCAGAGAAGAATGTTCCCAAGATCCTGGATATGGCTGGTATTGCTATCTAATTTACATCCGAAAAATGCAGCCGCTTCCGCGGCTGCATTTTTCTTTGCCAGAGAAAAGTAGGGGACGGGTTTTCCGTTCCTTCCAAATTCGGCAAAAACAAGAGAGGGGCGAAACGCCTCCGCTAGAAAGACTTACGCATTTTCTCCAACTCAGCATCGATTTCCGCCACTTTTCGCTGTAATCGTGCAATTGCACGAACCGCGAGAATTCGGTTCAAACACAATTCATCCTCTCTGGAGAGTGTCCAGCGCTTACCGGCGGTGTCGCAATTATAGCAATCCTCATTTGTGCAGATATTGCATTCTTCAGGAATTGAGTTCGCTTCGAGCCATTCCATAGTGTTGCCTCCTATATGTCCAGTTTAGTATAGTATAGGCAAATATTTGCTAATATTCAAGAAGCAATTTTATGTGGATAATATATGCATCTACACTGAAAGGGGTGGTGCATGAATGATTAGCTATAAGCCACTGTGGAAGACAATGAAGGATCGTGGCGTAACGACATATACGCTGATTTATAAGAATGGCTTTAGTGCATACACGATCACTAATCTAAAGCGCAACAAATCCATTACTATGAATACGCTGGAAAAGCTATGCACAGTTCTAAAATGCACTCCCAACGATATTATTGAGTTTACCGAAGAATAAACGCTCTTGCTAAGAAGCTAGAGCGTTTTCTTTCTATCTTCCTATTTGCGGATAGACCTTTTTCTTGCTTTATTGACTTTCCGACATTTCCATGATATGGTATATTGGATTTTTGAGAAAAGAGATGAACATCTTATGTGGGAGACTTTTTGGATCGTGTTTTCGACCATGTTGGGTCTGCTGGTCTGCTTGAGCATCGGTTATATCCTGCGTCGGTTTCATTTGGAGCCAAACAATGCGGCAACAGTGTTGTCCAAGCTGGTGCTGTATGTGCTGTTGCCGGCGATGGTTTTGCATTCGTTCATTAAAAACTGTATCATCGCGTCTTTGCAGCAGCATGGAAGCTTATTCTTTTACGGTCTGATTGTCACAGCGGCAACACTGCTTTTTGGAAAATTGCTGAGCCGCTTTTTTTCCAAGGAAAGTTATGAACGGAAAATTTATACCTATGCTTTGAGCGTTGCCAATTTTAGCTATATCGGCGTGTCTGTGGTGGTGTCTTTATTTGGCAGTGAGGGGCTTTATGCCTTCAATATCTTTTGTGTACCCTTGAATATGCTGGTCTACGGATATCTGGTTCCCAATCTGGTTCCGGAAGGAGAGGGAGATCCCAAGGGCAACTGGCTGAAAAGAATCCTGAACCCAATTACGGTAGCATTGCTGCTGGGCCTTTTTTTGGGCGTTACAGGCTTGAGCCGGTATATTCCCGGATTTTTAATGGATACCATGAACAGTCTAAGCGGCTGCGTTGGCCCTGTGGCTATGATTTTAACCGGTTTCGTCATCGGCGGTTTCCATATTCCAGATCTGCTGCGGATCAAGAAGGTGTATGTAGTTGCCTTTTTGCGGCTGTTGGTATTGCCAATGGTTCTTGTAGCGCTGGTTTGGCTGCTGCGCGGGGATAAGACCGCTTGCCTGATGACCATGATTACCTATGCCAGCGCATTGGGTCTTAATACAGTGGTAATTCCTGCCACCCACGGCGGCGATACCCACACAGGTGCGTCTATGGCGATTATTTCTTCCGTTGCCTGCGTGGTGACCATTCCGCTGCTGTATGCTTTTTTGGATATGATCCTGTAAATCCTGCCCCACAGACGAAAGCCTGTGGGGTTTTATCTTGCATTTGCCAGATATGGGTGTATAATAGAAACAACAATATCAGGAGGCATTCCTATGAAGGCGTGGAAGCATTTCAAAACCATAACCCGGCATCGCTTCATTGTGATGGCAGGGTGTTTTCGGGTGGGGCTGTATCGGCAGGGTCTGACCCATGACCTGTCCAAATACTCGCCTACGGAGTTTCTCCAGGGTGCCAGATACTACCAGGGTGTCCGCAGCCCCAATGCCGCAGAACGGGAAGTGAAGGGCTACAGCGAAGCCTGGATGCACCACAAGGGCCGCAACCGGCATCACTACGAGTACTGGACGGATATGAATATGGAGCGCCGGGTCTACGAATCTGTTCCCATGCCCCGAAAGTACATGGTAGAGCAGGTGATGGACCGTCGGGCCGCGTGTATCGTCTATCAGGGCAAGAATTATACCCCGGCTTCACCAATTGAGTATTTTATGAAAAGCCGGGAGCGGCAGCTGATGCACCCTCAGAATATGCAAGAGCTGGAGTTTATTTTGACCATGCTTCGGGATCAGGGGGAGAAGGAAACCTTCCGGTATCTGAAACACCATGTTTTGAAGGGGAAACCCTTTCCTTGGGAACAAATGTAATACGGAGAAAAGTATTATGGAAGAAAAAAGAGTGCAGCATATTCCCAGAGAACGGTTTTCAGACCAGCTGGAAAGAAAAATCTATCCCATGTTCCCCGGTGGACGCAGAAAGGTCTTTACCCTAAGCTACGATGACAGCCAAACCTGCGACCGTCCCTTGGTGGAAATGATGCGTAAATACGGTGTGAAGGGTACTTTCAATGTAAACAGCGCCCAAAATCTAGAAGACGGGATCCCGGCAGAAAAGCGCCCATGGCGACCCATGTCCCTGGCGGAATGTGTGGAGCTGTATGGGGACGATATGGAGATCGCCATCCACGGCGCCCATCACCCTTATTGGGATCGGATGCCATCTGCCCAGGCTATGGCGGATATTTTGGAGGACCGTCGCAACCTGGAAAAAGCCACCGGCAAGATCATTCGGGGTGCAGCTTATCCCTACGGAAGCTATACAGAGGATGTGCTGGAGATCCTGCGGCTGCTGGATATCCAGTACTGTCGGGGCGTGGATTGCAGCAAGAGTACAAAGCTTTCCGCAGAGCCGGATTGGCTGCGGCTGCAGCCCACCTGCTGGCATGGCGATCCGGAACTGATGCAAATCGCGGAAGATTTTCTCCGGGTGGGAGGGTATTTTCTGCATATGCTCTATGTTTACGGACACACTCATGAATTCGTGGTGGATGACAACTGGCAGGTCATGGAGGCGCTGCTCAAAAAGGTCAGTAACCGGGAGGACATTTGGTACGCCACCAACATTGAGATCGTGGAGTACATGAAGGCGTCCCGTCAGCTGATCTACAACCTGGATCAGACCCTTGTCCGCAATCCCACAGACTTGGATATTTGGTTGAGAATCATGCCGAAGGACATCACGGTCTGCGTTCCTGCAGGAAAAACGGTAACTTTGCCGGAATAACAGAAATCGAAAGTATAAATTTCAGAAGCCCCGGGTAAGCTAAGTCTGCCCCGGGGAAAAAAGTTAGAAAAAGAGGAAAAAACTTCTTGACTTTTTTGTGGAAGAGGGTATAATAATATCCGTGCTTGACGCAAAAGCGTTGCACATAGAGGATTAGTGTAACGGTAGCACACCGGACTCTGACTCCGTTCGCGGGGGTTCGAATCCCTCATCCTCTGCCAAAAAGAAAACCCACACCATTCGGTGTGGGTTTTCTTTATGACCTCGGATAGGGATTCGACAGGGCGGCCTCACCGCAGGGGAGGTGAAAAAGTGTCTGGTGGACACTTTTT
>JAGBTV010000104.1 GCA_017631155.1 Oscillospiraceae bacterium | reverse complement strand
CCGTCTTCTTTGACGGTGACGGACATTCCGTCCTTGACATAGCTGAGGAAATCTTCGCCCAGGCTGTCGATGACCGGCATCTGAATACCGTCCAGCCAAACGGAGGCCAGAATCGAACCGGCCGCGGCCAACGAGTCAATGGGGTTAGAAAACAGCATACAGGCAGGTTGACGACCCATGGCGCAGGCGCAGTACAGCACCAGACCGCCGGTGGTGGAGCCGATGGTCATGGGCAGGCACAGAGCCTTACCGGCCAAGGGCTTGCCGTGAAGATCCGGGTTGTTTTGATCGCCGCAGGTGGCCTTCTTGTCGCCAAACTGCAGGGCGCTCTGCAAGGATGCCAGGGTATTGAAGCCGCCATGGGTAACCACTGCTTCGGCAGTTACGGTGCCGGGGGCAACGATGCGTCCTTTAAATTCCATCATTTCTCCTGACCTCCTTTGGTAATGATCTCCAAAATCTGGGCTTCGGTGTAGTACCGGGAAGTGGTGTAGGTCCGCAGCTTATTGGAAGAGGTGATGACATTCATGCTCTTGCACAGAGGGTTATTCATGTACATCAGCGGGCAGATGTAGGAAAGGATGACACCGGTAGCCTTCAACCGCTGGGCAAACTCGGTCTTTTCAAATTCCTTTTTCACAGCCGGGGCGGTGGTGAATACGGTGGGCACCAAAACCTTCTTGTTGCCGGAGGCCTTCAAACCTTCCTCTACCCGGACAGTCCAGTCTTTTAATTGCTGCATGGACATATGGGGGCAGCCGATGAAGCAAAGCTTGGGTGCGCCTTCCGGGTTCTTCCACATGATGGGGTATTCCCGCTGAACACGTTCCAGTTCCTGATCGTCAATAACATAGATCTTTGCGTCGGGGGTGATGAGTCCGGTACCCAGTTCTTTGGCTTCGGGGGTCAGGTTTTCCATGTGGTAAAGACCCACGGCACCATTGGAGGCGGTAGCTGCGCCGAAATCCTTCAGGTAGGCGCAGTTTTCGTCATTCAGCTCCGTACCCAGCCATTTTTCCATGCCGGTAATGAAGGGAACATCCTCCATAACCTTCATGCCAATGGCAGAGCCAAGCAGCTGCGCTTCCGGCTTTTTGGAACATTCCACCTTGACGATCCAGGTAGCTTTTCGGCCCTCGTCGGTGAGCAGACCGAAGTGGGGGACACAGCCGGCAATGGAGCCCATAATGTCCATGATGCCGGAGTTGCGGTTACACCGGGCACCCAAAACAGAGTTGGCGTAGACCACGGCAGAGGATTCTGCCCAGCTGAGGATATCACCCTTTTTGGGTTTGTTGTCCACCTGGTCTAAGTAGCAGGCGCAGGTGAAGGCATCCTCGTTCATCAGACCCAGTGCTTTCAGCTGCTCCTCGTAGCTGTCCTGGGTGGAATACATGAATTTGTTGAAGATCAGCTTCTGCAGGAAATTGGCAGGAACATTCTTGTCCAAAGGACGGGGGTCAACAGAGAATTTCTGGGAAGAGACAGCACCGGCATCGATCAGCTGCTGCATCAGATCAAAGACAGGCTTCATCATCTTAAGGCCAAAGGATGTGACCAGATGGTTATAGTCGGAAGTCACAGGAACCAGCTTGTCAGCGCCGAAGGTCTCGCCATACATCACCAAAGTCTTCATGACCTTGGCCATGGTCTCGCCCTTGGAGCCGTTCAAAACGGCTTGCTGTTCAGGGGTCAGTTGCATAAGGATCAATCCTTTCTTAGTGAAAATTTTCGTAAAACCGGTCATCCTGAGCGAGCGCAGCGAGTCGAAGGATCTTCTGTGCAACAATACTGCTGAAAAGATATTCAGCAGGCAGATTCCTCGATTCCGCTTCGCTCCACTCGGAATGACAAATGTGGTGGATAGTTACAGTTTCATGCAAGTGTCCCACGCGCCCCAAATGACGCTGCGCAGGTTGCCAACCTTGGCGGCATCGCCAATGACGTGGATGTGTCTTCCCTTGGGTGCCAGAGGTGCGCTCTTGTAGCCCACGGACAGGATCACATTATCGGCAGCAATCTTAAAGGTTTTGCCTTCCTTGTCGGTGACGGTAACACCGTCATCGGTGATCTCATTCAGCCGGGTTTCCAAATGGACAGGCACCTGGTTGGCTTCAAAGAAGTCCCGGAGATAGCTGGTGTTGGCAAGGCACACACCGGGGGTGGTAATCAGGTCGTCCTGCATTTCCACGATGGTGGGCTTTTTGCCCTGGAGATACAGCTCATAGGCGATCTCGCAACCGGTGAGGCCGCCGCCGATGATGGTAACATTTTCGCCCACTTCTGCCTTGCCCAGCAGGAAGTCCACCGCCTGGATGCCCTTGGCAAAGCCGGGAATCGGGATCTGGTTGGGGGTAGAGCCGGTGGCAACGATGACTTCGTCCGCACCCAATGCGGCGATGTCGGTGATCTCCGCGTTGAGGTTGATGTCGATGGGGTACTTGGTCAGCTCCCGCTTGTACCAGGCAATGAGATCTCTGTCCTTTTCCTTGAAGGAGGGGGCAGCGGCGGCGATGAACACACCGCCAAGCTCCCCGGTCTTTTCGTACAGGCTCACCTTGTGACCCCGCTTGGCGCAGACCAAGGCTGCTTCCATACCACCGATACCGCCGCCGATGACGGCGATTTTCTTCTGCTTCTGGGCAGGCTTGATGTAGTGCTTTTTCGACTGCATGGTTTCTGCATTCAGGGCGCACCGGGCAAGACCCATGGTGTCCTTCAAATCCTGGGTGTTGTAGTGACCCTTGGAGGAGGAGAAGTTGAAGCAGCCGGCGTGGCAGCAGATGCAGGGACGGATGTCTTCCAGACGATCCTCGATGAGCTTGGTGATCCACTCGGGGTCAGCCAGGAACTGACGGGCAACGCCCATGCCGTCGATGCGGCCCTCGGCAATGGCCTGGGCGGCATCCTCCGGCTCCATACGGCCGGCGCAGACCACGGGGATATCCACAAACTTCTTGATGTGGGCAACATCGTCTAAGTTGCAGTTTTGGGGCATATACATAGGCGGATGGGCCCAGTACCAGCTATCATAAGTACCGTTGTCGGCGTTGAGCATATCGTAGCCGGCATCCTGCAGATACTTGGCGGCACGCTCGGATTCTTCCATGTTCCGGCCCTTTTCCTCGGCAACTTCACCGGGAACGATGCCCTTTTGGAAGCCCTTCAGCTTGGATTCCACAGAGTAACGCAGGGATACGGGGTAGTCGTTGCCGCAGCTTTCCTTGATGGCCTTGACCACTTCGGCAGCAAAGCGGTAGCGGTTTTCAAAGCTGCCGCCGTATTCGTCGGTCCGCTTGTTGAAAAATTCGATAGCAAACTGGTCGAGAAGGTAGCCTTCGTGAACGGCATGGACTTCCACGCCGTCAACCCCGGCATCCTTACACAGTTTGGCAGTTTTTGCAAAGGCTTCGATGATCTCGTGGATCTGTTCCTTGGTCATCTCGGGGCAGATGATATCCGGTGCCCACCGGGCAGGCTGCTCGGAGGGGCATGCCAGCTCATGGCTGGTGTCGATAATGGGCTTGATCAAAGCCCGGGTGAATTTCTTCTTGTGCAGAGGACCAACAAGCTCCGTGATAGCCCAGCTGCGACCCATGCCGGCAGTCAGCTGAATAAAGAGCTTGGCGCCGGTCTTATGGATCTCCACCATGAACTCTTTCAGTTCTTCGAACATTTTGGGGTTCTGCCACAACCACCTGCCCCAAAAAGTATTCCGCAGGGGGGCAATGCCGGGGATAATCAGACCCACATTGTTTTGCGCCCGTTCCAAAAACAGCTTGGCAGCTTCCTTGTCGAAGCCGCTGCCTGTCAGCTCAAACCAGCCGAACAGAGAGGTGCCGCCCATGGGACACATGACGATGCGGTTTTTGATCTCCACATTGCCAATCTTCCAGGGGGTAAACAGGGCATCATATTTTTTGTCCATATTCGTTACTCCTTTAGGATTTTTGTGCAGGGATTTGCCAATAATCTACATGAAAATAATACTATAATCTGGGGAATCTGTCAATGAAAACAAGATGTCCCGAACCGCATCGGCGGCTCGGGACGCAAGGTGGTTTTATACTTTTTCGATGGCTTGTTTCAGGTCGGCAATGAGATCTTCTGCGTTTTCAAGACCACAGGAAAGACGGATCAGGTCTGCACCGATACCGGCAGCAGCAAGCTGCTCGTCGGTCATCTGCCGATGGGTGGCGGAGGCAGGGTGGAGGCAGCAGGTGCGGCTATCTGCCACATGGGTCTCGATAGAACCCAGCTTCATATTCTTCATGAAGGTTTCTGCAGCTTTCCGGCCACCGTGGAGACCGAAGGAGATGACACCGCAGGAGCCATTGGGCAGATACTTTTGGGCAACCTTGTAATACTTATCGCCCTTTAGACCGCAGTATTTGACCCAGGCTACCTTGGGATTGGCCTCCAGAAATTCTGCGATTTTTTGGGCATTGGCGCAGTGCTGCTTCATTCTAAAGGGCAGGCTTTCCAAGCCCAAATTGAGGTAGAAAGCACTCTGGGGAGACTGGATAGAGCCGAGGTCACGCATCAGTTGGGCGGTGCACTTGGTGATGAAAGCACCCTCCAGGCCGAAACGCTCTGTATAGGTGACACCGTGATAGCTATCGTCGGGGGTACACAGACCGGGGAAACGGTCAGGGTACTTGGTCCAGTCGAACTTGCCGCTGTCAACAATGCAGCCGCCTACCGCAACACCGTGACCGTCCATATACTTGGTGGTGGAGTGGGTGACGATGTCTGCGCCCCACTGGATGGGACGGCAGTTGACGGGGGTGGCGAAGGTGTTGTCAATGATGAAAGGCAGACCATTGTCGTGGGCAGCCTTGGCAAACACTTCAATGTCCAGCACATTCAGGGCGGGGTTGGCGATGGTCTCGCCAAAAATCAGCTTGGTGTTGGGACGGATGGCGGCGCAGATTTCCTCATAAGTGGCATCGGGGCTGACGAAGGTGGCTTCAATGCCCATGCGCTTCATGGTGACGCTGATGAGGTTGAAGGTACCGCCGTAGATGGCAGAGGAGGACACAATGTGGTCACCGCAGCCGGCAATGTTGAACATGGCGTAGAAGTTGGCAGCCTGACCGGAGCCGGTGAGCATGGCGGCAGAGCCGCCTTCCAGAGCTGCGATCTTGGCGGCTACCATGTCGCAGGTGGGATTCTGCAGCCGGGAGTAGAAATAGCCGGAGGCCTCCAAATCAAAGAGCTTACCCATATCCTCAGAGGTAGCATACTTAAAGGTCGTGCTTTGGATAATGGGGATCTGCCTGGGCTCGCCGCTTTCGGGGTTGTAGCCGGCTTGGATACACAGGGTCTCGGTGTGAAGTTTCTGATCCATATAGGTCACCTCAAAAATAGATTGGGTTTATTGTAATCCAGTTAGGGGATTTTGTCAATTCATTGGATACTGGGTGGTGGCTGGTTGTGTTCAAAATATACAGTAGTATGCCATTTGCAAAGGGAATTGGCAACGGATAATGGGCAAAATTTTTCTCTTTTCCCGAGACTTTTCCTGATGTTTTTGTGCAAATGCATAAAAACAGAGGCGTTTTCCTGCTTGTTTGTATATAACAGGGAGAAACAACGAATAATTATGCAAATTCATTGACAAATACAGGGAATGGTTGTATAATTTGATGCATAACAAAGAAATAGTTACCAGGAGGCATACCTATGAAAAAGGAAAACATCAAAAAAATCGTTTTGGCCTATTCCGGCGGCCTGGATACCTCTATCATCATTCCCTGGCTGAAGGAAAACTACAACAACCCTGAGATCATTGCCGTTGCCGGTAATGTGGGTCAGGCAGACGAGCTGGAGGGCCTGGAAGAAAAGGCTTTGGCCACCGGCGCCAGCAAGCTGATCGTTGCAGATCTGGTGGATGAGATGGTGGAGGATGTTATCATCCCGGCTCTGAAAATGGATGCCAAGTATGAGACCTATCTTTTGGGCACTGCCTTTGCCCGTCCTGTCATCGGTAAGAAGCTGGCGGAGATTGCTTTGGCTGAGGGCGCAGACGCTGTCTGCCACGGCGCTACCGGCAAGGGTAACGATCAGGTTCGTTTTGAACTGGCTATCAAGCGGTTTGCTCCTGATATGCACATCATCGCCCCCTGGCGTGAGTGGGATATCAAGTCCCGTGACGAGGAGATCGACTATGCCGAGGCCCACAACATTCCTCTGAAGATCAGCCGGGAGACCAGCTACTCCAAGGATAAGAACCTGTGGCACCTGAGCCACGAAGGCCTGGATCTGGAAGATCCCGCCAATGAGCCCAATTACGAGAAGCCCGGCTTCCTGGAAATGGGCGTATCTCCCATGCAGGCCCCCGACGAGCCCACCTATGTGACCATCGACTTTGAAGCCGGCGCCCCCGTGGCCTTTAACGGCGAGAAGATGAAGGCTTCCAAGATCATCGAGAATCTGAACAAGGTCGGCGGCGCCAACGGCATCGGCATTATCGACATCGTGGAAAACCGCCTGGTTGGCATGAAGGACCGGGGCGTATACGAGACACCCGGCGGTTCTATTCTGTATTTTGCCCATGAGCAGCTGGAAATGCTGACGGTGGATAAGGATACTCTCCATGTCAAGCAGAAGCTGGCTGTGGACTACGCGGATTTGATCTACAACGGCAAGTGGTACTCTCCTTTGCAGGAGGCCCTGACTGCCTTTGCCAACGAGTCCAACAAGTATGTTACCGGCACTGTGAAGCTGAAGCTCTATAAGGGCAACATCATTCCTGCCGGCACCACCTCTCCCTATTCTCTGTACTCTGAGAATCTGGTGACCTTCGGTGAGAGTGATTACGATCAGAACCAGGCTGAAGGCTTCATCAACCTGTGGGGTCTGCCCACTCAGGTACAGGCACTGCGGGAGCAGGGCAGACTGTAAGAATTTTATCCCGTTGGGGTCGATTGTTTATCGACCCTTTCGGTGTATTCATAACGATATTGCGGGATAACGTGTGGCTTTGCACCGTAAGGCTCCCTCTGACGAGGGAGCTGGCAAATTGCCGATATTAGGCAATTTGACTGAGGGAGAGATAAAGCGCGAACATTTGATTTTCTCTCCCTCCGCCCCTTCGGGGCACCTCCCTCGTCAGAGGGAGGCATAACCTATCAGGAACTTGAGAGAAGAGGTAAAAACCATGGCGAAACTGTGGGCAGGCCGTACCGACGGCACGACATCCCAAATCGCAGACGATTTCAATTCCTCCATCCGGTTTGACAGCCGGATGTACCGGCAGGATATCGAAGGCTCTATGGCTCATGCGGCCATGCTGGCGCTGAAAGGGATCATTTCTCAGGAAGATGCGGATACCCTCATCGCAGGCTTGGAGCAAATTCTCACAGATATCGAAAGCGGCATACTGCCTGTTGATATGACCTGTGAAGATATCCATATGTTTGTGGAGGCGGTACTGACCCAGCGGCTGGGGGATGTGGGCAAAAAGCTTCATACTGCCAGAAGTCGGAATGACCAGGTGGCTTTGGATGTGCGGATGTACTTAAGATCGGAGCTGGACGAGATTTCTCAGCTTACAAAAGCCCTGATTACTGCGGTCACAGACCAGGCTCAGGCGTATAAAACCGCCATTATGCCCGGCTACACCCATCTGCAGCGGGCGCAGCCGGTGACCTTCGGCCATCATCTGATGGCCTATGCCATGATGCTCCTGCGGGATTTGGAGCGGCTTACGGACTGCCGCAAGCGGATGAACCAAAGCCCCATCGGTTGCTGCGCTTTGGCCGGCACGACTTACGATACCGACCGCTATTTTGAGGCGGAAAAGCTGGGCTTTGACGGCATCTGCTTAAACAGCTTAGATGGTGTTTCCGACCGGGATTTCTGTGCGGAGCTTATGAGTGCCATCGCCATTTTGATGATGCACCTTTCCCGATTCTCTGAGGAGATCATTCTGTGGTCCAGCTGGGAGTTTAAGTTTGTGGAGCTCAGCGACGCCTATACCACCGGATCCTCCATCATGCCTCAAAAGAAAAACCCCGATATGGCAGAATTGGTTCGGGGCAAAACCGGCCGTGTGTACGGCGATTTAATGGCGCTTCTGACTACCTTGAAGGGTCTGCCTTTGGCCTACAACAAGGACATGCAGGAAGATAAGGAAGCGGTATTTGATGCTTGTGACACCGTGAAAATGTGCCTGCAGGTGTTTGCGCCTATGGTAGCCACCATGAAGGCCAACTGCGATAACATGCTGCTGGCCGCCCAAAAAGGCTTTATCAATGCCACCGACCTGGCAGATTATTTGGTCAAGAAAGGCCTGCCCTTCCGCAGCGCCTACAAGATTTCCGGTGAGTTGGTTGCCCTGTGCATCCGGGAAAACACCGTGCTGGAAAAGCTGGATCTGAAGACTTATCAGAGCTACAGCGAATTGTTTGCAGAGGATTTGTACGAGGCTATCGACCTGGTAGCCTGTGTGGAAAAGCGCACCAGTGTCGGGGGCCCCTGTGAAGCCTCTGTGAGTGCGCAGATCGTCTATGTGAAAGAGAGACTCTCATGATTAAGGTATTTATTGACGGCAGTGCCGGCACCACCGGCCTTCGGATCACCGACCGGCTGGCTCAGCGGCAGGATATGGAGCTTCTGAAGCTGCCTGAGGAATTGCGGAAAGACCCGGCAGCCAGAAAAGAAGCGATTTTTGCGGCAGATATCGTGTTTTTGTGCCTGCCCGATGCCGCGGCTATCGAAGCGGTGGCGTTGGCTGAAGGCGCAAAGGCCAAGATCATCGACACCTCCACCGCCCACCGCACCAATGATAGCTGGGCATATGGCTTTGCAGAACTGTCGGCAGCACACCGGCAAGCCATCGAGAATGCCAAGTTGGTTGCCAATCCCGGCTGTCATGCCAGCGGCTTTATCGCCGGGGTATATCCTCTTACTGCATCCGGACTGTTGCCTAAGGATTTTCCCATCACAGCATATTCTCTCACCGGCTATTCCGGCGGTGGTAAGAGCCTGATCGCTGAATATGAGGACGCAAACCGAGATCCCCGGCACGAAAGTCACCGGATCTACGGAACGACCCTGACCCACAAGCACCTACCGGAGATGCAGAAGATCTGCGGTCTTCAGAAACAACCGGTGTTCTCTCCTATTTTGGGTGATTTTTACGAGGGCATGGCTACCACCGTGCTGCTGCCGGGCTTTGATGCAAAAGCGGTGTATGACTGCATCGCAAAGCATTATGAGGGCCAGCAGCTGGTGACAGTGGCTCCCTTTGGCGGCGATGAGAGCGTCATTTATGCCAGCACCCTGGCCATGAAAGACAGTATGCGCATCAGCGTCAGCGGCAGGGAAGACCAGTGCATGGTCACGGCCATTTTTGATAATTTGGGCAAAGGCGCTTCCGGCGCAGCCATTCAAAACATGAATATTTTGTTGGGTCTTCCCGAAGCCACGGGACTCAATGTATAACAGAAACAGCAAAGGACAGATCAATATGAAAATTATCAATGGCGGCGTTTGTGCCGCAAAGGGTTTTAAGGCCAACGGCATCCATTGCGGCATCCGCAAGAATCATTCCAAGAAGGACCTGGCACTGATCGTCAGCGATGTTCCTGCTACCGCAGCTGCCGTATATACTCAGAATCTTGTCAAGGGCGCACCCCTGACGGTGACGAAGGAACATATTTCCGACGGTATTGCCCAGGCGGTAATTTGCAACAGTGGCAACGCCAATACCTGCAATGCAAACGGCATCGAAATTGCAGAGGCAATGAGCGCCTTGGTGGAGCGCTATACCGGTGTGGCTGCCAAGAATGTTGTGGTGGCTTCCACCGGTGTCATTGGACAGCCGCTGAATCTGAAGCCTATCGAAAACGGCATGGCAGAACTGGCAGCCGGTCTTTCTGCTGACAACGGCGCAGCAGCGGCTCAGGCTATCATGACCACCGATACCACAGCCAAGGAAGTGGCAGTGGAATTTACGGTAAGCGGTAAAACCTGCCGTATGGGCGGTATCGCCAAGGGCAGCGGTATGATCCATCCCAACATGGCTACCATGCTGGTGTTCATCACCACCGATGCCGCTATTTCCCGGGAAATGCTGCAAAAGGCATTGTCCCAAGACATTACCAACACCTTTAATATGCTTTCTATCGATGGAGACACCTCCACCAACGATATGGTAACTGTTTTGGCCAACGGCCTGGCAGGCAACCCGGAAATTACTGCCGAGGGTGAGGATTTTAATAGCTTTATGCAGGCTTTGAACACCATCACCGTCCAGCTGTGCCGGATGATCGCCGGTGACGGCGAGGGCGCAACTAAGTTGCTGGAGTGCATCGCCACCGGCGCAGATAAGGAAGAAACCGCCAAGATCGCCGCCAAGAGCGTCATCTGCTCCAGCCTGCTGAAGGCGGCCATGTTTGGAGCCGATGCCAACTGGGGCCGGGTGCTGTGCGCCATTGGCTACAGCGGCGCCGATGTGGATGTCGCCAAAATCGGCGTTTCCTTCCGCAGCGCCAAGGGCACTGTGGAGGTTTGCCGCAACGGCGCAGGCGTTCCCTTCTCTGAGGAAGAGGCCAAGGAAATTCTTCTCCAAAACGAGATCGAAATTCTGATTTCCCTGGGTGACGGTCCTTTCGGCGCTCACGCCTGGGGCTGCGATCTGACCTATGACTATGTAAAGATCAACGGAGATTATCGGACATGAGTATGGATATGCACTTTTCCAACGCGGAGCGGGCAGAGGTTTTGACGGCTGCTCTGCCTTATATCAAAAAATACAGCGGCAAGATCGTAGTCATCAAGTACGGTGGCAACGCCATGATTAATGAACAGCTGAAGCAGCAGGTGATGGAGGATATCGCCCTGCTGTGGCTCATTGGTGTAAAAGTGGTGCTGGTTCACGGAGGCGGTCCGGAGATCAGCGACACCATGAAGCGCCTGGGTAAGGAAGCGGTGTTTGTGGATGGCCTGCGGGTCACAGACCGGGAGACAGTGGATATCGTACAGATGGTTTTGGCAGGCAAGGTCAACAAGTCTTTGGTGAATCTGATCCAAACCATGGGCGGCCATGCAGTGGGCCTTTCCGGTATTGACGGCGGCATCATCGAAGCCAAGGTCAAGGATGAACGCCTGGGCTATGTGGGCGAAATCACCAAGATCCGCACCCAGCCTATTACAGATCTGCTGGAAAAGAATTATATCCCCGTCATCTCCACCATCGCCAGCGACCGGCAGGGGGATGTCTATAACATCAACGGCGATACCGCTGCGGCTTTTATTGCCGGTGCGTTAGGGGCAGAACGCCTGATTATGATGACGGATATTGCCGGTATTTTGGAAAACAAGGACGACCCTTCCACCCTGATTCCTCAAATCACCGTAACAGAAGCCAAAAAGCTCTATGACAGCGGCGTTATCTCCGGCGGTATGATCCCCAAGGTGGACTGCTGCATTGAGGCTTTGGAACATGGTGTGAACAATGTAATCATCATGGACGGACGGATTCCCCACTCCATTTTGATGGAGCTGCTTACCGACGAAGGTGCCGGTACCATGGTAACGAAAGGCTGATAAACGATGGAAACCATTACTTCTACAGATAAACAATATGTTGCCGGTACTTACGGCCGCTTTCCGGTGGAGCTGGTCAGCGGCAAGGGCAGCATTATGGTTGCCACCGACGGCAAGGAATACATCGACATGGGTTCCGGCATCGGTGTCACCAGCTTCGGCATTGCCGATGATACCTGGCTGGCGGCAGTGACCGCCCAGGCTGCCAAGCTGCAGCATACCTCCAACCTGTATTTTACTGAGCCTTGTGCGCTTCTTGCCAAGGCGCTGTGCGAAAAGACGGGAATGAAGAAGGTGTTCTTCTCCAATTCCGGTGCGGAAGCCAACGAATGTGCCATCAAGGTGGCAAGAAAGTACTCCGCAGAAAAGAAGGGAGCTGACTGCTTTACCATCATTACTTTGGAAAACAGCTTCCACGGCAGAACTTTAACCACCCTTTCTGCTACCGGACAGGAACATTACCATGAGCTGTTCCAGCCCCTGACTCCCGGCTTTACCCATGTGAAAGCCAATGATATTAAGGCTTTGGAGGAAATGGTGGCGGCGGTGAAGCCTGCGGCTATTATGCTGGAATGTGTCCAGGGCGAGGGCGGTGTGGTTCCCCTGACAGGGTCGTTTGTTCAGGCGGCAGCCAAGCTTGCCAAGGAGCAGGATATTCCGCTGATTATCGACGAGGTGCAGACCGGCAACGGCAGAACCGGCAAGTTCTATGCCTATATGCATTACGGCGTCACACCTGATATCGTTTCTACCGCCAAAGGTCTTGGCGGCGGCCTGCCCATTGGTGCGACCCTGCTCAGCGAGAAGGTGCAAAATGTCCTGAACCCCGGCGACCACGGCTCTACCTACGGTGGCAACCCGGTTTGCTGTGCCGGTGCGCTGACGGTGGTAAACCGGATGGACGAGGCATTTTTAGCAGATGTCAAGGCAAAAAGTGACTATGTGTTTTCTCAGCTTACGGGCGCAGCGGGCGTGGAAGCCGTCACCGGTATGGGTTTGATGATCGGCATCAAGACCGTAAAGCCCGCCAAAGATGTGGTGGCGGCCTGTATGGAACAGGGCATCCTGTGCCTTACTGCCAAGGATAAGGTGCGGCTGCTGCCTGCCCTGAATATCCCCATGGAAGTTTTGGAAAAAGCTGTGGCGGTCATCAAGGCTGCCTGCAAGTAAATTGCCATTTCCCGGGCAGTTGCAGCAGCAGAGCTTCCCCTCGGGGGGAAGCTGTCAAAAATCTGTGATTTTTGACTGATGAGGGGATTATTTCATCGTTTTCCCCTCATCCGTCTTCAAAAGATGTCCAAGAATGGACATCTTTTGAATCCACCTTCCCCCCGAGGGGAAGGTTTAAACTCCCCGGCAAAGGTCAAATTGAATTTTCAAAAGGAGAATCCTTATGAATGCATTGAAAGGAAAAAGCTTTCTGAAGCTGCTGGATCTGACTCCGGCGGAGATTACCGGACTTTTGGAACTGGCGGCGGATTTCAAGGCTAAGAAAAAAGCCGGTATTCCCCACAGAATTTGTGAGGGCAAGAACATCGTGCTGCTGTTTGAGAAGGACTCTACCCGTACCCGCTGTGCCTTCCAGGTGGCCGGTGCGGATTTGGGTATGTCCGTGACCTATTTGGGACCCAGCGGTTCTCAGATGGGCAAAAAAGAGTCTATTGCCGATACCGCCCGGGTTTTGGGTCGGATGTATGACGGCATTGAGTATCGTGGCTTCGGTCAGAACATTGTGGAAGATTTGGCGAAATTTGCCGGTGTCCCCGTGTGGAACGGCCTCACCAATGAATTCCATCCCACCCAGATCCTGGCGGATTTTTTGACCATTCAGGAGCATTTCGGAAGTTTAAAGGGCAAGAAGCTGGTCTACTGCGGCGATGCCCGGTATAACATGGGTAATTCCCTGATGGTAGGCTGCGCCAAGATGGGTATGCACTTTGTGGCCTGCGCCCCCGAGGCTTATTTCCCCAACAAGGAACTGGTGGAAACCTGTCAGGCTATCGCCAAAGACACCGGCGCGGTGCTGGAGTTTATCACCGATCCTATGGTCGCTACCAAGAATGCCCACGTGATCTATACCGATGTGTGGGTCTCCATGGGAGAACCGGACAGCGTTTGGGCAGAGCGGATCGAAGCTCTGCAGCCCTATCAGGTAAACAAGGCGATGATGGAAAATGCAGGACCGCAGTGCCGGTTTATGCACTGCCTGCCTGCCTTCCACGATCTGAACACCGTGATCGGTAAGCAGATCCACGAAAAGTTCGGCATTGATGCCATGGAAGTCACCGACGAGGTGTTCGAAAGTGAACAGTCCATCGTCTTTGACGAAGCGGAAAACCGGATGCACACCATCAAGGCGGTGATGGCCGCCACCTTGGTATAACACAAAAAGACCGACCTCAAGGGCCGGTCTTTTCCCTTTCACAGGGGAAAAGCAAGAGGAAACAAACAGTTGAAAATCTTGCTGTTTTGCGCTACCATAAGAGAAAAGGAGGCTGATACCATGAATACCAAAGAAATTATGCAAATTTTTGAAGATAATGCGTATGTCCGCACCGGCGGCAGCGATCAGGAGCTTCGCTGTGCCGAATACATCCGGGAAAAGTGCGCCCAAATGGGGCTGAAGGCCCAGATTACACCTTTTCCTGTGGATATGGCTACCATCCAAGCGGCGGTGCTGACGGTGGATGGACAGGAAATTCCCTGCAAAGGCTATCTCTGTGCCGGAAGCGGTGAGGTGACTGCGCCTTTTTACTATCTGCGAGATACCTCCCCGGCATCTCTGCCTCAGTGCAAGGGAAAAATCGTGATGATAGACGGGTATCTGGGCTACTGGAAGTACCGGGATCTGCTGGAAAACGGTGCGGTGGGCTTTGTTACTTATGACGGCAACATTAATTATGCCGATGAGGATATCGACCAGCGGGAGCTGCGCAGCTATGTGAGCAAGGGCGAGAAGATCCCCGGTGTCAACATCAATGCAAAATTTGCCATGGAGCTGATCCGCAAGGGAAGCAAGACTGCCACAATCAGCCTGAAGCAGGACGAGTATGTGGGTGAGTCCCGGAATGTGATTTTGGATATGCCCGGTGAGACGGAGGAATACATCATCCTCACCGCCCACTATGACTCTACCTCTTTGTCCCAGGGCGCTTATGACAACATGACCGGTGCTGTGGGCCTTTTGGGCATTGCGGAAAGCTTTGTGGGCAAGTCCCATCGCTACGGTCTGCGCTTCATTTGGTGTGGCAGTGAAGAACGGGGACTTTTGGGAGCAAAGGCCTATTGCCAGGATGAGGAAGCCCTGAAAAAGGTGGTTCTTAACATCAATCTCGATATGATCGGCTGTATTATGGGCAATTTTATAGCAGTCTGCTCCACGGAAGAAGCGCTGACGCATTATATTCAGTACATGGGCCTGGAAATGGGCTTGGGAATCCGTGTCAGCCAAGATGTCTATTCCAGCGATTCAACCCCCTTTGCGGATAAAGGCGTGCCTGCGGTGAGTTTTGCCCGCATATCTCCCCCTAATACCGGTACCATTCATAACCGCTACGACACCATGGCTTTGGTCAGCGGAGAGCAGATGGCGGCGGATATTGATTTCTTGGTTGCCTTTACCCAGCGCATGGCAAATGCCGTCTGCTGCCCGGTAAAGCGGGTGATCCCTGACAGCGTGAAGGAAAAGCTGGATATTTACCTCTGCCGCAAGCGGGATAAGAACGGATAGACTATGGAAAAAATAACGGTTACCTTAAGCGCAAATGCCGGTGTCTGCGTGGATATTTCCGGCAAGCGGATCTGGGTGGATGCCCTGCACAGTAAAAAAGTACCCACTTTTTCTACAGTATCCCCTGCACTTTTTTCTAAGCTTTTGGCGGCTCCGACCTTTGAAAAGCCGGATGCCATCTGCTATACCCATTGTCATCCTGACCACTTCAGCCGAGAGATGACCCAGCAGGCGTTGGAAAGATGGCCGGAAGCCAAAATTTTTCTTCCCCAGCGGCAACTGACCCAGCAGGTACTTGTGGAAGGAGAGAACCCGGAATATGCTTTGGGTGATGTGACTCTTCGGTTTTTGCGGCTGCCCCATGAGGGGGCGCAGTATGCCGATACCATCCATTACGGTCTGCTGATCCTGTCTTCTCAGGGAAATGTACTGGTGACCGGTGACTGCGCTGTGGCGGCACCGGAGCTGCTTCAGGCGGTGACCGGAGTCCAAGTGGATGTGGCCATTCTGGATTTTCCCTGGCTGACCTTGGGCAAGGGAAGAGCGGAATTGGCAGCCTTAGCCCCCAAGCAGATCCTTTTGTATCACCTGCCGTTTGCGGAGGATGATGGGAATGGCTATTTGGACTCTGCTGCCAAGGCGGTAAGCCGTTGGGAAAAGGGAAATGCGAAACTCCTGTATAATCCCTTGCAGACAGAAACCCTATAACGCTGCAATTCCCGGCAAGTGAATCGCCAAACGGAAACAACAGGCAAAAAGAAAAATTGCGGCAGCTTCGATAGGAGCTGCCGCAAAGTTTTTATTTTACAATGGTCTGCAGGAATTCTTCTTTGGTAATGCCGCCAAGACATTCCTGCAAAGGAATATGGGCAATGGCAGCAGAGATGGCTTCTTTTTGGTAAGAACAGCCAATGAGAGCCTGCTCCAGTTCCTCGCAGGAGGTAAGCGCCATGAAATCACCAAAGATCCGGACGGCTGCGATCTTGCCGTGTTCGACGCTGAGATGGATCTCCAAAATGCCGCCGTCCCAACGGTCTTTGCACCGCAGCTGAAAATTGGGGGCGCTGCCGTAGTTCCACTGCCAGGTGTCGTACTTTTCGGCTTTTAGCCGGAGAATTTCCTGCTGTTCTTCTTCGGTAACAGAGCCTACGGTGTAGCCACTGCCGGACAAGGCGGTTTTCAGGTAATCCCAAAACTGGGTCAAGGTGATCACTTCCGGAAGGAAGTGACGGATGTTGCCCACCCGGCTTTTTACGGAACGAATACCCTTGGACTGCAGCTTCAGAGGATCCGGGGTCAAAACCTGCATGATGGTTTGGGCATCGGAATCGAACAGCAGCGTTCCGTGATGCAGCACCCGGCCCCGGCTGATGTGGGAGGCCGTTCCGGATACCTTGCAGCCAGAGACCAAAATGTCATTTCTGCCGGAAGCTTCCGCATCCAGGCCCAGCCCCTTCAGGGCAGCCACTACAGGCTGTGTAAAACGGGTGGCGGTGCGCTGTTCCATATCCTCGGCATCGCAGATGAAGGAGTAATTCAAATTGCCAAGATCGTGATAGACCGCGCCGCCGCCGGTAATCCGACGAACCACCCGAATGCCGTTTTTCTCCACAAATTCTCCGTTGACCTCCTGGGCGGAGATTTGATTGCGGCCCACAATGACGCTGGAAGCGTTTTGCCACAGGATCAAATAATCACCCTCCCGACGGTGGGTGAGAATATATTCTTCAAAGGCCAGGTTATACCGGGGATCGGTACTGCCGGTTTCCAAATAGACGGTTTTGGCCATGGTCTTACCTCCTGATTATGATGGTTTAGTATATCATAAATATGTGTTTTTTCAAGATGTTTTGTAGAATATTTGCAGTTTGTTCAAAAACGGTGATTGACAATATTGTGCAAAAAGGTGTATGATAATAATAACATGGATTACCCTCGGGAAAAGGAGTCAGGCATGACAGAAAACAGCTTTTTTCAACGCTTGAAGAAATTAAAGGTCGATTTAAAGCCCATGACATGGCGGCAGAAGATCGACCATATATGGACCTATTTTAAAGAAGCCATCCTGATTACGGTGATTTCTCTGATCGTGCTTATTGGCGTAGGATTTAATGTGCTGAAGCCGGAAAAAGAACTTTTGATGGGCGGTATCTGTGTCAGTACCTATATCTCCGCAGAGGGCGAAAATTATCTGATGGATGCATATTTCGAACAGCTTCAGGGCAACCCGAAAAAGCAAGAGATTCAGATGTATTTCCGTGACTTTGGCGATTTCGGGACATCTCCTCAGGACTATGATGCATTCCAAAGTATTATAGCTATGATGTCCGCGGAAATGATAGACTACCTTTTTGTGGATGAAAATCGGTTGGCACCCTTTATTGGCTATGAATCCCTGCTGGATCTTCGCCAGGTCTTCACAGCGGAGGAACTGGAGCAGTTCGGCACGAAGGTTCGATATGCCCAACCAATGGATGATGACGGGAATCCCACAGGGGAGAGAATTCCGGTAGCGGTGGAGATCACAGACCTTCCCTTTATGCAGGATTGCAAAAAGTATAATCAAAAGATATTTCTGAGTTTTGCCGTAAATGCCCCCAACAAGGACAGCTTGCGGGACTTTTGGCAGTATTTGCTGGCTTGGGAATCTGACGCAAAAACATAATTATTTCATATATATTTTAGGGGAACAACAAGAACTACGCAGAAGAATCTTTGAAGAAGCACTATGAGTGGGGCGGCAAGATTGAAGTCGTTGCCCGTGTTGGTCCTGCTGTAGCCGCGGCTGTTGCCCAAACTGTAAGAGACACCGGCGTGGTTGGAATCTGATTGTAAAGCTGTTAAAAAAGCCGCCCATTGGGCGGCTTTTTTATGATATCCGGCGGCAAAAAAACGGTTTGCACTTGATTTTTTGAAAAAATAAGATACAATGAGAGCATGTTTTTGGAAAGGCGGAACGCGCTATGAGCAAAACTTATATTCCCGAAGGTTACCGCCCTGTCTTGGATGCCTATGACACCCAGCGGGCCATCGCCTACATCAAACAGACCTTTCAGGAGGAGTTTGCTTCGGGCCTGAATTTGAAGCGGGTATCTGCGCCTTTGTTTGTTACCCGGGAGTCCGGCTTGAACGATAACTTAAGCGGCGTGGAACGCCCTGTCAGCTTTGATATCCCGGCTGTGGGCACGGATGCCCAGGTAGTCCATTCTTTGGCTAAGTGGAAACGGTTGGCGCTGAAGCGGTATCATTTCGGTGTGGGCGGCGGTCTGTATACAGACATGAACGCCATCCGTCGGGATGAGGAACTGGATAACATCCACTCTATTTACGTGGACCAGTGGGACTGGGAAAAGGTTATCACCCGAGATAACCGGAACTTAGATTATCTGAAGCTCATCGTCCGTGCCATTGTCCGGGCCATTTGCGACACCAATGACCGTCTCCATGTGCGGTTTCCTCAGCTGCAGGTACAGCTGGAACGGGAGGTTTCCTTTATCACCACCCAGGAGTTGGAGGATCTTTACCCGGATTTGACTGGTTCCGAACGGGAGAAAGCCTATGTCCGGGAGCATAAGACCGCCTGCATCATGCAGATCGGCGGCAAGCTCCGCTCCGGCAAGCCCCACGACAGCCGGGCACCGGACTATGATGACTGGCAGCTCAACTGCGATATCTTCTTCTGGGATGCAGTTTTGGATCGGGCACTGGAGATCTCTTCCATGGGTATTCGCGTAGATGCCGAAGCTTTGGATCGGCAGCTGACAATAGCCGGCTGTGATGACCGCCGGGAACTGCCCTTCCACCAGATGCTTTTGCATGACCAACTGCCCCTGACCATCGGCGGTGGTATCGGCCAGTCCCGTCTGTGTATGCTGATGATGAACTGCGCCCATATCGGTGAGGTGCAATCCAGCATTTGGGACGCCCAAACCGTAGAAAAATGCGAAGAAGCCGGTATTCCTCTGCTGTAAATTCCCTGCAGAGTACAGAAGGGAAGTGAAGATTCCGCATATAGGAACAGCGGCGGAACGGATCCCGGCAACCTTTTCCATGTGCGGATTACCCATGACGGTTTTACTGTGGAACTATAATAAAGAAGCACGGACTGCAGTCCGTGCTTCTTCATTTTTATTCTGCGTTTGCGACTTCAATGGGAATATTGGCCACAAAGGCACCGTTAAAGTAAATCTCAATGGTATAGCTGCCGGGAGTAGAGGGGACTGCAGGCAGATTGAGCATACCGGCACCGGCTTCCAGCATATCCGCCCAGATCCGGACAGGGTTTGTCAGACCCACAACCGCATTGTTGTTGTCCTTGATTACATACAGATTGACAATTTCGCCAAAGTCTTCTTTGTAAATGCTTCTGGTATGCATCAGAATAGAAGCCTTGGCCCCGGGGGCAAAGGTGCTGGTATGTGTTACATCATTCAGACCCGGGTTTTCCTTGTCGGTAGGCAGGCAGGGATAGAAGCTCAGGGAATCTGCTGTCAGCCAATAGCCTTCGAAGGGTTCTGCAGGGGCAGTGTCAAAGGTGGTTGTACCGTTCAACACCGGACTGTTGTTGTCCTGGAAAATAGAGATCTCATACTGGCTGTTGGGAACCAAAGGCAAGATGGCTTCTGTATTTTCCAGGTTAAACACCACAAAATCGATGCCGTCGTTTACTTTATACTGCAGCCGCCAGCCACCTTCCGGAGCATTGCCGGAATAGTTCCAGGTAACCCGCAGACTGTTTTTGTCTACGCCCACTACCTGCAGATCATAAATATGAACGATGTTGGCGGGGACAGCCACGGTGACACCGTTTCTCATGCCTTCAGCCTTGACCTCAACTTTGTATGACTTGGCAGGATCCAGATTTTCGAAAACGGCTTCTGTTCCGGTTACGGTAATGGTTTTTTCACTGTTATCATCGTAACAGCGGACGGTCCAGCTTTTTGCAGAAGTTCCGGCAGGAGCAGACCAGGAAATGGTCAGCTTGTTGTCCCGAAAAGAATCAACCTGGAGATCCTGAGCGTAAATGATCTCAATGGGGGTGTAGGTGGTGGAGTCCTGTCCAACCACATACAAAGAGGCGGCAGGCACCAACTGCACCTGGTAGGTAACACCGGGGGTCAAGCCCCGGAGGGTGGCGGAGTGATCGATGCAGGAGAATGTCTTGGGGGTCTCTCCCGGGGCGGTGCAGACCACCTGCCAGGAAGTGTCAGGACCCTGCACAGCGAAGCTGAGGATAGCTGTGCCATCTTCGATACCGGTTTCCACCACCAGGTTGGAAATGGATGTTTGCTGGGCTGTGTTTAGAGAAGTTTTGGTTTCGCCTACCAAAGAATGGAATCCGGAGATTTCCACAAAGAAATCGTACTTGGTGCCGGGATTCAAAGAATCAAACACAGCCATATTGTTCACAACAGGCTTGCGTTGGGTGTTGCCGTAGGTATCCTTGCAGGCTACGGTGAGCAAGGCGTTGTCAATGTCCGTGGTGAGCTTTACAGAAACCTGGTCATCGGAACTGACCAAAGAAATTGCTTCCACGCTCTGCAGATAGTAGAACTGGTAGAAGGCATATCCGCCGGTGAACAGACCCAGACCCAGGGCAACCACCAGCAGGAAAATAATCAAGCCCTTAAAAGACCGACGCTTTTTGACTGGAGCCACATTGGTTTCTTCCGGAAGATGCTGTTCGGCATCGTCTGCTTCTTCCTCGGTTTCTTCGGCTTGCGCTTCTGCAACAGGCGATTCCTCCGGGAGAACATCGGTTTGAGGAACTTCCGCAGCTTCGGGAGTCGGGATCACAATGGGGTCGGGCAACTCATGGGCGATCAACTCGTCCACCAAAGCCAGGATCGCATTGACATCATCGGATTTTTCGGCATCCTCCGCATCCGGGGCAGTTTCCTCTTGGGGAAGGGCTTCTTCCGGCTCGGGAGCTTCTTCCAGCTCGGGAGCTTCTTCCAGCTCGGGAGCTTCTTCCGGCTCGGGAGCTTCTTCCGGCTCGGGAGCTTCTTCCGGCTCGGGAGCTTCTTCCAGCTCGGGAGCTTCTTCCGG
>JAGBTV010000016.1 GCA_017631155.1 Oscillospiraceae bacterium | reverse complement strand
CATACGCTCTTCGTTGTCCTTGGCGATACCGTCAGCGGAACACAGAGCGATACAGATAGCATCGTTGGCAGCAGCCAGGTCGATGTAGCCGATACGGGAGCCGGCGTCAGCAGAGTTGACGATGGGCTTGCCGTTGGTACGGTTGTAGACCTTGATACCGGCCTCGATAGCACGCATGTTGGCGGTATCCAGCGCCAGGGGAACATTGTTGAAGTTCTCCTGCAGCAGCTTGACAGCCCACATCATACGCTCGGGACCGTCCTTCTCAGCAGGTCCGATGTTGACATCCAGGTAGGTAGCGCCGGCCTTGATCTGAGCAGCGGCACGCTCCAGGATGGGAGCAGGATCACGCTCGTCCATAGCCTTGCGGATAGCAGGAGCGATACAGTGGATACGCTCACCGATGGTAACGAAGGTCTTGGACTCGGGGTTGTGACCCTTGTAGGAAACGCCCATATCCACGATCTCGATCTTGGGAACGCGGGTCTGAAGCAGCTCGTCGAAGGAAAGCTCCTTGACCACTTCCTGAACGGTACCGGCCTTGGCAGCGCGCTCAGCCTCAGCAGCCTTAACGCCAGCCTCGTACTCCTTGTCCTTCAGGTACTTGGGCAGCTGAACAGCTTCCAGAGGACCGACGACAACATTCCACTCAGGCAGCTTCTCCTGGATCTCGCCCTTCATAACAGCAACCTTACCGGGGATAATCAGGGTACGGTTCTTGATCTTGTTAGCGATATCCAGCTCTTCAAAGGTCTTCTTGATGGTGGAAGAAGACAGCTTACCGGCAGCCCAGGCAGTCAGAACGGACATGCCGGAAGCGTCGGTGATAATCAGGTTAACAGGCTGGCCGGAACGCTCCAGTTCGCCGGAGACCAGGAAGTAGGTCAGAGCGAAGTCAACAGTCAGAGCGCAGGGGCTGTTCTCATCAGCGCCGTTGATGGGGTAGATCTTAGCTTCCACCTTCATGGGCTTCTGAGGATCGGTGAAGATGTTCTGACGCAGACCGTACAGAGGCAGAGCCTGTGCGTAGGTCATGGTGTCCATAACGATGATGGAAGCATACTTCTCCACGAACATGGAAGCCAGGGCAGTCTGCAGACGGCTGTCGTTCTTGGCAACCTTGGTCAGGTTCACGATGGAGGGATAGCCGAAGGTACGGTCTTCCTGCTTCAGAGCGGTACGGCGGACATTGACGGCATTGGCCAGGGTCTCCTTAGCAGTCTTGCCGGTGACATCCAGAACCAGGTTCTTGTTGCCCTTGCCTTCCAGAGCCTTCACGGTGTCGTACAGGTCGGAGATGTTCTCAGCCCAAACGCCCAAAGCCACGCCGGCAGCGGTAGCAACTTCGCTCATAGCTTCCCAGTTAGCGGGGGTAGCGCCGTCCAGGATCACATCCTTGCCGGCAACAGCCAGAGCAGCCTTGGCGCACTCAGCATCCCAGCACTCCAGGACCAGAGCACGGCCGGTAGCAGCAGCCTTCTGGGTCAAAGCGGCATAGGCAGCAGCATCGGTGCCCTTGTTGGCAACGAAGACAAACTCAACATACATTCTCTCGCCGATACGCTCGTAGTCGATCTTCAGCATGTCAGCAAGCTTTGCGTCCACTTCTTCAGCAGACATCTCGGTGTCAACGGAAACTGCGAACAGGTTCTTGTTGACCAGGGTCTTCTCGTGACGGAACAGAACAGTCTCACCGCCCAGCTTGTGCTCGCCTACAGTGATGGTCTTCATCAGGGGAGCAGTTGCGGAGTTCAGAGTTGCCAGAGCTTCCTCAGAGAAGTAGGGGCACTTGTCCAGAGACACTGCGCCCTGGGCCACCTTCATGCAGAATGCCATACAGGTGGGGCTGCCGCACTCCTTACAGTTCTTCTTAGGAGACAGCTTAAAAATATCAAGACCTTTCAAAGCCATTGTATGTATCCTCCTTCTTAGCAGAGTTCAGTGATGAACTTCTTGATGGCAGCCACGGAAGCGGGGTGACGCAGAACAACTGCATCGGCGCCGCCGGTCAGGTCAGCTGCTGCGGTAGCGACTTCCATGGAGATGGCGCGCTCTTCCTGGCAGCCCCAAGCGGGCTCGTCTTCAGCGGATGCGGTGGATTCCTTCACGCCCCAGGTGTCGTTGCAAACGGCAGCCAGGATGGGCATCTGCAGGTCAGCATCAGACTGCTGCAGAGCAGCCAGGCGGATACGGTCGAAGGTGGAAGCGGCATACTCATAGCCGTAGCCAACAGCGGCAGTACCGATGTCCATGACAACATTTTCAGGATTGACATTCAGGCCCTTCAGCATGATGTTCAGCTGCTTAGCCAGGTTGATGTCGTCAGCAGTCTCGGCGCCCAGCTTCTGTGCACTTGCCAGAGCAACGGAAGCACCGACAGTCTTGTAGTTTTCGTTCTTAGCGGACATAAACAGAGCATTCTTGCCGGTCAGAGCCTCAGCGATGGCGGGCAGCAGTTCGTTGTCCTTCTCAATGTTCTTGCAGCCCATAACAACGATAGGCTTGGTAACGACTTCGGCAACAGCCTTAGCATCGGCAACACAGTCGGCAACACTTCTGTCAGCACCGTTGGGATCTGCGCCCACAAAGTTCAGGCAGATAAAGTCGGCACCTTCCAGAGTCTCGGCCTTCTTGGCCCGCTCAGCCATGGTGTTGCAGCCGGCGTAGAACTCTACCAGACCGGGAACGGTCCACTCGGCAGCAGCATCAGAGATCTCCACACCGATCTTGGGCGCATTTTCGATGGCCGCGTCGAAGGTGTAGAAGGGCAGCACATTCTGACCGCCGATGACGATTGCCTTGTCACCGGTGCCCAGAGTCACGGCATTGATCTTGCCGCTGTAGGGCTGCGTCTTAGGAACAAAAGACATGATTGGTTTCCCCCTTGTAAAAATATAAATGATTTTATAATAGTGAACAGAGAAATGCCATTCCTCCGCAAAGAGGAATGTCCTTCCCTTTCATTATACGGATTTAAACACCCAATTCTTGCATGATGCCCTTCAAGGCCTGCTTGACCGGATTGGACTGGGGCAGCTTGCTGGAGGGTTCTCCGTCGCAATCGCAGCGATAGACGGCCTCATCCTGGGGCAGAACACCCAAAAGTTCCAAACCGTACTTATCAATCTCTGCCTTGACGCCGCTGTCCAGCTCCCCATTGGGTGCGCGGTTGATGATGATGCCCATTTTGCCAGGCTTCAATTCCATCTCCTCGATCATTTCGGCAACTCTTGCTGCCGCCTGAACGCCCCGACGGGAGCAGTCAGAAATCAGGAACATGGTATCTACATGGGGCAGTGTGCCTCTGGCTACATGCTCCAGACCTGCCTCATTGTCCATCACGATATAAGAATAATTTT
Organism: Oscillospiraceae bacterium; assembly: GCA_017631155.1. GTDB lineage: Bacteria > Bacillota > Clostridia > Oscillospirales > Oscillospiraceae > Faecousia. Next base: position 2,706 of record JAGBTV010000016.1, on the reverse strand, counting down.
TTGCGTATTTATCCACCTGGGACTTTAATACGCCATTGACATAGCAATAACAACCCTTACCCTGGGTCCGACCCATGACCAGCAGATCATATTCATCCTCTTCCACAATGGCGGAACTAAACTTAAAATCCGCATAGTCAGCCTTGGTCATACCGGAGGGAATGGTGCCCTTCAGCTCTGCCTGGGCCATTTCTTCCCGAATTGCACCCAGGGAGGTCTCTACCTCCACGCCCAGCACTTCGTTCAGATTGGAGTTTGCGTCCGCGTCTACAACCAAAACCGGGCCGGTTTTCTTGCTGCACAGATAATCAATAATCATACCGCAGGTGGTGGTTTTTCCCACGCCGCCTTTGCCGGCTACTGCGATGGTGTGCGGTGTTGCCATAACAGAATGCTCCTTTTCCGTATCGGGGAATGTTGCACTCCCTAAAAATGAGCGCACTACGCCCATATCGATACGAATATATCTTATCACATCTGCGCTGTAAATTCAACCACAATTTCTGAGAAAATTCGAATTTTACCAACACACTTTTTGTCCAAAAAGCCAATATTTTCAACAAAAAGAAAATACCGGAATGCAGGCGCATTCCGGTATTTATTACACTTGTACTGCGGCGGTTTTTTTCGCTTTGCGGTCTTTCAGGTACCAGGGCAGATAAGCCAAGGCGAACATCACCGTAACCACTGCTGCCATCACAGCAATACGAAGACCGTGGTTGGGAGGCAGGATATCCAAGATAGACGGGGTGTCCTCAGGCTTGGCCATAAACAGGTAGTTGGCACCAGGACCAATCAGGCTGTTGGCCCAATACGCAATTCCCGCCAAAATCACCAGAGCGCTGTAAGATTTGACGGCAGACTTTACCGTAGGCCGCATGCCGTGGACAAAAATCATATAAAATATCGACACATACCCCAGGGTATGCTCCAGCCAAAACTGGTAATAACGAAACCGGGTCGGGCCGGTATAGGTGATGACCGTGGGGGTAATCAAGGCGAACACCGTACCGGAAAACAGCCAAAAATAAGAGATATCAAAGAGGGTCTGAGACTTGCCTACCAGCATATAACTACAGAAGATCACTGCCCAGCCGCAGACGGTAATAGGAAGATGATCTACCGGATTGGCTCCCAGGGACGGAATCGCCACCAGCCGCCAAAAATAAGACATTTCACAAACGATCAGCAGGAAAGCCAAAATATAGCGCACGGTTTTCTCAAATTTCCACTGATGCAGACTGTGGCGATAATGCCGGATCAGCAGAATTACCGCTATCATCATCAAGATCGGCAGAAAATGTGCCGAACTAAAGTCAGAAAACTCCTTCGTATCTCCCTTTCCCAGAAAATACAGTACAAATTCCTTCATGTCTCGACCTCCCATGCTAAAAACCGGATAATATGATAAATATATCATACAGTGACCAAGAACGCAATCCCATCAGTATATCTTATCCCTTTGACGGAGAATAAAGTTTTTCGGGATATTTCCATAAACCCCTTGTTTTTTCCCCGTATTGGGGTTATAATAGGTCAGTAATTGCAACAGGAGGTCATATTATGGCTGTTAAAATTGAAAAGAATACCATCATCGGTGATATTTTGGACATCGCGCCCCACACTGCGCCTTTGTTCTTTGCCATCGGCATGCATTGCCTGGGCTGCCCCTCTTCCCGGAGTGAAACTGTGGAAGAAGCCTGCATGGTCCACGGCATCGAGTGCGAGCCTTTCCTGGCTCAGCTGAACCATTTCATCGAGGCTTACGAAGCCAGCGAAGCCGAAAAGCAGTAATAAAACCGGCTGTGCCATCCCGGATTTCGCCGGGATGGCACTTCTTATTCTTTGGGAGGATCTTAACATATGAAACTTCCTATTTCTGATCGACTTTTGGCCTGCGCTGCCTTTGTAGCTTCCGGAGACCGGGTGGCAGACATCGGCTGCGACCATGGCTATCTTTCTATCCATTTGCTGACAAATGGCATTGCCCGGTCCTGCATTGCCGCTGATATCAACCAGCAGCCTTTGCTCAGCGCTGTCCGCAACGCAGAAAAATACGGTGTGCACAGCAAAATGGAATTTCATCTTTCCGACGGTGTTCGCAGCATCCCCCGGGATTTTACCTGCATGGTCTGCGCCGGAATGGGCGCAGATACCATGATTTCCATTTTGGAAGCTGCCCCCTGGCTGCAAAGCAGCCAGTATCGTTTTGTCCTTCAATGCCAGAGCAAAACACCCATGCTGCGGCGCTACCTGTCCGATCACGGCTGGCGCATTACGGAAGAATCTGTCTTACGGGATGGAAAATTCCTGTACACCGTTATGGAAGTGTATTACGAGCCGGAGTATCCCCGGCTGACGGAGGCGGAGTGCTATTTCCCCCCTGCCCTGCTGGAAAATCCGTCGAAAGACATACCCGCTTACTATAAATGGGTAGTAGAAGGTGTGCGCATTGCCGCTGCCCACAACCCGGAAAAGCAGCCGGTTCTTGCGGCTTTGGAAGCATTGGCGGAAACCGAAGAGCTTCACTGGCTGGAAAAGTAAATTGCCATTTCTCGGGTAGTTGCAAATTTTAAAAACCTTGTCATCCCGAGTATAGCGAAGCGATTTTGGATAGGATGCTTGCCGGTGGCAAGCATACCATAATTTCGCGAAGCGGAATCGAGGGATCTTTTCGCTGAAATTACCGGAAACTGTATCGAAAGT
>JAGBTV010000015.1 GCA_017631155.1 Oscillospiraceae bacterium | reverse complement strand
TTTTTCTTATCGCTTACGACACTTACATATTTTGACATAATAATACCTCTTTCTAAATATCCGGTTGTGCCGGCTGATTACAAATTATCGGACCGTGCTGGTGAAGGCGATGGCCTTACCAAGAATACGGACTGTGTTCATATCTTCACCCCACAGGACGATGGGCCGGTACTGGGGGTTCTCCGGCTCTAAGGAAATGTGATCATCGAAGATCCGGATGCGCTTCAGTGTTGCATCATTGTCAATCAGAACGGCGGCGATCTCTCCAGATTCCACGGTATCCTGTTGACGGATGTAAACAATGTCGCCGTCGAAGATCCGCGCGTTAATCATGCTGTCGCCCTGACAGGTGAGGGCAAAGTCAGCGTGGATGTTCTTGGGAATATCGATATACTCCTCAATGTGTTCCTCTGCAAGGATTGGTGAGCCACAGGCAATCCTACCGAGCAGGGGAATCTTGCGCATTTCGGGCATGGTGATGATGTTGGCGGGTGCACGAGTAACATTGCGATCCATTGGTACGTCCAGACCCATGAGCCATGCTTCATCCACATCAAGCACCTGGGCAATCAAGAATAATCGCTTTTGCTTGGGCTTAAAGGCTCCGGAGCAATATTGGCTGATGGCGCTTTTGGGAATGCCAGTGCGCTGCGAAAGTTCTGATTGCTTCATATCCCTAATTTGCAGGGCTCTGCAAATTCTTGTTGCACAGTTTTCCATAGATGATACCTCCTTGTGCCTATACTATATAATGGAAGTTTAGAAAAATCAATACTTTTTCACGAGATTACTAAAAAAAGTTTTGAAATTCTAAAATTCGGTATTGACAACGTAAAAATCGTGTGCTATTTTGAGTTTAGAAAAACTGAACAGGGGAGGTGAGATATATGTTGGCAAAATTGAAATTATCGGGGATCGGAAAAGCAGAAGAGTGTGCAAATAAAATCCTTGCACATATCGAGGCGATTAAAGAACTCCAGAGAGAGGCGAGGGTACAGGGTATCGATATTGTGATTGAAGTAGAAACAGGAGCCGACAGCGGTAACTGACAGCTCCTTTGAAGGTTATTGTTTTCTTAAATATTCGATAATTGCATCCTGCGTGTCACCAATTGCGTCGAGTGCCGCAGAAGCAATATCGGAAAGAACATGCTTTGCTTCAGCGTCGCCGCCATAATCTGCAATGTGGTCTTTGACAGCCTTTGAAAAAGCAACGTTTATTTCCGTGAATTTACACTTCAAATCTGCAATATCCATGCGCACACCTCCTTTATGGGGTGATTGTATCAAAAATTTCGTTTTTTCGCAAGAATAGAAAACGGGAGGTGACGAAAATGACATTTGATTATTCCAAACTCAGAGGATTGATTAAGGAAAAGGGAAAAACTCAGGAAATCATTGCAGAGGTTGCAGGCATGAGGGAAGCGACTTTCAGCCAGAAGATTAACAATAATAGCGAGTTTAAGCAGGGGGAGATTCTGCTTGTGTGTGCGGCCCTCGACATTCCGCACGACAAGATCCACGCCTATTTTTTTACTCAAGAAGTTCAGAAAAACTAAACAACATGACGACAAAGACCGACCCTAAAAGCACACAATAAGAAAGGAGGCAGGGGCTTGAAAATTTCAATAGAGGGGAAACCAAAAGAAATTGCCGCTCTCGTACTGGAACTACAAGAGCGGCGTGGGCCAGAAATTAAATTAGTTGATTGTACCGAGTTTGACCCCAATGATTTGATCGAAGAAAAGAACAATATCGCCGAGATCGCAGGGAGAGCCCGTAGTGGGGCACAGGCGTGCATTCGCTAACTGGATGTATCCATCATTATCTGCAAGTTCGACATCCTTAAAAGGTTCATTTGCTTTTTCGACAATGGTGGAAAATACTGCAGTCCCGGGAGCGCACTCATTATTATCGGCAAGGTCACCAGTGATAAAACCCATGGGTGTTAAGAAAATCACTTGGTTTTTTGCGAGTGCTTCAATGCCGGGAGCGAGTGCAAACATTTTTATGATCTCTTTTTTGAGTGTGGACATATAGAATCACCTCCTTTCAAGGTAATTCTATCAGAGACAATGTTATTTGCAAGTACAAAACAAAAGAAAACGCAAAGAAAGGACGGAACAAGGATGCGAGGTCTGACAGGGAAGGATGCTTTCGAGATCGATGAGGGCGCTGCGGTTGGCTTCTGCAAGGAGCTGGGCACAGAGGGCTATGTGTGTGAGGTCAGCTTTACGACCAGCACAGCAGCTATGCGGGTGCTTGCCATACTCATCATCAAGGTGGCGGCAGTCCTGGGAGTAACACCGCAGCGGGTGCTGTGCGTATTGGCCACGGTGCTGATGAAGGAAGATTCCCAAACGCTTGGGAAGAAATCCGGAGGTGCAGGCTGATGGCACAGAAGAATGCAACGCCGACGAAGGAGCAGAAGGCGGTGCTGGAGCGGAACAAGCTGAATCCGCATTGCTGGGTGGTAGTCAACGAGACACCGCACAGCCTGATCGTCAGGTAAAGGATCACCGGAGAGTTTCGGCTGATCAGCAAGTAACAGATTGCAACACCGGTGTGCGCACCGGTTCGCAATGACAGAACGAGGAAGGAGGGAGTTATGACTATCATTATTAGCCGGGGAAACGGGAAACTTGTATCTGCCCCGGAACTGACACAAGAACAGAGGGATGCGTTGTGGGGTGCTATTGTAACGGCATACGCACAGAAGCATCCGGAAATTTTTGAAGGCAACAAAGGAGAGAATACATATGAAAACTAAACACAAGGATTCGGGAATCCGGAAGGTATTGGTCACACTGATCTATTATCTGTCCATCATTTTGGCGGCACTGGTGCTGGGCGTGACCCATCAGATCGCAGGCTGGGTGGCGCAGGTTGTTGTGGCATTGAGCCTGGGAAGGCTGCTGTGGCTGATAGCCTGGGGCGCAGCGAAGAACGGTCAGGCGTGGCGGGTTTAACATGGCTACGGTTAAACTGAGAGCTCCGACGGAGCACGAAATGGAGATCATGCGCCGCAATGGCGTGGATCCGGAGAATGTTGCTGTGATCAGCGGTGATGAAAATACCCTTGTTGTCAGGCGCCACAAGACAGGCGATGACATAATGATTGTCCGGGGATTGAGACCCTGGGGAAATTGGAGGACTGATGTGAAATGGTCATAAACGAAAAAGCACTTGTTACCCAGATGAAGAATGCCTACAACAGTTGCGGCTACACCGTGGCGGTTGAAGGTGACCGCATGTATCTGACCAACGGCTTTTGGTTGGCGGAGATCGATGTGGATAATGTGCCTGACAAGATCCTGGGCATGTTCGGTGAGCACATCCGGGATGTTCCCAAGGATGGCGATGCATACAAGGTCACCAAGGACAAGGATGGCGCTATCGTTCAGAAGCGGATTCTGCCGGAGGCCATGGGCATGGTGATGCAAATGTATGAACGCCGGAACGTAGTGTTTAAGGTTGCAGTGCCGGTGGTGATGCAAAAGACCAATCTTACATACGATGGCTGCCGGGTGTGGCAGGCAGAGCGCGCCCGGGATATTTTCCTGATCGATCCCAGATACGCCGCAATGATCGACAAAACCAAGGATGTTTACATGGTGGGCGAGGGCATCTATGCAGAGGATGACGACAGCAAACTGTGGATCCTGTGGGTTGCCAAGGAATCGGACAAGACCTATCTGGAACACATGGAGAAGATCTCCTGGGTCAAAGAATAAAAAAGTGCGCTGCCCCCAACCGACCAAAGTTAAGGCAACGCACTATCAACAAACACAGCCACAAGGGACTGTACGGCTATTATAGCATACAGTTCTCTTTGTGGCAAGTAGGAATTTCACAAGGAGGAACTATATGGACGTTTTTGAAAAAATCGCCGAGCTGCAGAGGGGAAAGGAGAACACCGCACCTTGGATGGTAGGCGAGCAGCTGAAGGACATTTGCCGGCGTGAGCCACGATGTGCGCAGATTATTTTAGAAGACCTTGCAAACCCCGACATGTCTCTGGAGAAATGCGAAGAGAAAATCAAAGAATGGGCAGATAAGCAGAAGAAAACAGGCAACTGTGTGTGCGTACCGCCCAATGTGGCGGAAGGTATCATCCGGGAGTTTTATGGTTTAGGTAATGCAGATCAGCAGCAGGAAACTACTGGAAGAGCGCAGATCCTCAACCTAGAGGACATTCTGGGTGGTCTGTGATGGATAGAGAATTGATTAGACGAGTTTTGCCCGAACATCCGCCAATAGGCTTCGAAAAATGGATGCACCTTAGAATGGCGGAAGAATTCGTGGAGGATATGATTGTCTTTTCAGCAGAGAGATTCCGATACGAGGATGCAAATGGGAACAAGAGGGGCAAGTGGATTGTGCGTTGCAATTGCACAGCTTGCACAGAAGAGTTTGAGACAATGCACATTAAGCCATATGCAAATGAAAAGTCTTTTGCATTATGGCATGGTGAGGATGGTTGCTTGTATCCTTTGGATCCGCTAGATGGTGAGACAATCATAACAGGCCAGGATGAACTTGAGGATTTTGGGTACGAGTCCGGAAGACTCTGTGTATCTGATGGAGACCAAATTAACTGCCCATACTGTGGCGCAACAGTTGAGGTGATCCACAGAAGCAAACTCAGAGGCGGACGAACACGGCAATTACTTGGATGCACAGTACAGAACATTTTGGGATATACTGCTGTAATTTGCTGGCTGACAGCCAGACGGTGGTACGATGACGGAAGCTATGATGTGTACACCTATCCCCGGGATGCCTATGTGATCGGGGAGCGGGGAGGTCTGACCCGTTACCGTCACACAAAGGGTGGCGGCGCCTACTCTGTGGAGACGAGATCGGATGAATGGCAAATTGCAAGCAACATGCGAGATAGCTTTTCTATTCCGTATCATGATTGGAGAAGTATTAACAACAGAAAAGTTGGAGGATGCGTATGGCCAGAGGTATGCATCGGGAAGGAAACGGGAGAAAAAACCGGCCTTGAGGCATACATAAAAAGCGGCGGAGAATATCCAATTACATATTTGAAGGTTTGGAGCAGGAATAAGACTGTGGAGAATCTGGTGAACTCCGGATGGGCAAATATTGTCGAGGAAGAGATGGCCAGATACACAAACTACAATGCAAGGGATATTCGATCCGAAGTGCGTGGAGTCGATTTCAGCAAATCCAAGCCGCATGAAATGCTGAAAATGTCGAGAGCAGATTTCAGAGAGATAAGCCGGCGGCGTTACAAGTGGTCAACAAGTATATTCCTGGAGTGGGTGGAGTATCACGATGCAGGGGGCGCATGCTCTGCGCTGGAGTTTGAAAAATACTTCGCTGAAGCGAGCTACACGGGCCTGGCGGCATTACTGTCGCTCCGGGAAACGGATGATCAAATTGACTTTCCACGAGTCAAGCAATACATGGACAAACAGGGTATGCCACTGAGTGATCTGCATTACTTGGTGGATGCTAGAGAGATGGCAGAGGAACTGGAACCGGACAGGGAACTGACGCAGGCAGAACTTTGGCCACATCGCTTGCGGGCTGTGCATGATCGGTTAAGCCGCTTACGAGCTGTAATTAAAGATCAAGAGAAAACGGCGTCTCTGCAGGCGGGATTTGATAAAATCCGTGAGGCATACGGGTGTTTAGAGTGGAATGACGGAGAACTTCGAATCCTTCTGCCTCACAGTAATGCAGATCTGGTGGCAGAAGGAAAAACTCTGGATCACTGTGTTGGAGGCTATGGAAAGGGTCACACAGAGGGCCGTGGCGTAATCTTCTTTGTTAGGAAATACCGACGGCCAGAGCGGAGCTATTTCACCCTGGATATCAACATGACCAGCGGCGCACCTAGCGAGGTACAGTTGCATGGTTACAAAAATGAGCATGTGAAGCCATACAAGACACGGAAAGTTCCGGCAAAGGTACGGCAATTTGTTGATCGCTGGAAGAGGGAAGTGTTAATGCCATTCTATCTACAGCAGATAAATAAGGAGGAACATACAGCATGAGTGATATGGTTAGAGTTCGTGACATTGAGATGGTCACAAGTGATATTCTTTATGCCCAGCGGCAGGGCGCCCGTCAGTTGTTAAGCAATCTGATTGAGATCGGGCGGCTTTTGGTGGAAGCTAAAAGCATTGTGCCCCATGGCGAGTGGGGCAAGTACCTGGAAGAGCGTGTGGATTATTCTCAATCCACGGCAAATAACTTTATGAAGCTGTACCAGGAGTACGGCGACAAGCAGGAGTCGCTGTTCGGCTCTTTTGCAAATTCCCAATCGTTTGGGAAACTTACATACACCCAGGCGCTGGCTCTGGTTGCATTGCCGGCAGAGGAACGGCAGCAGTTTGCAGAAGAAAACGATGTGGCGGGTATGTCAACCCGCCAATTGGAGCAGGCCATCCGGGAGCGGAACGAAGAGCGAAAGGCTCGAGAGGATGCGGAAGCCCGTGCGGCAGAGCAGGAGGCTGCAGCAGAGAGCGCCGGAGCTGAAGCGGAGAACCTTCGCAAGTAGGCGGCTAAGGCACAGGAAGAAAAGGACGCTGCTACTCAGAAGGCAGAGAAACTGCAGAAACAGTTGGATAAGGCAAAAGAAAATGAAAAGATAGCCAAGGAAGCACTTGCCAAGGCGCAGGAAAACCCGGAGATCCCGGAGGCTATGATGGAGAGCCTGCGCAAGCAGGTAGCAGCGGATGCCGCACAGAAGGCGACGGAAGATCTGCAGAAAGAACTTGAAGCCGCCAATAAGGCGAAGGAGACGGCTGAACGAAATGCTGAACAGGCTGAGCAGAAATTGATAGCAGCGCAGAAGGCACTGCAGTTAGCAAGCCCTGATGCAGCAGTGTTCAAGACGCTGTTCGGACAGGTTCAGGAGGACTTTAACCGTATGCAAGGTGTTCTTCTGAAGGTGCAGCAGTCAGATCCTGCAACGGGAGACAAACTGCGCAAAGCGGTTGAGACGCTCCTGGACAAGCTTCGCAGTGACATTTCTGGAGGTTGATATGGCTACCTATCTAATTACATACAAACTGCGGGGCGAGCAGGATACTCGTCTCGTAGAAATGACCAATGAATTCAAATTACTGAACTGGATCGCAAAGAACGCCAATGCATGCGATACGGTTCTGATCAGAAGGGAGGATGCGTGATGGCGGTAGAAATAGTGCGCTGCCCGGAGTGCAGTGAGCTCTTTACCAGGAAACAGCCATCTAAAAGGTTCTGTTCGTAAAAGTGTAAGGCGGCATACAACAACCGGGCTTCTGCGGCGAAAAAGCAGAAGCTTATCGATGAAAAGGGAACGGATTGTCCGTACAACGAGGCGCTGATCTGCACGAACCATAAGTGTGAGAAGCGCGGATGGAATCCCGTCGTGGCGGAACGGAGGATGAACAATGGCATATTGCGGTAATTGCATCCATCTGGATGTGTGCAAGACGGCTGATTCCTGCGATGGCCATGTGCCACGGTGCAAGCACTTTATCGACAAGGATACTTTTAAAGCGTGCTTTGGCCTGGCGCCATGGACATGTCGATTAGGATCAAAAGGATGTTATCCAGACGGCGGGTGTCGCAATACCAAGTCATGCGTGAACAAGGTGTTCACACATGCAGATCAGCTCCGAGCAATGACGGCTGAGCAACTGGCGGTGGCACTATACGAAAACGCTGATTGTGTGTGGTGTGTAAATGCACACGAATGCGGTGAAATGCTTGATGCCGGAAGAAACATTGAGGAGCGCAGGTGCATAGCTTGTGTGCTGAACTGGCTCCAGCAGCCAGCGGAGGGTCCGTTATGATCGCTTTAATTGTTTTGGGAATTATCGTGTTGCTACTGACTGTGGCGGCACTTATGGAACTGACCGGCAGATTGTCACGGCAGGAGGAAAGGAATGCGCTGGCACGATGTCCATGGTGTGGAGTGCCTCCGCAGCTGGGATATGCCTGCGGAGAGTATTTCATCCACGGAAATGATCCGGACTGTCCATATTGCGGTACCGCTTTCACGGAAATGCACTCGGATCCACGAATGGAGATCGATGCGTGGAACAGGAGGGTGGAAGATGTTTACTCTTCCGTATACAAAGAAGTGCAGAGTGCAATTAGAAACCCAGAAATGTATCAAGGAAAAACAAGAAAGGAATAAAAATTATGAAAAACTACATTTCAATCAATGGTCAGAAGACCGAGCTGACAGAAGAACAGATCGAGCAGATCAAGGCCAGTTTTGGCTTGGAGTCTGTACGGCTGTCCAGCGTATCTGTGGGTGACACAGTGAAGATTGGCGATTATGAGCTGATCGTTCTGGAGCAGTCTGGGGACACCACGGCGCTGATCTGCAAGAACTTCATCGAGACCTGCATATTCGGTGACAGCAACAACTACGACGGCTCCAATGTGGACAAGCTGTGCAACAAGTTTGCGACCAATCTGGCCAAGGTCGTCGGCGAGGACAATGTGATCCAACATACCGTGGATCTGACTGCGGATGATGGTCTGAAGGACTACGGCACTGTGAAGCGGTTGGCTTCTCTGCTGACCACTGACCTGTACCGCCGATATGTCTACACTTTGGACAAGTTCAAGCCCGACGCTTGGTGGTGGCTGGCTACCGCTTACAGCACACCCACCCATGATCATACTTCCTGGGTTAAGTGCGTTTCCCCGTCCGGCCGCATCAACTATGACGACTACTACTACTTCTTCATCGGGGTTCGCCCGTTTTGTATTTTAAACTCTAATATCTTTGTATCGAAATGAAAGGAGCAGAAACCATGAATACAGCAGAAACCAGAACAGAAAACTTTTTAAACCTAAAGGATGGCGACACTTTCGAGGTCGCCGGCATCGAGTTCATCAAGTTCCCCGACAAGGACGGTATGACACCGGTGGTAGCCAAGAACATCCTTTTCAACTCCAGATTCGGCGACAACAACGATCTGCGAGCCAGTGAGGTAATGAAGCGCCTGAAGGAAGAAATTCTCCCCAAGATCTGCATGATCGTTGGTGAAGAGAATGTATGTACCTTCCCCACAGATCTCACCACATGGGATGGCCTGAAGCCTTACGGCGTAATGGAAGAAAAGATCAGCCTGCCCACCATGGACTTCTACCGGGAGAATGTAGATATCTTCGACAAGCACCCCGCAAGCAACTGGTGGTGGCTTGCCACACCGGAAACCGCACAGCCTCATGCCGCACCCAATTGGATTCTTTGCGTTTCCCCGTCCGGCCACATCAACGGTGTCGGCTACATCTACATCGACGTCGGGGTTCGCCCGATTTTGTATTTTAAATCTTCTATCTTTGGATCTTCTGAGGCGTAACCTATGGCAGACAATGAGTTGAAAGTGATCGTCAAGGCAAAAGAATTGGCGGTGCATTCCTTCCGGCTCACATCCAACTGCAACCGATATCCAAAGAAGTATCGCCATTCCTTGGTGGATCGCATTCAGATCAAGAGCCTGGACATCTACGACACCCTGCTGGAAGCAAACCGTATCAACAATGTGGTGCGCAAACAGGAACGGTGCGAGATGATCACCAAGGCGATCACGCTATGCGAGGAACTACTGTTTTACATCGAACTGTCTATGCTGTTAGATCTGCTGAATAAGAACTCGGCGGAATACTGGTCCAAGATGGTCTGCGATGTCAAATATATGTCCCTTGCGTGGCGCACCAGGGAACGGCAGTAAATACTTAGGCCATGCGTTGTATCTTTCTTTGCGTTTCCCCGTCCGGCAACATCAACAATGACAACTACAACTACAACGACAACGGGGTTCGCCCGTACTGATTAACCGTTCGACAGAGTAGGCATCAGCCGAAATCAATACATCTAATCAAAAGAACGCATGACCTTTCCGCGCTGCGGATAAATAAAGGGGGGCATTGCTGTATGACTGACTTCGAGAAAGTAACGGATTTCCACAATATGTACCGGGCGTTCCGCAGAGCAAAATGCGGGAAAGGCTTTAAGAAGAGTTCGGCCCGGTTCAATGTGGGAGCGCTGGATGGCGTGAACCTTCTGATTGACCAGCTAAAGAACAGAACATATCGGGTATCCGGATATTCTGAATTCAAGGTCTACGAGCCGAAGGAGCGCGTGATCCAAACATCCTCTTTCAAAGATAAGGTCGTACAGCACTGCCTGTGTGACAATGTGCTGCTCCCACGCATGGAGCGGATATTCCTGAAAGAGAACTGCGCCGGGCAGAAAGGCAAGGGCACCCTGTACGGACTGGACCTTCTGCAAGAGCAGATGCAGACCTTTTATAGCCGGTATGGTATGGAGGGGTACATCCTCAAGTGTGATGTGACGAAGTTCTTTTACAACATTTCACATGATCAGCTGAAGGATATCGTCCACTACCATTTCGGGTATGACCCCGGGATCTGTTGGCTGTGTGACCAGTTCATCGACAGCACAGAGGGTAAGGGCCTGCCACTGGGCAATCAGATCAATCAAGGGTTTGCTCTCCTTTATTTGGATAGCATGGATAAGCTGATCTGCTGCGAGCTGGGGATTGAATTCTACGGCCGGTATATGGACGACTTCTATTTGATCCACCAAAGCAAAGAGTACCTGCAGCAATGCTTGGAGGTCATTACAGCCTATCTGAAGACCTTGGAGCTGACCTTGAATGGCAAGACGCAGATATTCCCATTCCGCCATGGTGTCAGTTACCTTGGCTTCCATACCTACATTACCCCGGATGGAACGCCTATCCGGAAAGTGAAGAACCAAAACAAAAGAAATGCGCAGCGGAAATTCCTGCGCATGGCAAAACTGGTGGCAGCCGGCATACTGCCGGAAGAAAAACTGCAGGCATCCTACGGTGCCTATAAGAATCACATCTCCCATGGCAACTGCTACCGATTGGGGCAGGCCATGGATGATAAAATCAATCAAATACTAGGAGGAAATATATGAAGAAGATCATTGTTTTATTGATGACCATTGTTTTGCTGCTGGCGGTGGCAGGGTGCGGTAATGTGAGTCTCGGCATGGGCAATTTTTCATATAAAAAGGTCCACGTAGACACGCACGGCTTCTCCGGATGTCTGACAGTGAAGAACTGGCACGACAATGAGACCGGAATTGAAGTGAGGACGGAGGAAGCGGGATCACTGTTTCTTTCGGAAGGCACCTATATTCTGCTGGAAGGGAACAAGGCCTGCCCGTTCTGTAAAGGTAAAGGGTGAAGCTTATGGAACTAGGCCAAAAGTATCGAGTCAGTCCTGTATTTACAAGGACAGGTAATGAAGCAAGCAAATCGATGGTAGGCCGAGTAGTGCACATACATCCCAAGGGAAGATATATGGTGCTTGAATTTGAAGGATCGGGAGGAAAGGCGAGAGAATCATTTCCTCTGGATCAGCTGACAGATAAAAACAGAGTGCTCGAAAAGAGCAGATGATATCGCGCAGTTTGCGCCATGGGCCCGGGAGACTGGGCCTAGGTCGGAGACGGTGAGAAATTAGTGGAGGGAAAATTTAATGGTAAAGACAATGAAAAGGCGAATATTCTCCGGAGCTGTTTGCGAGCAGTATGTCTATAATGTGCCTTCCAATGTGAAGAGCATAAAGAACTATGAGCCTCGCCCAAGATTCAAAGACAAGGAAGAGCGCATTCGTCACAGAGAGGAAATTGCAAAAAGGAACCACGCGCGCAGCTTCAACAATCAGTTCTCGCCGGAGTCCCTGTTTTCCACGTTGACATTCGATGATGATTGCGAATTACATACTTTTAAAGATGCCAAACGCGTTGCACGGAACTTCCTCCGTACCCTCCAATATGCCTATCCTGATGCCGTGGCGTATTTATATATGGGTAAAGGCAAGACCACGCACCGTATTCACTTCCACATGGTTTCACAGGGAATCCCGAAAGAGGTTATAGACGGTAAATGGAAATATGGTAGCATTAAGCGGATCAGCAACCTCCGGGAACACAATTACTATGACGGCGTAGACCATGGTCGGGATTATACAGCCTTGGCTAATTACCTCTTTGAGCACTGGACGCCGGAGCAAGGCGGACATCATTGGATGCACATCGGCAAGATCCGCAAGCCCGAAAAAGAGGATCCAACGGAAGTGAAGATCTACGGCGGGTATTCAGCAAAGCGGCCACCTCAGCCGCCAAAGGGATACAAGCTTGTAGAGGTTCAGGGGAACAAATACGGATATTGGTATTTTAAATATATAGTAGAGCCACCAAAGGATACACACCGTTCGGGTGGCGGAACAAACCGGGCATAGAACCGGAAAGAATAAGCCTTGTAGATGTGTAAAGTTTTGAAACGAAATGCCTAACAGAAGGAGGTAGGGGGATGAGCAAGCCAAGATATAACTGGTGGGGATTTGCGTTGGCAATGATTCGAGATTATCCTCACCGGCAAAAAGAACTCAAAGAACTGCATGAGCATAAGATTACAGCTAACCTTAACGGAATGCCGGGTGGCCATACCGCATCAAGGACAACAGAGGGAATTGCTCTTAAACAGCTGAAGCCGCAGGATCAAAGGGAGTTTGATGCAGTAGAACGCGCAATAAAAAGGGCGAAAGGAATGACTGAACCTAAATTGCGGATGGAAGTAGTGAAAATAACACTATGGAAAGGCTACGGCATCCGTACCGCAGCAACACGGCTGAATATATCCGACAGAACCGCAAGAAGATATCGCTGGCAATTCATACTGTTGGTGGGATATATGTACGGATTCCTGAGTGAGGAAGAATACATAGCAGAATTCAAAAAAGATGCACCGAAATAAAAACTGGACTCCCAGAGCCAAATAAATGTGCTATCTTGTTAGTGAAGAAAAATGGAAACAGGGCAATGGACTCCCTAAAATGAGGAATTTCCCTGTGGGTTCCGGCGATAACCAAGCTGGAGGGTGGGTTTGGGGCACAAAAGAAAAGGGGAAGGCAATGTTCAAGGGATTAGAAAATCTTGAGAAGGCTATCTTTCCCGGTGTTGGTACATACAACATTCCACAAATTCATCCGGTGACATCGCCGCTTCCTGGTGAGTGGCGATCATTCAACTATGCCAAAACGGAGAAACATCCTGAAGACAAAGGGTTGCATTTCTTCGTGGATGACTACCAATTTACCCGCTGCTGGAATCAACCGGACAGATACCTGCCGATCATCCAGCGCTTCAGATCTGTGTGTTCTCCGGATTTTTCCACCTATACGGACATGCCTATGGCGCTGCAAATATACAACCACTACCGTAAGCATTGGCTTGGGGCTTATTGGCAATCTATGGGCGTGACGGTGATCCCAACCATCAGCTGGAGCACCCGGGAAAGTTTCTCCTGGTGTTTTGATGGCGAGCCTGTGGGTGCCGTGGTTGCTATATCATCCGTTGGTACACAGAACAGCACAGAGCGCCGACGCATATTCCTGGATGGATATGAGGCTATGGTGGACAAACTACGGCCGCAGTCTATTCTGTTCTATGGGCAAGTGCCGGAGGAATGCAAATGCAACATCGTCCGGGTCAGATCATTCTCTGAAGAATTACGGGAGGTGTTATGCGATGGGTGGTAGAGGGGCGTCAAGCGGAATGTCAAAAGACGGAAATAAATATGGCACGCAATACCATACAGTGTTACAAGATGGAAATATCAAATTTGTCAATAAAGTTAAACGACAATCTGAAACACTAATGGAGACCATGACTGAGGGGCGTGTTTATGTTGAGGTTGGCGGCAATGATTTACTGCGAATAGTCTTTTTCGATGAGAACAATAAGCGCAATCATGTTATTGAGCGGGATAAGCGTAACAACAAATGGCATGTTCATAATGGTTACCTCCATAATGACAAAGGTGTTGCAGACCATGAACCTTTAAGTGATGATGATAAGAAAATACTTGAAAAGGTGAAAAGACTATGGCATAATCACAAAGGGGTATAGTTTAAGCCTGGTAAAACGGCTCAAACTGAGCATTTTTTGGGTCCGAATCCCAATGCCTCAAAGGGCGCAGCAATGTGCCCTTTTCTAATATCCAAACCGTCATGGGATTACCTATGGCGGTATTTTTATACCCAGAGGTGAGAACGTGCAGAAGTCATGTAAGTGGTGCGGCAGGATTCATCCGATAAATTACACATGCCCAATGAAGCCACAGCCGCATCGTAAGAATACCAGGGCACAGCGCTTCCGAAACACAGGACTTTGGAAACGAACAAGACAGGATGTGAACACAAGAGATTTGCACCTGTGCCGGCTTTGCCTAGCTGCAGGAAATCTGATGCCGCATAGCTTGTCCACGCATCACATTGTACCGCTGGAAGAGTCCATGGAGCACGCTGCTGATCCGGATTGGTGCATCACACTATGCGATCAACACCACAAAGAAGCGGATGCAGGACTGCATGATCGACAGGTACTCCACGAACTGGCGATGACGGTGCCGGGGCTGCCGGATTGAGGGGCGCAGGGATACCCCCCGGGGGCTCTCTACCAGGGGGAGAGGGCTTTACTGGACACCCACCGTGCCGCTCAAAAAAAGGCAAGTGCCAGAAATAATTTTTTCAAGAAACATTCAGACACACCCGCCAAAAACTGATTAGCGGGGATGAGGGTTCAAAGAGTTAAAATACAAAGTATTTTACGGAAGGAGTTGAAGAGTGATGGGACGACCTGCGAAGCCGGCCCAGGCCGGTACCGGCAAGATCGGAAAACAGGAAAAAAACGACCGAAAAACCGCAGAAAATAAGCTGAAAGGCCAGTCTAGGAACGTAAAACCGGCCTATGAATTGACCAAAAATCAGAAAAAAATCTTCAACACCATCCGCAAAATTCTCTCCGATGCCGGCGTGCTCGGGGAGCTGGATGCCTATGTGTTGACAGCCACCGCTGTGGCGGCTGATCGCATCGCGGAGATCGACCTGAAAGTCAATAAAAATCCGTCTTTGATGATGGACAAGGATACCGCGGCTGTCCGAGGAAAGTATTGGTCCGATTTTCGCCAAGGTTGCAATGAATTGGGATTATCTCCACAGGCTCGTGCAAAACTGGGAATCGTGGCGGCATCCAATAAAGCAAAGGAAAATGACCCTCTGGCGGCAATGCTAGGCGGTGAAGACGATGGAGATTAAGTCACATCCCAGTTATCAATACGCCGCCAAAGTTGTTTCTGGAGAAATCTGCGCTCCCCGATATGTCTGCTTGCAGGCGCGGGAGTTCAAAAGGATCGCGGATGATCAAGATCCAGAGTTTTGCATCAACCTAAAAACCGTAAAAAAAATAGACAAGCTACTGAAATTGATGGTGATGCCCAAGGGCCTGAAGGCCGGGCAAAGCATTTATGCTGCATCGGTCGGATATCAGTGGCTTTTTTATATCGCCACGCTGTGTGTGGTATACCGAGAGGAACGCAAACGGCGCAGATATGAAACGGCTGTTTTGGAGATCGCCCGAAAGAACTTCAAAACATACACCATTGCCGTTTTGTTCTTACTGCTGTTTTTCTTGGAACCTAAGTTTTCCAAGTTCTTCTCTGTTGCACCGGATGGCACATTATCTCGTGAAGTGAAATCCGCCATTGAGGAAATCATTAAGGCGAGCCCGGCTCTGCGGCCGGAGGAAGAACCGGAACGGCATTTCAAAATCCGGCTTAATGACATCACATTCAAGCCAAAGGATATTCTTTATATTCCGCTGAACTACTCCAACAGCCGATTGGACGGACGCCTTCCGTCTGCGTTCTTAGTAGATGAAGCGGGGGCGCTGCCTAACCCATACGCCATACAGGCTATGCGCTCCGGCCAATTGACAATCCGCAATAAGTTGGGTGTGGTCATATCTACCAAGTATCCCAACACGCAGAATCCCTTTGAGGACGAGGTCAATTACGTCAAGCGCGTGCTCGATGGCGTGATCCAGGATAAGACAGTTTTTGCGCTTTTGTTTGAACCGGATAATCCCAAGGAATGGATGACCGACGATACCGTATTGAAGCATGCGAATCCGGCGGCCATGGAGATTCCGGAAATATGGGAAGATCTGCTAAAGAAGCGCTGCCGGGCCATCGAGGTAGAGGCTGAACGGGAGAACTTTCTTTGTAAGCACTGTAACATCACTTATCAGGGAATCGGCACAGAGGCGTACATCGCAATTGATGCGGTGCGGGCCTGCAAAGCAGAAGAGAAACTGGATTGGACCGGCATGCAGGTTTACCTGGGCGTTGACCTTTCTATGAGCAATGATAACTGTTCGGTTGCCATGGCGGGAATGGGGCGCAGCGATGAAGTGTGGGGAGAGGCGATTGCGTTCATTCCGGAAGATCGCATAGAAGAAAAGAATGCTGCGGAGCATGTTGATTACCGCCGTTTTATCGATGCAATGAAGTGCATCGCTTGTGGCGGTCAAATTGTAGATTACGGTGTGATCGAAGATTTTGTATTCGATATCGAAGAAATGTATGGTGTAACCGTGGCGGGAATTGCATATGACCGATTCAATGCTATGTCCAGCGCCCAAAAATGGGAGCGAGGCCGGGAAGCTACAAATTTAAGACCCAAACATGAAGGTTATCCAACAGTAATTGTCCGCCAGCATTCGGATACACTGCACCCACCAACCAAGCTACTTTATGAGCTGATCATGGAGGGGAAATTCCGTTATGAAGAGAATCAACTTTTGGAGATCAATTTCGAAAATGCCCGGTGTACGTTTGACACCAATCACAACAGATATGTAAATAAAAAACGATCAAACGGCAAAGTCGATATGGTCGTAGCTCTGATCAATGCAATGTACCTGTTGCAGCAGAATGAGTATTTCGGTGAGTCAATGGATTGGGTTGTACAGAGCATCTAGGAGGAATGAAAATGGGATTGTTCAAAAAGAAGGAAAAAACGCAGGAGATCCGCGCCGCACCCGAAGAACGCGCTGAGCAGATGCTGGAAATGGATGGCGTACTGGAGGCACTCTTTAAGGGACTTGCGGCCAATCGTGTTGTCTCAAGGGATGAGGCTATGGGAATCCCTGCGCTTGCAGGATGCCTCGAATTCATTTGTGGCATTGCGGCATCTGTCCAAGTGAAGCTATACCGAACCGGAGAGGAGAAGGAAGTTGAGGTCACAGACGATCCGCGCTTGAGCATTTTGAACGATGATACGGGAGATCTGTTGACCGGCCCGGAATGGAAAAAGGCATTTTTCATCGATTACTTTCTCCGTGGCCGGGCGTGGGCTTATCAAAATATGAATTTGAACCGCCTTAAGAGTCTGCACTATGTGGACGATGAGGCGGTTTCTGTATCCACAAATGAAGATCCAATCTTCAAATCAGCGGTGATACACATTCATGGCAAAGCCTATTATCCGTATCAATTCATCCATATGGCACGCAATACCCGCAATGGAGTCCGTGGAGAAGGTTTGCTGGAGAAGGCGCGCATGCAGCTTGCGTTGGGCCTGAACTATATCGAGTTCGAAAACGCCATTGTCCGTGCCGGTGGCAACAAACGGGGCTTCCTGCAGTCGGATCACAAATTGAGCGATGATGCATTGACCACCCTGAAGGACTCCTTCGAGAAGATGTACGGCAATACCTATGATGGCGTGACGGTGCTGAACAAAGGTGTTTCCTTTACCCCAGCACAAGCTACTTCTGTGGAAATGCAGTTGGCTGAAAACAAGGAGCGAAACCGTGAGGAGATATGCTCTTTGTTTACGCTACCTGTGTCCATCGTGACGGGAAAAGCCAGTCAGGAAGAATTTTCACAGGCGTTGAAAACTGCTGTTCTTCCCTTGCTTAACCACTTTGATAAGGCAATCAACCGTTCTCTGCTGCTGGAATCTGAAAAGGGATCTATGCACTTCGCGTGTGATATCCGCGACCTAGAGAGCGGCGACATGCTTAAACGTTATAACGCTTACACCGCTGCCTGTCGCGCCGGCTGGCTGTCGAAGAACGAGATCAGGTACAAGGAGAAATTTAAGCCGATTCCTGGGTTGGATGTGGTTTCTATGTCCCTAGGTGACATAGTATACGACATTAACAGCCAGAAGTTCTTTGTGCCGAATACCGGCGAGGCTGTAAAAATGGCAGCTGTGGAGACAAAAAACGAGGAAGGAGGCGAAGACAATGAAAGTGGAAATCAGAGGTGATGCGGTATGCATCAGCGGCTATGTCAACGCGGTGGAACGGGATTCCAAGGTGCTGCAAGGGCAAGAGGGTCCTTTTGTGGAACGCGCAGAATCAGGGGTGTTCCAGAGGGCTCTTGACCGTGCAGCAAATGTCTTTCTGAAACTGAACCATGGTAGGGATATCGGCTCCGTGGCGGAAGGAAATTTGAAGCTTCGGGAAGATGCTGTAGGCCTATATGCGGAAGCGACAGTTGCAGATGCAGAAACTGTGCGCGAAGCACGTGCCGGCCATCTCACAGGCTGGTCATTCGGATTCAGTGACCGAGCCCCCTGTTATGAGCAGCAGGAAGGCACGGAAGTCCGCAAGCGCACCCTGCGGGACATTGATCTTGCAGAGGTGTCCGTCCTCACCATCGCACCGGCGTACATCGCTACCAGCATTGAAGCGCGCAGCGAAGGCGCCGCTTCCGAGCTCCGGAGCATCGAGGATGCACCGGAAGTACACAACACCGATCCTGCGACCGATTTGGCCGCATATCGAATCAAAAGATTAAAATTGGAGGAATAACAAATGAAGAAACTGATCGAAACCCGCAACCAGAAGCTGCAGGAGATGGATGATCTGCTGCAGAAGGCAAAGGATGAAGGCCGGCCCTTCACCGAGGAAGAAAAGGAAAAGTTTGATGCTCTGGAAGCATCTGCAAAGGAACTGCTGGAGACCATCAATGCGGCTAAGCGCCGCGAGGAAGCCGGTGCCACCGAGGAAGAGCCTGATTCCAAGGATGATGCCGAGAAGAAGACCGAAGAGCAGGAGTCTCGTGCTTTTGCCAATTACATTCGCGGTGTGGTTGAGACCCGTGCCGAGGTCAATATGACCCAGGGCGACAACGGCGCTGTGATCCCCACCACTGTAACCAAGAAGATCATCGAGAAGGTCTATGACATCAGCCCCTTGGCTGCGCAGGCCAGCCGCTATAACGTGGCGGGCAATCTGGTGATTCCCAAGTATGATGAGGAGTCTCAGAGCATCACTGTGACCTACGCAGACGAGTTCACTGAACTGGAATCCAAGTCCGGCAAGTTCCTGTCTGTGGAATTGAAGGACTTCCTGGCCGGTGCATTGACGAAGGTCTCCCGCAGCCTGATCAAGAAGGCTAACTTCGATCTGACCTCTTATGTGGTCCGCAAGATGGCCGAGGCAATCGCAAGATGGCTGGAGAAGGAACTGCTCTATGGCACCGACGAGAAGATCGAAGGCCTGGACAAGGGCGTTACCCAGAAGGTCACTGCTGCCAATGCCGAAAAGGTTACTGCGGACGAGTTGATCGATGTGCAGGAAGAGGTTCCCGACATCTTCCAGAAGGATGCTATCTGGATCATGTCCCGCAAGACCCGGAAAGCAATCCGCAAGCTGAAGGACAATGACGGCAATTTCCTGCTGAACCGGGATGTTACCGCCAAGTGGGGTTACACTCTGCTGGGCAAGGATGTCTATGTTTCTGAGAACATGAAGGACATGGCCACCGGCAACACCGCTATTTTCTATGGTGATATGTCCGGCCTGGCACTGAAGATTGCCGAGGATGCCAACATTCAGGTTCTGCGCGAGAAGTATGCCACTCAGCACGCCATTGGCGTTGTGGGTTGGATCTCCGCAGATGCCAAGGTTGAGCATACCCAGAAGATCTCCAAACTGGTAATGGCCTAATTTGAGCAATAAGGGGTGCAAACGCACCCCTTATTGCAAATTCCCAAACGCATGGGAATTTGAAAGGAGGCTTTCCCATGAAAGTCAGTGAACTGACAAAAGAAACAATCACACTCTATGGCAAGGTTGACAGTGATGCCGAGGATGCGGAATTGCTGGAGACCTTGTTTCTGCCTGCGGCAAAAGAATACATGATGCAACACGCCGGAATGACAACAGAACAGATGGATGAACATCAGGATGTCACCGTGGCGGTATGCGCTTTGTGCATTCAGATGTACGACAACCGCTCTGTGTCCATCGATACCGACAAACTGAATCAGGTGGTGGTGGATATCATCAACCGATACTCCATGAATCTGATCCCTAGGAGGGATGAAACATGAATATCGGAAAAATGAGACACCGGATTACCTTCCAGCGCCCATCGGAAGAGAAGGACAGGCTGGCGGGGTATAAGGATGACTGGTTCGATGTGGCCACGGTTTGGGCCCAAGTCAGCCCGGTTTCCGGTAAGGAGTTCTTGACGCAGATCCGTGAAACGATGGTTACTCACAAAATCTATTGCCGCTACCGTCCGGGGGTCACGCCCCAAATGCAAATCAAGCTCAAAGATAGGATATTCCGCATCGTCTCCGTCCTTAACTGGGACGAAAGAAATGAAGGATTGACCATCATGTGTGAGGAGCATGTGCAATGAAGGAAGTGGAAGGCTTTGAGAATTTTGTCCGCGCGTGCAGCAGTTTGGCATCAAACCTGCAAGGGTCGGAGCTGGTCCACGCTGTCAAGAAGGGCGCTAAGGTTGTGCAAAAGGCAATTCAAACCCAAGCACCGGTGGATACTGGCGAGCTCCGCGAGGGATTGATTCTGGTGAAGGAGAAAACACGTACTCGCGGGAAGGCTGTTTATCAGGTCACGCCGGCGCGAGGAAAAAACGCAATCTTTCAAAAGCCTATCCAAAACCCTGTTCGGAGCAAATCGCCATATGCGTACTACCCGGCCTCTCAGGAGTACGGTTATTTTACGCGCCGACCGGGTGGCGGGATGACCTATGTGCGAAGCGATGGCGGCGAAGCGACTATGAATAAGGTGCCGGGAAAGCACTACATGCGTACCGGTGCCGATGTGGCAAGTGAGACAGCAAAGAATCTGATTGCCAAGAGCCTGCTGGACACGATCGCCAAGAAGTATGGAGGCTGATATGGAATACAAATTGTCGCTGGAGGAGACTTTTGTGGCGGTGCTTGAAACCGTGGATGGTCTCTCTGGCCGAGTGTGTCCAATACAGGACATTCAGAAAAGTACAGGTCCGTTGGCGGTTTTTGAGCAGCAAGAGGAATCCGAGGACAATGCTATCGATGGACGGACCGGTCTGTGCACAGCAATGTATAAAGTACATGCCATGCATGGAACTTACACCAAAATGCGTCTGCTTGCAGAGCAGATCAAGAAAGCAATTCAATCCCTGCGGCAACACATGGAGGCGCCTCTGTATATCGAGGAAGTCACTATTACAATGGCTTCCCCAGATATTTATGAGGATCGTGTCCGTTTGTTCCGCAGGACGTACAAAGTAACGATTCAATATCAAATCAAGGAGGAAATGTAATTATGGCAAAATCCAGATCCGTTGGAACCAAGTTCAACATTGATCAGCAGGTCGTTGGCGGCCTGTCCAGCATCGGCGGCGTGGAGATCTCTTCTGAGACCACGGATGTGACCGCTCTGGACAATACCACTGGCTACAAGGAATATCTGGGCGGTTTTAAGGACGGTGGCGAAGTGCCGCTGGAAGGCTTCCTGGATGGTGCAGATAAGGGTCAGGAAGCAATGTATTCCGCCATGGAGGACCAAGAAGAGCACAACTTCTCTGTGGTGTTTCCGCAGACGATCGGCAAAACATGGACCTTTAAGGGCATTGTCACTAAATTTGCTACCAGTGCTGCTGTTGGCGACGCGGTGAAGTTCTCTTCGTCCATCAAGGTCACCGGCAAGCCGACGCTGGCTGCTACCGAAGCAGCTGCACAGCAGGAGGGATAATCAATGGCTAGAAAAAGTTACATTGTTAAAGCCGGCGGTGACGAGTTCAAACTCCGGCTGACACTGGCAGGTCAGAAGAACCTGCAAGCGAAGAACCCGGATGTGCCCATCATGGCATTGGTGATGGGTGCCGTGGATGATCCCGGTGATATGGAAGCCCTGCTCACAGAAGCGCTCTCTTGGAGCGGAAACGAGAATCCCACCTGCGATGGCGCAGAGTTGTATGATCGGTTGGTGGATGACGGCAAATGCGGCACCGGTGACTTCATGGAGCTGGTACTGAACATCGCACACAATGCTGGCTTGATCAACGAAGATGAGCGCAAGAAGGTTCAGCGTGCTGTGGAGCGCCGTATGACCCGCAGTTTTGATCAGCTGATTGAAGAGGAAGATCCTTTCCCTGACCTTTCCAAAGATGAGGAGGGCGACGAAGGCTCGGACCGCCCTCGGATGGAGATGCCGACCCTTTAACGATCGATGACCTCCGGCACAGAATGCACATGGCGGGGGTCAGCCCCTTGGATTCCTGGGACTGGACCTGGGGAGAGGGGTGTGAGATCGTGAATGCGTACATGCAGCGGGAAAATGATAGAGCCAAGAAAAGGGCGGTGGCACTGTATAATGCCACCGTCCTTTTGGTGCATTCCTTGCCTGCAGTGCTGGCAGGCGGCGATATCAAAGGATTTGCGGAATCCTTCCCGGGATTTGATGTGGAGCAGGCGGAAGCCGGCACCATGTCTGACGATGCTATGTATGCCAAAGTTAGAGCATTGAACAAAATTTTTGGAGGAGAGGAGGAAAGCTGATGGGAGCAGTCAGAAACCTGTTTGTAAGAATTGGCGGCGATGCAAGCGGTGCAGTAAAAGGCTTTAAGGATGCCAGCAACGCCGGTGCAAGCGCTGAAAAAAGCATAAAAAAATCATCTGCACAGACAAAAAAATCCATTCGTGAGACCTTTGCATCTTCTGTGCCGTCAATTAGGGAATATACAGCCCAAGTGACGCAGACCAAGAGTGCGCATCAGACCGCATCTCAAAATGTCAGCCGCCTGAAGGATGAAATCAGTCGGCTGACGGGCATTTATGATACCGTCAAAAATGCCACATCAGGACTGGACCTTACAAAGCCGCTTTCTGAGTTGGTAGTGGATGCGGAGAAATCGCTGACAGTTATCGAATCTAAGAGGCGGAAACTGGAGGCAGAGCTTAACGCACTAACCAGCAATCCAAAAACAGCAAATTCAAAGCGAACGGTAGCTTTGCAAGCGGAGTTGAACCAACTGGCGGAGAAATCTCGCTTTGCCCAGGCTCGTCTGGCAGATCTTGACCGAGTCGCGGATGCAGTAGGATCTTCCAACATTGGCTATGCTTCTGCCCAAGGCATGGAGCAACTGCAGCAGAAGATCATTGCAACAGAGAACGAACTTCGCACTACACAGGCGATTGTGAATGAAACTAAAAACAAACTTCAGAGAATGGGCGTAGGCGTATCTGCATGGTCTCTTATTAAGAAAGAGGCTAAGAACGCCGGAACGGCATTCTTAGGTATCGGAAGAGCGTTCCAGGATGTTGTACAGAAGGATCCTAGTGCCGGCATTGCAAATCGGTTGGTGCGAATCGGAAGAAGCGTCAAACAGATCCCAGCAAACATGTTGCGAGGGATTGCAGGCGGCTTTAACCGCATATCAACTGCTATCCGTTCCATACCTGAAATTCCTGGGCGGATTTTATCGGGTCTAAAGAATATCGGAAAATCTGCAGCACAGGCAGCCGGCACAGGTGTTAAGAACCTGTGGGGCGGCCTAAAAGGCCTGGCCGGCGCTGCTGGGCGCGGAATTGCATCCTTGTCTGGTAAACTGCGGAATATCGGCAGGAGTACCAGCGCAAGCACAGGTGGTTTGTCGAAGATGGTGCGTTCCATTCGGAACATCGGAATTGCATCCTTGGGCATGCGTGTGGCTTCTGGTCTCTTTGGCCAAATGAGATCTATTATCTCAAACTATGTTTCCCAAAATGAGGAACTGAACAAGACGATCGAGACGATGAAAACACAGTTAGGTGAAGCACTTGCACCAGCGATCAATATTGTGGTGGCTGCAATGCAGCGCCTTATGCCGATCGTGACGGCGGTTTCCAACGGAATCAATTCTATTTTCAAATCCCTGTTCGGTGACATAGCCGCTACCTCCAAGAAGATCGAGAGTGCCACAGAAGAACTGAATACGTACGGCTTTGATCAGATCAACAAGGAATCCGATAGTGAATCGGAATCCACTTCCTCCAGCGCGGCCCAAGGCGGAGAACAGTCCGCTCTTGTGACGAAGCTCACGGATTGGCTGATGAAGCTAAAATCGGCTTTTATGGCCGGCGATTGGAAAACGCTCGGCAACACCTTTGCTGATGGCATTAACAGCGTGTTTTCTGCGCTGGATAACTCTGCTATCGGCAGCAAAATCGGCGATGTGGGCAATGCCGTTATGACCACCTTGCACAGCCTGCTGAGCGGCATTGACTTCCGAGCGATCGGAGGAACACTCGGCCGCCAAATGACCGATGCCTTCAGTGCAATCGATTGGAACACGGCTGGGGAAAATGTGGCAAATTTCTTCTTGATGATGCCGTCCCTCATAACCGGTTGGATACAGGAAACTGACTGGAAAGTTGTCGGTACATCTCTCAGTACATTTGTAAAATCCGGATTTGGAAAGGTAACCGCCTGGATCAAGGGCACAGATTGGCTGAAACTGGGAGAGAGTCTGGCTACTCTTATATCCAGCATTGATTGGAGCGGAATTGTATCTACTCTTTGTGAAGGCGTGGGTGCAGCCCTTGCAGGATTGTCCCTCTTTATTTGGGGCTTAATCAAAGACGCCTGGGCATCCGTGGTTGCATGGTGGGAAGAGGTTGCCTACGAAGACGGCAAGTTTACCATCGATGGTCTGCTCCGCGGCATCGGTGATGTATTTGTCAACATCGGAAACTGGCTGAAGGAAAATGTTGTTGATCCCTTCGTCAACGGGTTTAAGAGCCTGTTTGACATCCACAGCCCCAGCAAGTTGATGTCCGGCTTGGGCGGCCATGTTATCGGTGGCTTCCTTGGTGGCATTCTGGACGGCCTGTGCGGTATCAGCAACTGGATCAATCAGCATGTAATCACACCGTTTGTTAACGGCTTCAAGAGCCTCAGAAACAGCGTGGTCGATGTAGTGGAGGGAATGGTCAATTCCATCATTCGTGGCATCAACAAGCTTCTGGGTGGCCTCAATGAGTTTTTGTCACTAGGCGAGAAAGTGGGACTTGACCTGTCCATTCCTACCATTCCGGAAGTGAAGCTTCCGCGGGCTGCAAAAGGAACGATTGTCAGCAAGGCTACAAACTTAACTGTCGGCGAAGACGGCACCGAAGCTGTTGTACCTTTGCAGAAACACACCGAGTGGATTGATTTGTTGGCGTCTAAATTGACCTCAAAAATGTGCAACACCTCCGGCGGCAACGGTGGCGGATCTGCCACATTCCAGTTCTACCTCGGCAACCGCAAGATTACTGAGTACATCGTCAAGGACATCAATCAGCTCACCCGGGAAAACGGCGTGTGCCCTATCCATGTGTAAGGAGGTGGAGTAGTGTTTCGGAATCCCATTGAATTGGAGATCGATGGTGTTCGCGTCAGATCCCCCCTTGTGGGAGGTATAACCCGCAAAGCGGAAAAGATTTGGTCAAAGAACACCGGCAGAACGGCATCCCAGCAAATGCAGGGAACAATCAAGGCAATCAAGCAAACATACTCCATTAAGTGGCCACCTCTTTCTCAGCATGAGCAGGAAATACTTGAATCCCTGATCAGCAATAAGGACAAGCCGTTTCACACGCTGCGTATCCGTCGCCCTGACGGTTCTCTCTGGGAGATGGAGTGCTACTTTGGTACTCCATCTTTTACGGAGTGGGTGTGGATCAATGGTGAGTGGAAAGACAACGGAGCCACCGTTGATGCAATAGAAAGGTGAGGAAAATGTACATTGTATCTGATTCTTTTGCGAATGCAATGAAAACACAGCCCTATGTGGCGAGGTTGACTCTGGATGGCTTACAGACTATTCAGGGAGATGTCATTCAAGATATCGTATTCCGTGGCGGCACCAATGGCGAAACGGACGCTTTTACCCTTGGCGGTGCTGTGGCGGGATCGGTTGAGATTACTCTGGAGAAATCCAAAGTGCCGATCATAGAGCATGGTCAGCAGATCGAAGTGGAGCTGGGGTTGGATCTGTCCTACGGCACAGAGTGGATACCTATGGGCGTGTACTATGTGACAGAGCCGCTTGCCGATGACGACCGGCTAACAGTGAAGGCCTGCGATGCACTGGCTGCAAAGTTCGAAAAGGAGTACGAGCCTCTAGATGGATATGACTTTGGTGCAGATACCGGAGTTGCCTCCACGGCATTTTTGACAGATCTCTGTGAGCGCCGGGGTGTGACGGTGGATACATCCAGCCTGGAACACATCATGCTGCACACTTCGCCCGATGGCTTCACGGAACGTCAAATCATCGGCTTCATTGCTGCGCTTTACGGCGGATTTGCTCATGTGGATCGCGCCGGCGTGCTCCGCATCAGCACCTTCAGCAAAACAGATCAGAAGGTCACCGCGGACGATTATTATGACGGCGGTATGATGAAGGCGGAATACACATTCACTGTCCAGTGGATCAAGTGCTTCAATGAGATCACTGAATTGACCATGATCATGGGCGACACCGCTGCTAAGCAGGGAATTTACCTGGAAAGCATCTGGATGAACAATTTGATCCTTTCAAACCTGTGGGAGAAGTTGCAAGGTTTCTCTTATGCACCGGTGGAGGAGCTGTCTTTCCTCGGTAATCCGCTGCTCGATGCAGGCGACATCATCACCATGGAGGACATGGCCGGAACATCCTACGAGGTGCCGATTATGGGTATTACCCATGAATATGATGGCGGTATCATTACCCGCGTCACTGCTAACGGACAGGCGGAAACGGAGGAACGTGCAGGTTCTGTCAGTCGGCAGATCAAGCGCGTGGAGATCAAGGCGAAGACATACTCCGGGATTTCTCTGGAGGAGGCCAAGAAGTATACCGATGATCTGAATGAGACTCTGGATCAGATGGAAGTACTCAAACGGCTTACGAACGAGACAGACGACGCCATCTACATGACAAACAACGGCAAGCTAGCCATTAAGGCCACAGCTATTCTGGCCGGTGTGCTGGATGCAGCAATTGTCACCATTAAGAATCTTATTGCAGATAACATCGTGTCCGGTCGTTTGCAGTCATATGACAAAAGGTCGTACTTCGATCTGGACACAGGTACATTTGAGGCCGCTGGAAGCTCCGGCGGCGTATCAATTAAAGATGGCCAGTTGATTTATTATGCTCCGCAAAATAAAGGCACAATACGCTTTGGCTCACTCAGTGGAGAAGGTGGGCCGTTGTTTGCACTTCGCGATGCAGGAGGCTCTTTAAAGGGGGGCTTCTTCATAATCGATAACGAGTTGTGGATGATGACAAATCAAGGAGCAGGTAGGTTAGGTAAAAAAACCATTCACTATAAAGACGAGAACGGAAACACCCAAACGGAAGATTTCTTCGTTGCATACTAACAGGAGGAACAACTATGCAAACATTTAATTTAGATATTACCAAAAAAGGCGTTGTTCCTTTGCTATATGCCAAGCAGAGGAATGTTGGAACAAGGATCCGTGTGCAGGTCACAGACAATGGTGAGGATTATTCCATCCCTGCAGATGTCTCATTTTCTGTTTGGTACTCCGGAAAGAGCGGCGAAGGAAACTACACCGCTATCGACGGGAAAAACGCCTTTAGCGTTGATGGTAATACAGTAACCGTGGAACTGATCTACCAGATGCTTAATAACGCTGGAGAACATGAGATGTGCCTTGTAATGAACGGTACTAACGGATCTCAAATTGGCCTTTGGAACATTCCGTATTATGTCGAGGCTATTCCTGGCGCAGATAGCGAAGCTGCAATGGCTTATTACAACGCTTTTCTTGCCGCACAGAAAAAAGCCGAAGAGGCAGCTAATAGAGCCGAAGAGGCAGCTAATAGAGCCGAAGAAGGTGGTGTTGCTTCTATTATAGTTGGTCTTGATGAAGGCAATATGGCAACACATACTGCGTTGGAAATCTATAATGCTATACAGGACAAAAAAACGGTTGTTTATCACCATACAGATCGCCTTGAGGACGAGTTTATCTCATTGAAAAGTGCAAATCCAAGTATGGCGGTTTTTTCCAAAACCGGTTATCCCACAGAATTTGATGTTTTCAACATAAATATTTATACTGATGGAAGAATAGCCTATGAAACCACTTTCGGTTCAGAGTTGCTGGAGCAGAACGCGTTGGTATCATACCTGCCCCAAACCCTAACCGAAGAACAGAAAGCACAGGCGAGGGAGAATATTGGTGCGGCTGATGCGTTGGGTGCAATCGTTACGCCATACACCGCCCCGGAAGTTGATGAGGACGGTAAATATGTTTACTACTCGAACGGAAGAGTGGAAGCCGCTGCCGCTTTTTGTATCTACACACCCATTACAGTAAAAGCTGGGCAAGTAATCCGCTTTAATGCAATGGGATATGCAACTAATGTTGCCATACTTTCAAAATATGACAACACGAATGTCACCTATGCACCCCTTATTATTTCAACAGATAGTGATGAACATATCTTTGAATACACGGCTCAAGAGGATGGGCAGTATGCTATTTGCTCTAACAAGTCCGTAGCAGTAACCTACATGGTGCGCTGTCCTTTTGATACTATGCAAAAGGATATTGCAGACTTGGATGGTCGAGTGGGCGACATAGAACATAGTCTAGGTGGCTATACTCTGGGAGTGGAATACCCAAATAAGGGATATGTGAGTAAGGGAGGCGTGTTCTACAGCCCGCATCCCTTATACGAAACAACTGACCCGTTTCCACTTTCTTTTGGAGATACAATCACTTTTGATTCAGCGGTAACGGATGAAAATGCTGTTGCAGTACTTTCCCGATGGAACGAGCAGGGTGATACTTGCCTTGAAGTCATTGCAATAGGAACAACAGAAAGCCAAACTGTGACATATACCACAACAGAATCAAAGGTATATCTTCGTATTACCAAAAATGCTAAAGATACGGATATATACCCAACAAGCACCCCGGTAATTACAACAGATATATCTTCTGCTTTGCGTGACATTGGCAGGCGAATGGACGAAATCGCAGACGGAAAAACAACAAATGATGTATTTTCTTTTGTCAATGTTGGCGTTATTGGTGACAGCCTTGCAAGCGGAGCTGTGAACTACAAAAACGCATCCGGCGATACTGCTACAAAAGATTGCCCTACTTACAGCTGGGGCAAGTATATGGAACGAGAACATGGAATTCCTGTGACACTTTTCAGCAAAGGTGGAGCATCGACAAGGTCTTGGCTTACTGCTGAATGGGGATTATCAGCCATGCAATCCGCAAATCCTTGCGACTGTTATATCATCGGACTTGGTGTGAATGACAAGTCTTCGCTTGGCACGAACTATCTAGGCACTTCTGCGGATGTAACAATCGGCAACGAGGACAGCAACGCAGATACTTTCTACGGAAATTACAGCAAAATCATTGCTTCGTTGCTTGCAAAATCCCCTAGATGTAAAATTTTCTGTTTGACAATGCCTTCGACACAGAGCGACCCTGCAAATACTTTCAATGTTGCGATTCGTGACATTGTAGATATGTACGACAATGCACATTTGATTGACCTTGAAGGGGATAGTTACTTTGGAAGCAGTGAATATACTGCCCTTTGGAATGTGGCACATTCTACCGCAACAGGCTACAAAGCAATCGCAGATCATTTGTGGTATAGATTTAACAAGTACATCCGTGAAAATCTTAGTGACTTTACAGATGTACAATGGATTCTTGAAGACTATGAGTAAAAGCGCTGTAAACCAAATAAAAGCACCGCCCTTCGTGGTGGTGCTGACCATAAAAAATAAGGGGGAATTATCATGGAAAAAACAGCAAAAGGATTAGTTGAGTACGCCAAGGCTCAACTGGGCCGGCCGTACTGGAACGGCTCGTTTGGACAAGCTGCAAGCAAAGAGTTCTATGAGGAAAAGAAGAACCAATATCCTAAAAAGTACCAGTGGGAATATGATCCCGCTGAAGCTGGTATCAAGGTACACGACTGTGTTGGTTTGATCAAGGGCTATATGTTCTGCAAGAATCCCGAAGATACCAACCCCATCTACAATGAAGATCTGGACATGAACGAATCTATGATGTGGAACGCATGCAAGACTAAAGGCGATATTTCCACGATTCCCGATGTCCCCGGTATTTTGGTGTTCAAAACGGGTCATGTGGGTGTGTACATCGGCGG
Source organism: Oscillospiraceae bacterium (assembly GCA_017631155.1). Classification (GTDB taxonomy): domain Bacteria; phylum Bacillota; class Clostridia; order Oscillospirales; family Oscillospiraceae; genus Faecousia. The sequence continues at coordinate 5,448 of JAGBTV010000015.1, read as the reverse complement.
CGGTGAGGTTATCGAGGCACGGGGCAGAAGCTATGGCGTCGTAAAAACACGGCTGGCAGACAGAGGCTGGACAGGCTGGGGCTACTATCCTTATATCACCTATGAAGCACCCAAGAAGGAAGAGCCGAAGCAGGAAGCAAAGCCTGCTGGTACAATCACACTGAATGTGCCGGTGTTGAAGAGAGGCATGAAGGGCGATACTGTCGAGGCCATGCAGATCCTGCTCCTTGGTCATGGTTATAAAATGACCTCTGGTGATACTGTGTATGGTGCAGACGGTTCTTTTGGCGGTGCAACCGAGCGTGCATTGAAGAAATTCCAAGCCGATAGGGGTCTGGAACCCGATGGTTCCTGTGGTCCGCTGACCTGGGCGAAGCTGTTGGGGGTGGGGACATGACAGAGGCATGGACCATTATACTGGCGGCTGCATCTGCAATCGTTCTCCTCTCAAACGCAGCAGAGAAGATTATCAAGGCGGTCAAGGCGGCAAAAGCTCCGGAAGAAAAGCAAAATGCTGAAATCGAAGAGATTAAAAGCCGTCTGACGAAGGTGGAAGTAATGCTGTCGAGCGATGACCAGCGAATCAAGGATGCCAAGGAGTGCAATCATGTACTGACCAAGGGCATGCTTGCCTTGCTGGATCATGGTATCAACGGCAACAATGTCAACCAAATGAAAGCGGCCAGACAGGATGTCGAGGCGTATCTGATCAATCATTAAGGAGGCAATATCGTGAGCGAACAAAAATTGAGCACCATTCAGAAAAGAAACAATCTGCACCAAGTGTACCGTGGTGACGAGCCCGGAGCAGGTGGTGCCTGCCACAAGTACATCGTAAGACAGGACAAATTTTGTCCCCATGAAGAAGTTGTGGTGGCGGAAATCCAGTTCCAGCACGGCCCTCGTGGAGAAGAGGGCAGCACGTGCGGTGTCCTCGACAATGACCTCTTGGAAATTGTGCGTGACCGCCTGAAGGCATTTCAGCAAGGCGATTACGCGACCCGGGAAAATGAGCAAGCACTGATCCACATTGAGGAAGCGTTGATGTGGATGAATAAGCGAGTGGAAGATCGTGCCGAGCGCAATGTGCTTGGTACCTACAAAAAGTAAGGAGGAAACATCATGGATTACACTACTATCGTAAACGCACTCGTACATTATGGCAGCATCCTGATGGCCGTTATGGCCGTGCTGGTGTTCGCCACCACCATCATCGTGGAACTGGTCAAGGGCCTGTTTCCCAAGGTGCCCACGAACTTCGTGGCGGTTATCGTGGCGCTGGTCGTCACAGTCCTGGCAATGCTGGTTCTGTGCTCGGTTCTCAGAATTACTATTATGTGGTACTACGCCGTCGGCGCGGTGGTACTGGGCCTGTTCGTTGGCTATGCGGCAATGTTTGGATTTGATAAGTTTAAGGTTGCCTGGGAGAAACTGAAGGCGCTGAAGAAGTGATATGATAACACCCCCTAATGTAGGACACTAGGGGGTGTTTTTGTATTTAGCCTGTAACGCGCTTGCGCTTCTTAGCTTTGTGCAATTTTATTGTTCGTTTGCGAGTGAAAACATAACCTCCACGGCGAAGGACGCCATACCTACAGGATGCGCGTTTGTGCAAAATTCTCGGATGATGCGCAGTTACCTCAACATCAATCTCAGGAGGAAAGGATATTTCTGTGGTGCTAGGGACGGTAGGCTTTGGCTTTCTTTTCTTGTGTACAGGTCGATATTGGCTGTTCATACTCAGACTCCTTTCGTATAAACCACAGAAAGATATATATAGAATGCAATTAAAATGACCACAGAGAGGAGGAAACAAATCATTGCTACTCTAATGCAGAACAGGCGTTTGTTGTTTATGTTTTTCTTACTTACTTGAACTTTGTGTAGTTGAATGATGAATTGATAATCGAACTGATATTGTTCACAATAATTTTTGGGGTCCTGTTCGAATTCTTTTCTAAAGGCGGCACCGTCAATAAGGGTGTTGTATCTAAAACGCCATTGTGCAAGCATGGTGAACACCAAAGATAAGATTAGCGGTGCAGCAATGCAGGTTGAAGCGATGAAGAGATGCGTTCTCGAAACAATCGCATTGCTTAGAAGCGAACCAAGCAATGTGAGTAGTGCTGCAGAGTATAATGAAAAAGCAGTGAGCAGATAACCGGAATGAGCAATAAGACTTTCACCGCGCTTTTCTTCTAACTCGAAGGAAAATTTACCAAATGCCACTGCGTTTTGCTGTTGAAGATTAACAATGTCTTTCGATGCTTGGGCTACGTTATCGGGTGCTGGTTTATGTGATTTGGAGGTATCCTTTCGGGAGCAAAATAAAGACTTAAAAAATTTACCAATACTCATATCGAAACCTCCACAAATCCAAAATTCGACAAACTCCAATAAGAATATAACTCCGAAGAACAAGATGTGTCAAGTGTCTTCATGGAAGAATGGAAAAATAATTTTGACATAAAGATTATTTATAAAAATATCCCTCCTGCGTTAACAGGAGGGATATCTTATCTTGCCACTATGATGCGGATAAAGCCGCTTGTGACAATAACTGATGGTACACCGGAAGGGACTCGAACCCTTGTTGTCAAGTCGCCTTCGGTGGAGAGATCAATGTCACCATCGGGATCTGCGTCGAGGATGGTCCAGATTGTGATGAAGTCTTTGCCGACTTCTACCCGGTAGACGATGGACAAAAGTGTGGAATAGTCACCATCGGCACATTGAATGATAGCCGCGAGGATCTCTCGAAGGCGGCTCTCCGGGATGGTGGTGGCGTCAACGTTGGCTTTTAGCAGGCGCATTTCACGATCCAAAGCGGCTTGCTGTGTTTCCAAGTCCGTGATTTTGTCCTTCAGTGCGGGGCTTGACAAACCGTTCAGAACTGCATCCAGTGCATTGTTAAGCTTTTGGGAAACATCTTTGCGCTGGCTGATCAATGCTTGCAGACGAGCCGCAGCGCCTCCCTGGATGTGTTGGGCCTGGTCTCTCAATATTTGAAGCAGCCCATCCACATTGCCAGGAGAGCCGAGAATGTCACGGACAGCGGCAGCAACAATGCGCTCCAATTCGTCGGCAGCAATAGGTGCGGCATCGCAGGTATGCAGACGCTTCTTGCCGGTGCAGCGGTAGTAATAATACTTTTGGTGAGAGATGCTTACCGTCATGGCGGACTTACATTCTCCGCAGAACACCTTACCACGGAGCGGGTATTCCCGGTTCTGTGGCGGTCTGCCATTGTTAGGGCGCTTATGTTGTGCCATTTTTCTCTGCACTCTATCAAACAATTCCTTTTCGATTATCGGCGGTATAGCGTCCTCAACGCGAATCACGTCGGTGCCATCCTTGCTGTGGGTGTTTCGTGTACCATCTTCCCGGTAGGGCATTGCGCCGTAGGTAAGGACGCCAATATATTTTTCATTATGCAGAAGATCATGCAGACTGTTGGAGCCGAAGGTGTTGCCGCGTTTTGTTTTGATGCCGTCGGCATTCAGTCCCTCAATGATCTGCCGGTAGGTCATGCCGGAGGCGTATTCCCGGAAGATCCGCCGCACCGTGGCGGCTTCTTCCTCACAGATTGCCAGCCGACCTTCTTTTACCACATAGCCGAGGGCAGGTTTGCCGCCGGTATGCTGCCCGTTGCGAGCCATGAACCGCATCTTCTCCATGGTCTTTTGCCGGGATTGTAATGCCCAGATCTGATTGAACAGTGCCATGCTGCCCTCGGTAAGGAAGTTTGTAGGGTCTCGCAGATCTTTGCCGATCATCGGCTGGGTTACGCTGACCACACTGACGCCCATGGAGGAGAGCTCATCCCGGAATGTAAACCACGCAGTCATTTTACGGAACATCCGGGATTGATCGTAGATTACTACCATATCAGCAATACCCATGCGTAGTTGCTGCATCATTGATTCGTAATGCGGCCGAGTGTCCTTCATGCCGGAGACGGCTTCGTCGTAGAATATACCAAGAATGGGGATGTTATTTTTATGACACCATTCAATGCCTTTCTCTACTTGAACTTCTATGCTGTCTGGGTTCTGATTATCGGTTGAATAACGGGCGTAGATGAATGCACCGTGTTGTCGTTTTATGGCCATAAATCCTCCTTGATTTTGTTGATTGATGCATAAGAAACTGTGCAACATTTTTGCTTTTTGGGCATACTTATGAATGGAGAGGGTGCGGCAAATCGCAAAAAAATGCGCAAAAATGCAAAAAAAGTAGTTTTATTGCAAAAAAAGCTATTGCAATTCGGATTGTCATTGATGTATAATGTTGTTGCGGGAGAAATCCCGACTGATAAAGAAATGACACTCGTCATCTTGCTTTGTCTGCTCTTTCTCTATGATTCGTAGGGCGCGAATCAGCCCACAAAAGAATGCCCGTTGAGTTGATCTCCTCATAGAGCGTGAGGAGGGTAATCAAAAAAATGCTCACTGAGAAGACGGCCTGGCTTCCAGGCCGTTTTTTGCTGGAAGGGGTGTCGGATTTTGCTGAAAGCCGTTTTTCTAACAGATGCATTTTATAGAGCGTATCCAAACAGTAAATATAGTGAGATAGAACAGAAAAACGACAGACCATATATACGCATTCAGGTGATGGTAAATGGTGTACTTTGGGGAATACCGATGCGCTCTAATATCCAACACCAGTATGCAGTGTGGACGGATGAAGAAAATAGATGTGGTCTGGATTTAACAAAAGCGGTCGTTATTACGAAACCGGCAAAGTATATTTCCGGTGTAACACCACGCATCAGAGACAACGAATTCAAGGTGTTAAAACAGTTGAGCGAATACAATGTTATACAAAAATTTCGCAAGTACATACATGATTACAAAAAAGCGAAGAAAGTCATGCATGTAAAAAGGAATCGTGATCTGGTTTCTTTTTCAACACTGCAATACTTTGAAAAATATATCTGATTCTGGAACCCCTGCTTTATGCGGGGGCTTTTTATTTGCTGCGCAATAAGTATTCCTTGATTTTGAGGAGGGGGTATGGTATCCTAGAAAAGGATAGACTACCCCCTTGGTGGTTCGAGTGGGTGTTCTTCTATATGCTGCTCGGGTGTTGCCGCACCCGGGCAGTTTTTTTATTTATTATCGCCGGATGCGCAGGCCGTCGCCGTCTCTAAAGTTGCCAAAGAGAATAGCGATCCAATCGATTATTGCGCCAATAAAAAAGCCACCCATAGTAAACATGAATAAAAGTCCACTTGCATATCTGCGCACATAAAAGCGATGGATGCCAAACATTCCTAAAAAAGTGCAGAGCCAAAAGGTAGTCCACTTTTTCTTATCGCTTACGACACTTACATATTTTGACATAATAATACCTCTTTCTAAATATCCGGTTGTGCCGGCTGATTACAAATTATCGGACCGTGCTGGTGAAGGCGATGGCCTTACCAAGAATACGGACTGTGTTCAT
>JAGBTV010000014.1 GCA_017631155.1 Oscillospiraceae bacterium | reverse complement strand
TAACTCCCCCAGTCAAAAATCGGCTTTTCATCGCCGATTTTTGCCAGCCCCCTCAAAACGAGGCGGCCAAGAGTCCTATCGCAACTGCCCGATCAACGGGAATTGGCAAAGCCTTGATATCAACGGAAAAACGCCCGGTTCGTAACAGTGTTTGCCATTTTCCCGTTTATCGGGCAGCTTCGTTAGAACTCTTGGCCCCCTCGTTTTGAGGGGGCTGGCAAAAATCGGCTGCAAAAAGCCAATTTTTGACTGGGGGAGTAAAATAAATGACGAACTCCCTCAGTCAAATTGCCTAATATCGGCAATTTGACAGCTCCCTCAAAACGAGGGAGCCAAGGGTGGCTGCGCCGCCGAGTTCTAACCAACAGAGCGATAAACGGCAATTTGGCAGTGCGTGGGATTTCTTATGAAAATTTAACCGTTTTTCATTGCGCTGGGGAAAATTCTATGCTACAATGGGGAAAACTCACAAAAGGTGATTGCTTTGTTTAAAAAATATCTCATTGCTTTTTTAGTGTCCATGGTGCCACTGATTGAGCTGCGGGGCGGTGTCCCCATTGCCGTAGGCATGGATCTTGATTACCTGCCGTCCCTGCTCCTCTGCGCCATCGGCAATATGCTGCCGGTTCCCTTCATCTATTTCTTTGCCCGAAAAATCCTTATTTGGGGTTCGGACAAAAAATTTACCGGCAGATTCTTCCGCTTTTGCCTGGAAAAAGGCGAACGGGGCGGTCAAAAGCTGGTGAAAAAAACCGGCCGCGGCGGTCTGTTTGTATCGCTGATGCTGTTTGTGGGTATTCCTATCCCCGGCACCGGTGCCTGGACAGGCGCATTGGCTGCCAGCTTTTTGAATATGGGCTTCAAATCTACGGTACTGTCCGTTTCTCTAGGTGTCATTATCGCCGGAATCATTATGGGTATCGTTTCCATGACCGGTATGCATATTTTTGGATTATAATCAGGAGGAATTATTATGGAAAACTGTCTGTTCTGTAAGATCTCTGCCGGCCAGATCCCTTCCACCAAGGTATACGAAGACGAAATGATTTTGGCTTTCCGGGATATCGCCCCTCAGGCACCCACCCACATTTTGGTGATTCCCAAGTGCCATATTCCTTCTGTGGACGGCATCAATGGGGAAAACAGCGCTGTGATTGCCCATATTTTCGAGGTAATTCCACAGATTGCTGCTGCGGAAAAGCTTTCCGGTGGCTACCGGGTGATCTCCAACTGCGGCCCGGATGCCGGTCAGACGGTGAACCACCTGCACTTCCACATTTTGGGCGGCAAAACCCTGTCTGTAGAAATGGCATAATTTCTCCACCGGGGCAGCTGCCCCGGTGTTTTCTTACCCAACAAATTGCTGTTTATCGGGCAGTTGACGCACTCTTGACAATTTTTGCATTCTTGGCTATAATAACTTCAGTCGCAAAACAAATAAGTCTTCGGGGAGCCGGACGCATCCGGCTGAGATTAGGCTATCGCAGCCTTGACCCGTGAACCTGATACGGTTAGTACCGTCGGAGGGAAAGATGCATAGTGGGACTTCTTTCAGTCGCATTGCACCTAGACGGTTTGCAATGCGGCATATTTTTTTGTGGGGCAATGCCCCGAAAGGAGAACTCACTATGAAAAAAAGCACAAACCATCTTCGTATCCGCGCCCTGTGCGAGGGCGCACTGTGCGTGGCGCTGGCGCAGATTCTCAGCTTTTTCAAGCTGTTTCCGGATCTTGTCAACGGCGGTGCCATTACCTTTGCCATGTTCCCCATCTGTTTGTATGCCGTCCGATGGGGACTGAGTCGGGGCCTTTTGGCAGGCTTTACCCTGGGTCTTCTGCAGTTGATTTTTGACGGTGCCTACGCCTGGGGCTGGCAGTCTATGCTGCTGGATTACCTGGTTGCCTATACGCCTCTGGGTCTTGCCGGCCTGTTCCGGGGTAAAAGCTGGGGCATCTTCCCCGGTACGATTCTTGGCTGCGCAGGCAGATTCCTGATCCACTACATCAGCGGTGTAACCATCTACCGGATCTATGCTCCCACCACCGTCCCCGGCTTTGGCACTTTTGATAATGCAAGTCTTTATTCTTTGGTATACAACGCCGTGTATATGGTACCTTGCATGGTGCTGGCCCTGGCAGTAGCCGGTGTTCTGTTTGTGCCTATGAAAAAATTCTTCGTAGGCAGCGACATCCCCCGGCAGTAACCAACAAATTGCCATTTCTCGGGCAGTTGCAAATTTTAAAAACCTTGTCATCCCGAGTATAGCGAAGCGATTTTGGATAGGATGCTTGCCGGTGGCAAGCATACCATAATTTCGCGAAGCGGAATCGAGGGATCTTATTGCTGAAATTACCGGAAATTGTATCGAAAGTGTGTAGATTTCTCGCATCTCTTCGTTCGCTCGAAATGACAGACTTGGGAGTAAACTCCCCGGCAAACGGAAATTGGCTGTTATCTGCCCTGCACCTTTTTTGCCTCCCGGAATACCATGGAATGAGCGGCAAACCGCTCGAAAAAATTCTTGGAGGTAATTGATTATGTGTATGTCCAATGGTAATAACTGCTGGTGGATCATCATCCTGGTTCTGCTCTTCTGCTGCTGCGGTAACGGCACCGGCTACAGCAACAACGGTTGCGGCAACGGTTGCGGCACTGCCTATGCTAACAACTGTGGCTGCGGCTGCGATCACAACTGCTGCTAAATAACAACAAAGGGCGACCTAATGGTCGCCCTTCATTTTTGTTATTTCAGCAAAATCTCATCCATGGACACCCCAATGGTATATTGGAACAGATTGTCCCGGGGTGCAGATACCTGAGTGAACAAACCACGCTGGGTATAGATGGCATAGTCCCGGAACAAAATGGGGCAGAGTCGTCCATCCTCTACCACAGCTTTATGCAGGGTGTAGTAGTTACCGGCATTGGCCAAAGCCTCCAAACTTAAGGCATACAGTGCCGGGTCTTCTATATGGTTAAAATTCAGAACACCGTCTTTTCCGAAAAATTCCGACAGATCCATATTGGGGGTCAGTTTGGTCTGTCCCAAATACAGGTCATACTCATACCACTCCACATGGACCAAAAATTCCTCCTGGTTCAGTTCCAGGGTATTTACCACCAAGCCCGCCTTCTCCATGATCTTCACGATTTCACGGCCGACACTCAGGCGAACACCGTCGTCGCTGTTCAGCAAAATCAGCACATCTTCCCCCACAAGGCCTGCCGCTTCCACCGCCTTGGTCAGGGCATCCGGATCATAGGTGTATTTTGCCGCCAGCTTGTGATCGTAATGTATGGAGTAGGGAGATGCCGGCAAAACCGCCGCCTGTCCGAAGCCCCGGTAATAGGTATCGATCAGGGCTTCCCGGTCGATGGAACGGGCCAATGCGGTGCGGATCGCCGGATTGGAAAACACCTGCCGCTGCGGATTTGCGGCCAAATACAAAAGCTGTCCGCTTTCGCAGTCCCACAACTCATAGTCACAACGGAAATCCGCATAAGTGGGACTGCCGGGATCCACGCAAACCAAGCTCACACTTTGACTCTCAAAAGCATCCCGAACCTTTGTGGCAGAATCTACCGCTGTTAGAGGAATAAAATCCACATTTGCGATCAGATCCGAACTTGTACACCACCAGTTGGTCCGGCGGCGCAGCCACTGGCCGGAAATGGTATCTTCCAGCAGATACGGGCCGGTTCCCAAAGGTTTTTCTGCCTCCACCTGGGAAACCTTAACAATGGGTATATCCAGCAGCACAGGCAGATTTTCATAGGGGGTATCCAACGCCACCTCAATGCCGCCGCCCTCCAACTGCTTCACCGACATCACATGGCGGAATCGGCCACCATAGACCGGGGAACCCTTAGCTGCCTGCAGGCTGGCTATTACATCCGCTTCCGTAACGGTAGTGCCGTCGGAATAGGTGGCATCGGTACGAACATAAAAGACATAGGTACGCATATCCCGGCTTACCTGATAGCCTTGGCAAAGCATAGGCGATGCCTGGTAATTTCTGTCCACAGTAAACAAGCCCTGATAGACCAGCGACAGCATCACCCGGTTGGTGGCATCGGTGCAGGTATAAGGATTTAAGGACCTCTCCGGGTAATAAGCCAAAGATAAGGTCATATCCGGTTTCTCCAGGGTAGGTGGCTGTATTGGTTCTTCGCCCAAGGCATTTCCGGTGGGAACATAGGGGGTCTCCACGGTGGTGCAGCCGCTGAGCAGCAGAACCAACCCCAGCAGCAGCGCGGTTAATCGCTTCATACATTCCCCTCCTTACAAACAATGATCGCTCCCTGAGAGCCCCGGTTACCCCGGGTATAGCGGTGAGACCAAAACCTGTCATGCTCACACATGGTGCAAGCGGTGCTGATCTCAATGTTTTTCACGCCAGCCCGTCGCAGAGCCAGGGCGTTAATCTCTTTTAGGTTTACATAATATTTACCCTGTTGGGGGCGGATATGCTCCCAAACCGCACTGCCGAAGGCTTCCGCCAACAAATTTGGAACATCGGCATCGGTTTCAAAGCAGCAAAAACCGATATTCGGCCCGATGGCAGCCCGGATATTTTCCGGACAGCAGCCAAACGCCTGAACCATAGCCCCGACAGTTTTTCCGGCAATATCTGCCGCAGTCCCACGCCACCCGGCATGGGCTGCGCCCACCGCGCAGGTTTTGGGGTCATGGAACAAAATGGGGGTACAGTCTGCGGTGAAGATCCCCAAAGCCACTCCCGGTTCCCGGGTAATCAAGGCGTCACATTCCGGATAGACCCGATGATCCAGCCCTAAGGCATCTTTCCGGGTCACAATGCGAACGATATCAGAATGCACCTGCCGGGTCAGCACCAAAGCGTCCAAATTAAAATCCAGCGTCTTTGCCAAAACGGCATAATTCTTCTGCACATTTTCCTCAGGGTCGCCCCGGTGCATGACAAGATTCAGGCTGGAGAACTGCTCCCCACTGACACCACCCAGCCGGGTGGTAAAGGCATGGGGCGCAGAGATCCCCTCCGCAACCAGATATTCCAAATCTCCGTTTTTTTTGCTTATAACTGACATAGTTACTCCTATCCTGCAACGCTCAAGGCTCCCTTGTGCAAAAAGCGATCACTGCAATTTTTCCTTCTGCATACAGCACTTTTTGTACTTTTTGCCGCTGCCGCAGGGGCAAGGATCGTTGGGGCCGACCTTCTTATCCTTATTGCGGACAGGCACTTTTTTCACCGTAGTCTCGGAAGCCGCGGCAGTGCCGGTTTCCTTAGCCACTCTCTGGCGGCGCAGCTCCTGCTGAGGACGGATCTGTACCAGCATCAGCCGGCGCACAGTCTCCTCCCGGATGGCGGTGACCATGGCTTCAAACATGGCGAAGCCTTCTTCCTTATAGGCGATAACCGGATCGTGCTGGCCGTAAGCCCGCAGACCGATGCCCTGCTTCAGATCATCCATGGCATCGATATGATCCATCCAGTATTCATCCACCACCCGAAGCATAATGACCCGTTCTGCCTCACGCATGACAGAAGGTGTCAGGTCTGCTTCTTTGCGTTCATAGGTCTGCTCTGCCAGTTCACACAGTGCATCGGGGTCGGGATTTTGCGCAACGCTGCCTACGGGATAGAAAATCCCCTCAAACCGGGTAAGCTCTTCTTCCTCTGCACCCAGGATCACTTCCCGGAGCATAGAGAGCATATTGTCCCGCAGATCCTCACCGCTAAGCACCTTCTGCCGCTGGGCATAGATGATGCCTCGCTGGGTATTCATAACATCGTCAAATTCCAGCACACTCTTTCTGGAACGGAAATGCCGGCTTTCTACTGCCTTTTGCGCATTTTCCACCGCGCCGGAAAGGATCTTGGCATCAATGGGCATATCCTCATCTATGCGCAGGAAATCCATCATGGCCGAGATCCGGTCAGAGGCAAACAAACGCATCAGATCGTCCTGCATACTCAAGTAGAACCGGCTCTCACCGGGGTCGCCCTGACGGCCGCTTCGGCCACGAAGCTGGTTGTCGATACGGCGGGATTCATGGCGCTCGGTGCCGATGATAAACAGGCCGCCGGCCTGGCGAACCTTTTCTGCCTCGTCAGCGATCTCCGCTTTATACTTTTGCAGCAGCTGCTCATACTTTTCCCGGATGGCCAGGATCTCAGGATCCTGGGTCTCTGCAAAGGAATCTGCCTCTGCCAGCAGCTCTTCGGGAAGATCTGCCTTGCGCAGCTCTGTCTTTGCCAAAAATTCCGCGTTACCGCCCAGTACGATATCCGTACCGCGGCCTGCCATGTTGGTAGCAATAGTAACCGCCCCAAACTTACCGGCCTGGGCTACGATCTGGGCTTCCATCTCGTGGTATTTGGCATTCAGCACATTATGGGGAATGCCTTCCCGCTTCAAAAGCTTGCTGAGCAGCTCGCTTCTTTCAATGGAAATGGTACCTACCAGCACCGGCTGACCCTTGGCATGACACTCCTTGACCTGCTGAATGATGGCCCGGAATTTGGCCACTTCCGTCTTGTAAACCACATCGGTCCGGTCCACACGGGCAACAGGGCGGTTGGTGGGAATTTCCACCACGTCCAGCTTGTAGATGGTGGCAAATTCCTCTTCCTCAGTCAGCGCCGTACCGGTCATGCCGGAAAGCTTGTCATACAGGCGGAAGAAATTCTGGAAGGTAATGGTGGCCAGGGTCTTGCTTTCCCCGGCAACGGTGACCTTTTCTTTTGCTTCGATGGCCTGGTGCAGACCCTCATTGTACCGACGGCCATACATCAGACGGCCGGTAAACTCGTCTACGATAATGATTTGGCCTTCCTTAACCACATAGTCGATGTCCTTCTTCATTAGGCCCCGGGCCTTCATAGCCTGGTTGATATGGTGGGACAAGGTGGTATTTTCGGAATCCGCCAGGTTTTCTACCCCAAAGAACTTTTCTGCCTTGGCGATGCCGGTAGCAGTCAGGGAAACCGAGCGGCTCTTTTCGTCTACGAAATAGTCGCAATCGTAATCGTCGTGAACCTCTTTGTCCTCGGTCTTGGCAAACACCTTTTTCCGAAGGCCGGACACAAAGTTGTCCGCCATTTGATACAGCTGGCTGGATTCTTCACCCTTGCCGGAAATAATCAGAGGCGTCCGGGCCTCGTCAATGAGGATGGAGTCCACCTCGTCCACGATGGCAAAGGCATGTCCCCGCTGGACAAGCTCACTTTGATAAATGGACATATTATCCCGGAGGTAGTCAAAGCCCAGCTCGTTATTGGTACAGTAGGTGATATCCGCGGCATAGGATACCCGACGCTCGGCCGGGGTCATACCGGGAATGATTAGGCCAACACTTAGACCCATATAGCGGTAGACCTTGCCCATCCACTCCGAGTCACGCTTGGCAAGGTAATCGTTAACGGTAACTACATGGACACCCCGGCCTGTCAGCGCATTCAGGTAACAGGGCAAAATGGCAACCAGCGTCTTACCTTCACCGGTCTTCATTTCCGCGATCCGGCCCTGATGCAAAATGATGCCGCCTATGAGCTGCACCGGGTAGGGCTTCATACCCAGCACACGCCAGGCCGCCTCTCGCACAGCGGCAAAAGCATCCACCAAAATATCATCCAGAGTCTCTCCCTGGGCCAGGCGCTCTTTCAATTCTGCGGTTTTTCCCTTTAGTTCTTCTTCTGAAAGGGCAGCATAGGTTTCTTCCAGCGCCAGGATGCTATCCACCATCGGTTGGATCCTTTTCAACTCCCGCTGTGAGCGTGTGCCGAAAATTTTCGTTATCAGTCCCATAGGAATCCTCCACATTGCAGCTAATTTTTCCTATTATAGCATAGTTTTTTCGAAAATCATAGCCTGTTTGTAAATTTCCAACGACGGAAATATCGCCAAACACCGACAAATTGCCATTTCTCGGATAGTTGCAAATTTTAAAAACCTTGTCATCCCGAGTATAGCGAAGCGATTTTGGATAGGATGCTTGCCGGTGGCAAGCATACCATAATTTCGCGAAGCGGAATCGAGGGATCTTCTCGCTAAAATTACCGGAAACTGTATCGAAAGTGTGTAGATTTCTCGCATCTCTTCGTTCGCTCGAAATGACAGACTTGGGAGTAAACTCACCGACAAGCGGGATTTTTTCGCAAAAATTGGGGGCTGACGGAATCCGTCAGTCCCGGTAGATCAGTTATAAAACAGCAGAGAAAACCAGGTTACCACATTTTCTCCGTACTGGAAAGGGATACCCAGAGATTCCAACAGCGGCAACAGATTGATACCGTGGCTTTCCACGCAGGGGTGCATCCGCTCCGGCAGGCGGCAGGGCTGTCCATCCAAAATCCCACAGCGTTCACATTCGGCGCAGGCTTCGGTGGACAGGATGTAGGGCTCTATCCCCTGCTGACGCATCAGATCCCGCACGGTGTTGGTGATGGCTTCGTGGTCATGGCGGGTGTTCAACGCTTCCGGGATGTTGGCAATGTCTGAGATCTCGGTAAGCGTCGACACCATCAGGCAGTTTTGATAACCCTTGCACCGAGCGACACATTGGCCAACCTCACCTACTCCGGGAGGACAGGCCCAGCTTTTTCCGTACATAGGGCATTCATTTTCACAAATCCAGCGGATCCGGGAGGAAAACTCCAGCTCCTCCGGGGAAAAGAAATGATACCAGTACAGCGGCAGCTCCGCCAGCTGGGATTCTAACAATTCACGATCCATAATCACTCACTCTTCCTGTTTTTTCGGTGCGTATTCTACACCCACCGCCTGGCACAGGGCTTCCAAATCATCCTGGGGCACAGTCTCCGCCCGGACATAGGTGCCCCAGCTGTCGTTGATGACCAGCTTGTTTTCGTCCAGATATAAAATTTCGTAGGTTTTGGTCTCATCGCCGTAATCCACATAATCATTGAACATCTGGCTGATAATCACCTTGCCGTCTTCTACCTGATACTTTCCGCACAGCCCCTCATAGCTCCGGCCGCCAGGGACCCATTTCCAATCACCATCGCCGGTGCTCTGGTAGAAATAGTCGTAGTCGCTGGCCAAGTATGCGCCGTTTTCAAAAAAACACAGTTCATTGGTATACAGCTCATTTTCATCAGGCATAGGAAAGTCTTCATCGCCACCCTTGATGCTGATCCAGGTACCCTCCAAATTCTCCGCTGTGATCTCCATTTGGGTGGGTTTCGGGGCGGTGGTGGTAGGCTGGACGGAAGAGGTTGGCGTTTCTGTAGTGCCGGCAGAGGCTGAAGCATCTTCTCCGCAGGCGCAAAGGCTCAAAACCAGCATCCCGCACAAAAGAACGGTAAATAATCGCTTGACAGACATATCCATTCCTCTTTTCTTTTTTATGTATCCAATTCCTTTAAAATTGCCATGCAGCCTGTGAGAATATCCTCCCAGGTCTCGCTGAAATCTCCGGTGTACCAGGGATCGGCAACATCGCGAGAAAGGAGCGGCCGGCACTTGTCTGCCTTGCTGCCAAACATCCGTTGCAGATATCGGGCATTGGAGCCATCCATATAATAAATATAGTCGTAGTTCTGCAAATCCGCTTCCGTGATCTGCCGGGCCCGGCGGCGGTCAAAAGGCACACCGTGGCGGTTCAGCTCCCGCTGGGCAGGGGGATAAATGGGATTACCCAGCTCCTCCCGGCTCACCGCCACGGAAGCGATCTCAAAATCCTGCTCTTTGCCCGCCTTGCGGACAAGATCTTTCATTACAAACTCCGCCATAGGACTGCGGCAAATATTCCCGTGGCAGACAAATAGTATTTTTATCATAAAAAGTCCTCGCTTTCGTTGACAACAGTATACCATATCGCCCCACCGATTGCAACCAAAGGCTCCCCCATCCCGTCGGCAAGAGTTACGCCATTAACATAGAAGCCGAAAAATCGGCCTTTGAGCAGCGGAACAAATACCCGACAGCATAGGCATAAAAATTCCGCTACCTGTATCATAGTCGAATTTACGGCTATGGGCGGGCAGCGGTAATTTATGGGGGAATCAGAAAAACTTGATTTAATTTGTACATAGGGGTATAATTTATTTAAAATCAACACTTTTGGGAATTCGTGTTGTTCATTTGCTCCTTTTAGGTCGGTATACTGATGATGTAAAAACAAAAGGAGGTTCTTAGAATGAACACAGACAAAATTTTAGCAGAATCCATTGCGAAGGATTATGCACCGAAAGAGGACTCAAAAATCGTTGCCCTTGAAAAACTGGATAACCGAGCAAAACTCCCTGCCACTATTTTCACTTACTCTTGGGGCATTGTATTTGCACTTGTTTTCGGCACAGGTATGTCCCTGGCAATGCAAGTTATCGGAAACAGTATGATGCTGGGGATTGTTGTCGGTATCGTTGGCCTTATTGGTTGCGGTGTGAATTATCCGATTTATAAGAAGTTGCTTGAAAAGGGCAAGGCAAAATATGCTTATGAAATCGTGCAGCTTGCCCGTGAAATCGCAGACAAGTAATCAAACACTGCAAGGAGTGGTAATATGAATAAATCCGAAAGCAAATATTTTAATACTGCCACAAAAATTGACCTTGCATTGATTTCCCTGCTGAAAAAGAAACCGTTTGAATACATTACTGTTAGTGAGATTTGTGAAACGGCAGGAGTAAACCGTTCCACCTTTTATTTACACTATGAAACTGTCGGAGATTTGCTCAACGAAACTACACGGTACTTGTTAGATGGTTTTCTGTCCTATTTTTCTTCTGACACACGGTCGGTAGCGTTTAATCTTAATGACTGTGAACTTACTGAGCTTATGTTTATTTGCGATAAGTATCTAACGCCATATTTCACTTATATCAAAGACCACAAAGAAGTATTTGCAACGGCATTATTGCATAATAAAACATTAGGATTTGAAGATGTATATAAGCGAATGTTTGAAAACATATTCAACCCGATTTTAGATAGGTTTCATTATTCGCCAAACGATAGACCATATGTTATGATGTATTAT
>JAGBTV010000103.1 GCA_017631155.1 Oscillospiraceae bacterium | reverse complement strand
GCGAAAAAATCCAGGGTGTTGGGATGGCTATCCTGCAGTACAGCATCAGAAAAAACGATTTCCGTAGGCAGGGGAGAGAGAACCTCCCGAATGACCCGGTCCGTGCCATGGCCGACACCGGTCTTGCTGAGGGAACCGTAAAGCACTACCCGGAAAGCATCCGCATCCGGGTTTTGACTGCGGAATATTTTAGCAGCGCGCTCCGGTCCCATGGTGTGGGAAGAGGAGGGACCTTTGCCGGTTTTGTAAATATGGCGGATGGATTTCATATAAGAACCTCCGTATCGTTTCTTTTTAACCAGTATAACAAATGTTCCGGCAAAAAACAACTGTCTAATTCTCACCGGCAGATATTACATCCTGCTTGCGCAATGCTTCCAAAGATAATTCTCCCGCCAGCTTGAACAGGGCATCGCAAAGAACTTGCTCCAGGGAGACACCGGCAGTTTTGGCTATGTGGGAATAGAAAAGCGCCACGGACGGCTCCAGTAAAAGCGTAACCTGTGTCATAGCTTCCTCCCAATCGAACTGATGATTCATTCTATGCCTGAACATAAGATTGGTGCTGTAAAAATATAGAGAATGGGGAATTGCAAACGGGTGGAAAGTTTGCTAGAATAGTTAGGTAAACATTACAAAACCGGAAAGCGTGTTAAGAACACTTTCCAACAGTTGACAAAGATGTTATAATATACTGAACAAAACGGAAATACCGAGAGGATGACATCGTTATGGCAAAAGATAAGAAGGTTGAACAGATCACCGATATGGAGGTCGACTTTGCGCAGTGGTTCACTGACGTGTGTAAAAAGGCGCAGCTGATCGACTATTCCTCTATTAAAGGCGTGTTCATTTACCGCCCCTATGGCTATGCTATTTGGGAAAATATTCAGCGGATCATGGACGCGGAATTCAAGAAGCAGGGCGTTGAAAATGTTTATATGCCGTTGCTGATCCCTGAAAGCCTGCTGCAGAAAGAAAAAGATCATGTTGAAGGCTTTGCACCGGAGTGCGCATGGGTCACCATGGGCGGTGGTGAGAAGCTGGAGGAGCGTTATGCTATTCGTCCTACCTCTGAGACTCTGTTCTGTGAGCATTTTGCCAATGTTCTGCAGTCTCACCGGGATCTGCCTATGAAATACAATCAGTGGTGCAGCGTACTGCGTTGGGAAAAGACCAGCCGTCCTTTCCTGCGTCACCGGGAATTCCTGTGGCAGGAGGGACACACTATCCATGCTACCGCAGAGGAAGCCAAGGAATTTACAGAAACCATGCTGAATGTCTATGCAGATTTCTGTGAGAATGTGCTGGCTATGCCCGTAACCCGTGGCCAGAAGACCGAGAAGGAGAAATTCAATGGCGCGGAGGCTACCTACACCATCGAGTGCATGATGCATGACCGGAAGGCTCTGCAGGCCGGTACCTCTCATTACTTTGGAGACGGTTTTGCCAAGGCTTTTGGTATCGAGTTTACGGATAAGAACAATCAGAAGACCAATCCCCATGAGACCTCCTGGGGTGTATCCACCCGTTTGATCGGTGGTATCATCATGACCCACGGTGATAACAACGGTCTGGTTCTGCCGCCTAAGATTGCACCCACCCAGGTGATTATTCTGCCTGTTGCACAGCACAAGCCCGGTGTTCTGGAAGCTGCCGGTGAACTGAAGAACCGTTTGGCCGCTGCCGGTTTCCGCGTAAAGGTAGATGACAGCGATAACTCCATGGGTTGGAAGTGCGCTGAGTACGAAATGAAGGGCGTGCCTCTGCGTGTAGAGTGCGGCCCCAGAGATTTGGAAAACGGTGAGTGCGTCCTGGTTCGCCGAACTGATCGGGAAAAGGTCGTGGTGAAGCTGGAGGATCTGGAGCAGGCTGTAGCCCAACAGCTGGAACTTGTGCATCAGGGTATGTATGACCGTGCCAAGAAGAACCTGGATGACCACATCTACACTGCTCAGACTTTGGAAGAGGCCAAGGCTCTGCAGGATGCCAACGGTGGCTACATCAAGACCATGTGGTGTGGAGAACTGGAATGTGAGATGAAGATGAAGGAAGTTGCCGGCATGTCTTCTCGCTGTATCCCCTTTGCCCAAGAGAACTTGGGTGATAAGTGTGCTTGCTGCGGTAAGGAAGCCAAGAAGATGGTTTACTGGGGTGTAGCTTACTAATCGTTTATTTGAATAAGCAAAAAGGGTCGCATTGCGACCCTTTTTTTGACAATCTGAAGCCTCGCCGGTTGGCGAGGCTTTTTGCTATCTTGCGCGGGGGAGAATCTCTGTTTTAATGACTTGGACCAAAGTGTTCAATTCCTCTTCGGTGTTATTCCGACAAAGGGAGATGCGGAAAGAGCTGTCCATAATTTCCGGGGTAAGACCCATAGCTGTCAATGTATGACTGCGATGACCTTTGGCACAGGCGCTGCCGGCACTGACACAAATTCCGTGATCCTGCAAAAAATTGATGGTGTTTTGCGTTGGCACTCCGGGAATAGACAAAGATAAAATATGGGGTGCTTCATGGGCTCCGTTGACGGTAATGCCATCAATGACGGATAATTTATCAACAAGTGCGGAAAGCAATGCTTGTTCGACTTGGATATCTTCACGGAAACTTTCTGCACAGTCTGCGGCGGCCGCGGCAAATCCCAAAATCGCAGGGGTAGCTTCTGTGCCGCTGCGGAAACCGTTTTCCTGACCGCCGCCCAGCAACAGGGCAGGGAAGGATTTGAATCGGGGAGAAATATACAGCGCACCGGCACCCTTAGGACCGTGAATCTTGTGGGATGAAATGCTAATGAGGTCAGCGCCCAATGTTTTGGCGCTAAAAGGAACCTTTAGGAATCCCTGTACGGCATCAGTGTGGAATACGGCATCGGGGCAAATCTTGTGGGTCAGTTTTGCCATTTGGGCAATGGGCATGACAGAACCAACTTCGTTATTTACCATCATGATAGAAACCAGAATGGTGTCGGGGCGCAATGCTTCTCGTAATGATGTCAATGAGATGTTACCAAGCTTATCCGGTTGCAGATAGGTGACTTGATAGCCCTGGGCTTCCAGCTCTTTCATACAGTTGAGAACAGCGTGGTGTTCAATGGCGGTGGTGATAATGTGCTTGTTTTTCTTGCCGAATCGTTTTGCCGTTCCCATAATTGCCCAGTTGTCCGCTTCTGTTCCGCCGGATGTGAAGAATACCCGATCCGGTTCAGCACCCAAGGCACCGGCAATCTTGTTCCTTGCATCTCGGAGCTGTCTTGCGGATTGGATGCCAAATTCATACAGGGCGCTGGGATTTGCCCATCCCTCGGTCAATGCGGCAGTCATGGCCTCTACGGCTGCAGAACAGGGCTTGGTAGTTGCAGAGTTATCCAAATATATCATGTTTTAGATGCCTTTCTGTATACAAAGATCAGATCATCACCGTCTGTTTCGCCATTGTGAACAAAGCCTGGGGATTGATACAGCCGTTGTGCTGAATGATTGGTTTGTTCGAATTATGCATGGAATGTTGTTTTCCGGATCAAGATAAGCCCTGCCAATGGAGAAGCCTGCGGAATTTACAAATCTTTCCTGACCGGCTGCTAGCTGACATTCTACAACCGCGAACCACAGATCGTGGTCGTCCCGGATGGGACAAATGCGAATGTCAACTTGCGTCAAGAGACTTTCCGGCAATGCAATGATTTGATCTGTTAATGTAGTCATTTCTATTTACCTACGCAAAAGCGTTCAAAGATTCGTGACGTGATATCTTCCCGGACGGTAGCACCGGTGACTTCGCCCATGGCTGTCATGGCATCTTCAATGTCTGTCAGTACAAGGTCTGGAGTTTCTCCAAGCTTAAAAGCTTGAATGGCTCGCTGCATGGCGTCGAAAGCCCGTCGGATGGCATCATACTGTCTGACATTTGTCAAAACAGAGCCGTCGCAGGGGGTTGACTTTTCGAAAATAGTATCTACAGCATCCGCAAACTGGTCAAGTCCGGTTCCGTCTTTGGCGGAAATCTCTATTACATATAAAAACGGAAGATCACCGGGTTCTACTGCGTTGGCAAGGTCGCATTTGTTAATCAGCGCAATGGCGTTCTGATGTTCAGAGCAAATATCGATAACAGAAAAGTCCTCTTCCGTCAGCGGCTTTGAACCGTCACAGACAAAGATGACAAGGTCTGCTGCATCCACAGCCTGCTTACTGCGTTCAACACCGATGGCTTCAATCTTATCATCGGTATCCCGAATTCCGGCAGTGTCGATCAAACGAAGACGGGTAGATCCTACCAAAACAGATTCCTCAACCGTATCTCTTGTGGTACCGGCAACTTCGGTTACGATAACACGATCATATCCGGCCAGGGCATTCAAAAGGCTGGATTTTCCCACATTCGGCTTGCCGACAATAGCGGCTGCTGCACCCTGACGCAAAATTCGACCTTGATTGTAAGTTTGCAGAAGTGTGTGCAGCGCCTTGGTGTCGGTCTGCAGGGAGTTTGCGTAGTTCTCAATGCCAAAGTCTTCAATGTCTTCATCGGGATAATCCAACACAGCATGAAAATGACTGCACAAATTCACAAGATCATCGTAGATTGGTGCAAGTTTTTTCTGCAGAACACCGCCTACCTGACCGGCTGCGTTTGCTGCTGCCTCGGACGACTCTGCTTCGATCAGGTCAATAACCGCTTCTGCCTGAGTCAGTCCCAGTTTGCCGTTCATAAATGCCCGCTTGGTAAACTCACCACGCTGAGCAGGTTTTGCGCCGGACAAATACAAAGCTTCCAGTCCTGCGGCCAAAACAGCCGGCGAACCGTGACAGTGAAATTCTACAGTATTTTCACCAGTATAGCTGTGGGGCGCTCTGGAAACAACGGCCATGCCTTGATCGATCACTCTGCCGTCACGGTCGTGCAGTTCGCCAAGAACCAATTTTCGCTCCGGGGCATCTGTTAGCTTACCATTATATAATGTAAATACCTTTTCTGCAATTTCAATACAATCGTCGCCGGAAAGCCGAATAATGCCGATCGCGGAGACAATGTTTCCTGTAGAAACTGCTGCAATTGTGTGTGACATGGGGATTCTCCTAACGCAATTCATTTTTATTAATATAACATCCCATCTCAAAAAATGCAATCTGTATCCACATATTCCCTCTACATACGGACAAACTAGCTGCGAGGTGGAATTATGGATAATAGTAAACCTAACATGAATCCTATGTACCCCGGAGAACTTACCGATGAAAATATCCGCAAGATTTTTAAAGGGGCAGCGGATTTTAATGTCCGACCAATGCGCTGCAGCGGACATACATTATATGCCTATGCCATTGACGGATTAACGGCCGGCGGAGATATATCGGAATATGTTTTTAAGCCGATTGTAGAATTGCTTAGTGGTGATTCTATGAAGGAACTTTATCAAAAGGCTTTGCATGGTGTTGTCTTTAATTCTGTAGCCAAAGCTTGCGAAAATCTCGATGATGTTGCAATGCTTCTTGTTAACGGTTTTTGTGTTGTGTTATTTCCGGGTTCCGGCGCAATCGCCTTTGAAGTTAAGACGGGGGAGAAGAGAGGTATTTCCCCTCCGGATGTAGAGAACACCGCCAAGGGGTCAAAAGATGCTTTTGTCGAAACTGTTCGTTCGAATACATCTTTAATTCGTCGGCATCTACGGACACCTGATCTGCGATTGTATGAAACAACGGTTGGCAGACGCAGCCTTACCAATGTCTCTGTGGTCTGGGTGCACGGATTGACCAATGACAAGCTTGTGGAAAATATGAAGTCCCGATTGCAGAAGATTGATATTGACGGACTGATTTCTCCATCCTCAGTAGAAGAATATATTACCGGGTCAAGGTATACGCCGTTTCCGTTGCTGCAATACACAGAAAGAACAGACCGTTTCTGCCGCGGTCTCTTGGAAGGACGGGTGGGCCTTTTTGTGGATGGGATTCCGGTTGGGTATTTAGCGCCTGTGGATATTGGTTACCTGATGGACTCACCGGAAGACTATGGAAGAGATTTTATCTCGGCTTCTGCAGTAAGAATATTACGCTATGGCGCGTTGCTTGTGAATCTGTTGCTTCCTGCACTGTTTGTTGCCATGACTGTGCATCATCCTCATTGGCTGCCGCAAAATTTGTATCAGGTCATTGTAGAAAGTAAGCAGTCCATTCCGTTTTCGTCCACATGGGAGATATTGGGGCTGCTGATCGCCTTTGAGCTTCTCCAGGAGACAGGGATTCATTTGCCACAAAGTATCGGCAATTCTGTATCTATCATTGGCGGTATCGTTGTGGGATCGGCTGCGGCGGAAGCCGGTATTCTTTCCCCAATTGCGCTGATAGCAGTCAGTGTGGCGGGGGTTTGCGGTTTTGTTTTACCGAATCGGGATTTGGCAGCAGCCATACGAGTCTGCAGATTTCTGTTAGCGGTGATGGCTTCTGTTGCAGGCGTGGTTGGCGTTGCAATCGGCATCGTGATTTTGTTGTTGCATTTAGCTACGCTGAAAAGCCTTGGCGTGCCGTATATCATCCCTTTTGAACCGGGTTTGATTCGGAAAAGGCTGGCGGCTAACAAATGGCGAAACAAAAGAATAAGACCTTTGAATAAGAAAAATCAAAAGTAAACTATGCATAGATTCATTTGTGCGAATTGCACAGCGATGCATAAATGTGCTGATGTTTGACCGGATTATATTGTGTGCAAAATGGCCGCAAAACACAAGAAATAGACCGTCAAAAAAAGTCGTAAAAAAGTAAAAAATTACCTTGACAATTGATGTGCCGTTTGCTATTATATCGAAGCTGATTCATCCACTTTGGAAGAAATTGAAAAGCAAATAAATTTCAAAAATAATTGAAATTTAGTATTGACAATTGTTTTTTCTTGTGGTAGAATACTGTCTGTTGAGCGCAAAAGCGCGAAACAAGTCTGCACCTTGTAAATTGAATAATGTGAGACGAACTATAGAACACCTTGGACAATTAAAATGGATTGTTTAAGACTATTCGTGTACGAATTGAGAAAAAACAGCCAACGAAAATTCTTGAGTAAATTTGCTAGACAAATTGATCGGAAAATGATTTGAGCTCCATATGGAGTTTAGATACAATTTTTTGAGAGTTTGAT